>WYBJ01000001.1 GCA_011525945.1 Burkholderiaceae bacterium | reverse complement strand
TGAGGCGCGCGCGCTGCGCAACCTGGAGCGGCTCGACAAGCTGCGCGAGGATCTGGAGGCGGTGCCGTGAGCGTCAGTTCGCCCGATTGTCGAACCATGGAGGAGCAATCATGAAGAAAGTCCACCGTAAGAGCGCCACGATCGCATGCGCATTGTCGCTACTGGCAGCGACGCTACCGGCAGCGGCGGCCGATGCACAGTCCTTTCCGCAGCGTCCGATCCGCTTCATCGTGCCGTTTGCACCCGGCGGGGGCAACGACATCGTCGGGCGCATCGTGGCACAGCAGCTCTCCGAGGCGCTGGGCCAGAGTGTGGTGGTCGACAACCGCGGCGGTGCGGGTGGCACGATCGGCACCGATGTGGCCGCCAAGGCGCCGGCGGATGGTTACACGATGCTGATCAACAACATCAGCCTGGCCGTGAACGCGACGCTCATGCCGAAGCTGCCATACGACACGCTGCGCGATCTGGCGCCGGTGTCGATCATCGGCCGCCAGCCCAATATTCTGGTCGTGTATCCGGGCGTGAAGGCGAAGAGCGTGAAGGAGTTGCTGGCGCTCGCGCGCGCGAAGCCTGGCGCGATCAACTACGGCTCGGGCGGCATCGGCACGGCCTCCCATCTGGCCACCGAGCTGCTGCAGCTCAGCACCGGCACGCGCATGAACCACGTACCGTACAAGGGCCTCGCCCCGGCGCTGGTCGACCTGATGGGCGGGCGCACCGACTTCATCATCTCCACCATGGCATCGGCATTGCCGCACCTGAAATCCGGCAAGCTGCGACCGCTGGCCGTGACCACACCCGCGCGTTCGTCGTTCTTCCCCGAAGTACCGACCATGATCGAGGCCGGCGTCGCCGGATACGAATTCACCACTTGGTATGCGCTGGTGGTCCCGGCGGGCACGCCCAAGCCCGTCATGCAGCGCCTCAATGCCGAGTTGGGGAAGATCGCCGCGGCGCCTGCGGTGCGCGAGCAGTTTGCGCGCCAGGGTTTGGAGACTGCCCACGCCAGTATCGCGGAGGCGGGTGCGTATCTGGCAGCCGAAGTGCGCAAGTGGGGCAAGGTCATCAAAGCCTCGGGCGCGCGCCCGAACTGAGCGTTCGCCGTAGCGCGCGAGCAGCTCGACATCGGCGTATCGTGTTGATCGAATCGAAACACAGGCGGTTGGAGATCGACAGTGGCTCGCGCTAGCCGTGGTCGGCGGAACCGAGGTCGTCGCGCTGCATTGCCGGGTCGCGGTGCGCCCGAACCTTCCGGCACGGCGGCTGTCGTCGGCGGCGGCAAGATGGGTTGCGATATTGCCGCGGTGCTTGCCGCCGCCGGCTGGGAGGTGCACTGCCAGGAGACGGCGTCGCACATGCGGATATCGCTGCCGGCGCGCTTCCGCGCCGCGGCTGCGCCGCTACGCGCGGCCAAGTCGGCCGCCAAGCACTTCCATGTCCACGAGACGCTCGATACGATCCCCTGGCGGCGGATTGCGCTGGTGATCGAAGCGGCGCCCGAGCAACTGGCGCTCAAGCAGGGCGTATTCGCGCGCATCGAGGCGCTCGCTCCGCGTACGGCGATCCTCACGACCAACACCTCGAGCCTGCGCTTGGCCGACGTGATGCGCAAGGTGAAGCACAAGGACCGGGTCGCGATCGTGCATTGGGCGACGCCAGCCAACATCTCGCCCCTGATCGAGGTCGTGCGCGGTGCCCGCACCTCGCCCGCAACCATCCGCCGTATCAACCAGTGGATGCGCGCCCTGGGCAAGATCGTCGTCAACCTCAATCGCGACGTCCCGGGGATGATCGTCAACCGCGCACAGCACGCGATGATGCGCGAGTGCTTCAGTCTCGTCGACAAAGGCATCTGTTCGCTGGAGGATATCGATCGCGCGGTGCGCTACGGCTTCGGCTTTCGCTACGTCGTCTGCGGCCCGGTGCGACAGCGCGATTTGAACGGGCTCGTCATCAATCACCGCGCCGCGACTCAGATCTATCCGACCCTGAACAACAGCCGCGTGCCGCCGCGCGCGCTGGCAAAGCGCGTAAGAGCGGGCGATGTGGGTGTGACCGTCGGCCGCGGCTTCTACCGCTGGGACAAGCAAACGCTCGGGCCCTGGCTGCAACGCTATGAAGCGACGCTGGCGACGCTGTTACGCTTGATGCGCGAGACGATCGACGGCGAGAAAACGCCCAGTCCTGCACGCCGGTAAGGAAAAGAAGTACCATCGTTCACGCTTCCGGCCGTCGTGGACGAGCGACCATGACGCATGGCCCGCACCGCATCGAGTGCGACGTCATTGGAGGTTGGGCGTGCTTGCAGGAAGGTTGTGGCTTCGTCGAAGTGGCGGCGCGGCGGGCGATTCGAAAGAAGGCGTGTACGTGTTTCATCGCGGCAGGGATCCGGCGTTGCCGGACAATTTCATCGCACGACGCGGCGTCTGCGCCGGCGGCAGGCGCGCTTGTCACGCCGGCGAAGTCTGCCCGCGGGCGGGGCGCGGTGAAGCGCCTGGCGTGCTTCGCTTGCAGAAGCTTCGGCGCCGCCCGGGCTGAGATGAAAGCCGTCGTCGTACACGAGTTCGGCCCACCCGAATCGATCCGAGTCGAGGAGTTCGCACCGCCCCGGCCCGGCGAGAACGAGGTTTTGATCGACGTGCACGCCGCCGGCGTAAACTTTCCCGACCTGCTGGTGATGGGCGGCAAGTATCAGATCCTGCCGCGCTCGCCGTTCGTTCCCGGCAAGGAGTGCGCGGGCGTGGTTGCCGCCGTCGGTCGAGCGGTCACGACTTGCAAGCCGGGCGATCGAGTGCTCGCGTGGATGGAGCACGGCGCCTTCGCCGAACAAGCCGTGTGTGTGCAGGACAACTGCTTTGTCCTGCCCGAACCGATGAGCTTCGAGGAAGGCGCCTCGTTCGGCCTCGTTTATCAGACGGCGCATTTCGCGCTCGTCGAGCGCGCGGATCTGCGCGCGGGCGAGATCGTGCTCGTTACCGGCGCAAGCGGCGGCGTGGGACTCGCCGCGGTGCAGATCGCCAAGGCACTGGGTGCGACCGTAGCCGCCGCGGTGAGTACGCCGCAGAAGGCGGAGATCGCGTGGCGCAACGGCGCCGATCACGTGATCGATGTGGCGGTTCCCAATTTGCGCGACGGCTTGCGCGAGCAATTGCGCAAGGCAACCGACGGGCGCGGCGCCGACGTGGTGATCGAGCAGGTGGGTGGTGACGTTTTCGACGCGAGCCTGCGCGCGCTCGCGTGGAGCGGGCGCCTGGTCGTGGTCGGCTTCGCCGGCGGGCGGATCCCGGAAGTCAAGGCGAACTACCTGCTGGTGAAGAACATCGCGGTGCTGGGGCTGCAGATCAGCGATTATCGTGACCGGCATCCGCGCAAGATGCGCCGCGTCATGGCCGAGTTGTTCGACTGGTACGATCGCGGCAGCATCACGCCTCTGGTGAGCGAGGTGTACCCGCTGAGCGAGTTCGCGGCGGCCTTCGCCGCCATCGCCTCGCGCCGCGCGGTCGGCAAGCTCGCGCTGAGAGTGCGATGAGTACCGGCAGCGACGGCCACGCCGGCGCGCTCGCCCCGTTCCGCGTGCTCGAGCTCGGCGCCACCATCGCGGCGCCCTTCTGCGGGCACTTGCTGGCCGATTTCGGCGCGGACGTGATCAAAGTCGAGGACTGCAACGGTGATCCGGCGCGCTCGAACAATGGGGCTTGGGCTACGACGATCTGACTCGGTGAGGTGCGTCTGGCTGCGCCAGTGCCGCGGCTGTCCGAGACGCCGGGCGAGATCCGCCATGCCGGGCGACGCACGGGCGAGCACACGGCAGCCGTCCTGTACGAGTTGGGGTTGGCGCAGGCAGACATCGGGCGGCTCGCCGCACCTGGCGTGATATTCTGTGCCGCGTATGGATGAGGTGCTGTATCAAGCGCGCGACCGGGTCGCGACGATCACGCTGAACCGGCCCGAGAAGCGCAACGCCCTCACGCAAGCCGGCCTCGACGCGCTGGCCGTGCGCATGCGCGCGGCCGAGCGCGACGAGCAAGTCTGGGTGGTGGCGATCCGGGCACGTGGCGACGACTTCTGCATCGGTCAGGACGTGGCCGACCTTGCGCGCGAGGGGCGCAGCGGCGACTTCTTCGCACCCGTGTTGCAGGCGCTCGGCCAGATGACCAAGCCGGTCGTGTGCGCGGCGCGCGGCGAGCTGCGCGGCGGCGGCGCGGCCATACTACTCGGTTCGGATATTCGCCTTGTCAGCCGCAGCGCCCGTATCGGCTGGCTGCATGCGCGCATGGGGATCGCGTCGATCAGCGGGCCCGCGACGCTCGCTCGCGCCGTGCCCCGCAACATCGCCTACGAGATGATGTTCACCTGCGACTACCTCGACGCCGAACGCGCACACGCGCTGGGTCTGGTCAATCAGGTGGTCGCCGACGATGCGCTCGAGCCCGGGCTCGACGAGACTGTCGCCAAGGTGCTCGCGAATGCGCCACTGGCCATTCGCGCGATGAAGCGCGCGACCGCGAGCACGCTCGATCTGCCCTACGACCAGGCGCTAGCCCGGGCGCGCTCGATCCTCGAAGGCGTGATGCAAAGCGAGGATGCACGCGAAGGGCTACGCGCAATGCTCGAGGGCCGGGCGCCGCGCTGGCGCGGGTGCTGACGCCGCAGCGGGCGAATTCGGCCATAATCGGGCACCTGCCGGGGCCGATGCACAAGCTCGCCGAGCGCGTATCCGCGGCCATTCATTTCAGGGGAGATCACATGGATCTGGGACTCAAGGGCAAGGTTGTCGCGATCACCGGCGGCAGCGAAGGGATCGGCAGGGCGACGGCGTTGCGCTTTGCCATGGAAGGCGCGAATGTCGCCATCTTGGCGCGCCGCCCGGAGCCGCTCGCCAAGACCGCGCGCGAGGTCGAGGCGCTCGGCGTGCAGGTGCTCGCCGTCAACGGCGATGCGACCACCGACATGGCGCGGTTCATCGACGAGACGGTGAAACGATTCGGCCGCATCGACGTGCTGGTGAACAATGCCGGCGGCTCGGGCCAGAACGCGTTCGACAAGGTCGACGACAAGACCTGGCGCAGCGACATGGAAGTGAAGCTGTATGCGCCGATCGAGGGCGTGCGCTGCGTCGTCCCGCACATGAAAAAGCAGGGCGGCGGCAGCATCATCATGCTCACCATGTCGGCGGCCGCATCGCCGGGCGCGAACCAACTGCCGACGGTGGTGAGCCGCCAGGCGAGCGTCACGCTGGCGAAGGCGCTGTCGAAAGAGCTCGGTGCGCACAATATCCGCGTCAACGTCGCCTGCGTGGGCAAGATCAAGACGCCGCAGCAGGAGCGTAGCGCCAAGCGCGCCGGACGCACCGTGGAAGAACACTTCGCCGCGCACGCCAAGACCGTGCCGCTCGGGCGCATGGGCGAGCCCGAGGATCTCGCCAACGCGATCGCCTTCCTCGCTTCCAGCGCGGCCAGTTACATCACCGGCACTTGCATCAACGTGGATGGCGGCGTCTCGGGAGTGGTTTGAGGTTCGCGGACGCGGGTTAGGTTCGCGCGGATGGGCGAAGAGCGAATATCGCTCGATCCAGTGACGGCGCGGTGCGCGAGGATGAGGTCATGGATTTCGGATTGAAGGGCAAGGTTGCGCTCGTTACCGGCGGCAGCCGCGGCGTCGGCTGCGCCATCGCGCAGGCGCTGCTCGACGAAGGTGCGGACGTCATGATCACGGCGCGCGATCCGCAGCGACTGGCGGCGACCCGCGATCGGCTTACTTGCTGCGGCACCGCCGAGGTGCATGCCGTGGCCGCGGACCTGGAGGACGACGACGCCGTTCGCGCCATGGTGCAGGCGACTATCGAACAGTTCGGCCATTTCGATATCCTGGTCAACGCCGCCGGCAGCGTGAATCCGGCCGATTTCGCCTCGCTCACCGAGGCGGCGTGGCCGGCGCTGTTCGAGCAGAAGCTCAATGGCTACGTGCGCTGTCTGCGCCATGCGATCCCGCACCTGAAGACGCGCGGCTGGGGCCGCATCATCAACCTCGCCGGCGTGGGTGGGCGCGAGGCGGGTGCGATCACCATCCCGGTCGGCCTCAACAACGCTGCCGTTCTCAATCTCACCAAGTCGATTGCGCTCCTCATGGCGCCATACAACGTGCTGGTGAACGCGGTCGTGCCGCATATCATCGACACCGATCGGCAGGACGAGACCATGAGGCTGCTGGCCGAGTTGACCGGCAAGCCCGAGGCGACGATCCGTGAGGAGCGGTTGAAGAAGCTGCCGCTCGGGCGCATGGGGCGCGCCGAGGAGGTTGCCTCGGTGGTCGCTTTTCTCGCCTCCGAGCGCGCAAGTTTCGTAGTGGGTGCAGCCTGGCATGTCGACGGCGGCGCTTATCACGGCATATGAACGATCAACAACCAAGCGAGGAGGGATACATGAAGATGACATGGATCGGCTGCGCAGTCGGCGTGGCGTTGGCGGGCGGGGTGCACGCGCAGGATTTTCCAACCCGGGTTGTGCGCATCGTCGCCCCGTTCTCGGCCGGGGGCTCCACCGATGTGCTCACGCGGCTCACCGCCGCGCAGTTGAGCAATCGCTGGAACCAATCGGTGGTGGTGGAAAACCGGGTCGGGGCGAGCGGACGCATCGGCGCGGAGCACGTGGCGAAGAACGTGCCCGCCGACGGCTACACCCTGCTGGTCGCAGGTGCGCCGCACGCGATCGGTGTGAGCCTGTTCCGCAAGATCAATTACGACCTGGAAAAAGACCTCGTCGCGATCGCCAACATCGCAACGTTTCCGAGCGTCATCGTGGTGCATCCGTCGATGCCGGTGCGGTCGGCCCGAGAGCTCATCGCATTGGCGAAGAAGCACCCCGGGGAGATCGCGTTCGGCTCGCCCAACCTGGGCTCGCCCAACCATCTCGCCATGGAGTTGTTCAAGACCATGGCGGGGATCGACATGCTGCACGTCCCGTACAAGGGCGGATCGGGGCAGATGATGGGCGACCTTCTGGGCGGACAGATCCAGCTCGCCTCGATGGGATTCCCCCCGGCCGTACCGCAGATCAAGGCCGGCAAGTTGCGCGCGCTCGCCGTGTCGAGCCTGAAACGCTCGCCCGCGCTACCCGACGTCCCGACCGTGGACGAATCGGGGCTGCGCGGATTCCACGTCGAGTCGTGGTACGGCGTATTCGGCCCGGCGGCCACGCCCAAGAACATCGTCTCGAAGATCCATGCCGATATGCAGGCGGTGCTGGCCGGCGATGAAATGAAGGCGAGGCTTGCCCCGCTCGGCGCCGAGCCGTCGTTCATGTCGTCGGCGGATTTTGCGAAGTTCGTGCACGCCGAGATCGTCAAGTGGGCGAAGGTGGTAAAGACCTCGGGCGCGAGGGCGGATTGAGGTACGCGCGCCGCAGTGCCGCCTTCACCTCCGTCACGACCGCGCCAGCGCATTGAGGCGGAGATCGGTTTCGATGGCGAGGCGGCTTTCGGCGGACATGCGTTCTCCTTTGTGAGGTGTGCCCGGGGGCGGGCGACGCGCGCGGCACGTCACGGTTTGCGCACGATTCGAAGTGCGCACACTACACCTTCAACAGCGCGATGCCGGCGACGACCAGACAAGCGCCCGCGATCCGGTGGCGCCCGAAAGGCTCCTTCAACAGGCACGCACCGATAAGGGCGGCGAAGATGACCGAGGTCTCGCGCAGTGCCGCCACCGCGGCGATCGGCGCCAGCGTCATTGCCCAGAGCGCAATGAGATAGGCCGCGATGCTCAAGGTGCCGGCGAGCAGGCCCCGCCACCAGTGGCGGCGCAGGTGCGCGCCGAGCGTCCCGCGCCGCGACCATAGCGCTATTGCGACGTATGGCCAGGCGGTGAGAAAAAACAGCCACAAGCCATAGCCCGACGCACTGCCCGAGAGCCGTACGCCGATGCCGTCGATGAGCGTGTAGGCTGCGATGACGCCTGCATTGGCGATCGCGAACGCGGCCGAGCGAGCACGCACGACGAGAGTGCGTGGATGCAGGCCGCCGATCCAGAGCACACCCAGGCTGATCGCGACGACGCCGCTCCAGAGCCACGGCGAGGGCGTATCGGGCAGCAGCACGAGCCCGCCGAGCGCAACCAGCAGCGGCGGCAGTCCGCGCATGAGCGGATACGCAAAGCTCAGGTCGCCGCGCCGATAGGCAGCAGCGAGCAGGGCAAAATAGCCTTGATGCACGACTACCGATGCGCCGAGGTAGGGCCAGCTCGCGCTCGCAGGCGCCTGCAGCCACGGCAGCAGCGGCGCTGAGACCAGCGCCGCGCCGGCCACCACGAGCGCCGTATTGAAAACGACGTCGCGGCTCGCCTTGATGAGCGCATTCCAGGTCGCGTGCAGCAGTGCCGCAGCCAGCACCGCAGCCGTTACGCCGAATGTCATCGCGGCAACATTCTCCGAGGGCTTGCGTGCAAGCCTACCTGCATGATTTGATTGGAGCACCCGGCGGATGTCGGTGTCAACGAGAGGCCCTGCCGTGGGGCACGAGGGCTTGCGTCGTGTTTGTTTATCTGCACGGTTTCAACAGTTCACCCGAATCGTTCAAGGCGCGTGCACTTGCGCAGCGCCTGCGCGAACGGGGGCGTGCACACGACTTCGTCGCACCGTCGCTTTCTCACCACCCGCGCGATGCCATCGCGACCGCCGAGGCGCTGCTCAAAGGCCATGCTGCAGCCAGCCTGACCCTGGTCGGCAGCTCCCTTGGCGGTCATTACGCGACTTGGCTCGCCGAGCGCTACGGCGTGCGCGCGGTTCTCGTGAATCCGGCGATTCACCCGGCCGTCTTGCTCGCCGGCGCGCTCGGGCCGCAGCGCAATCTCTATTCCGGTGCGCACTACGAGCTCACGCCGGAGCATCTGCAAGCATTGCGTGCGCTCGACGTCGAAGCGATCACGCGCCCCGAGCGCTATCTGCTGGTGGTTGCTAGCGGGGACGAAGTGCTCGATTCGCGCATCGCGCTGGCGCGCTTCGCGGCGGCGCGTTGTATCGTCCACGCCGGTGGCGACCATGGCTTTGCCGACTTCTCCCGCTACCTCGATGCCGTGATCGACTTCGGTCTCGGGTGAGCACGGCACACGGCCTCCGCCACCGCGTCGAACACTCGCAGCCAAGGTCGTACGGCGTGCGCCGGCCGGTGTTCGTACCGAGGCGCGACGAAGCGGCTGGTAGAATTTCGCCTCCTGCGCGCCGCCGGTCCTCTGCCCTACATTTCCCATGACCTGCATGAATGTCCTGTTCGAAGAGCAAGGCGACTTCAAAGTCGGCACGGTGCTGTCGGACAACGGGACCTCTGTGCAGGTCGAGACCGCGTCGGGCAAGCGCGCCAAGGTAAAGGCCGCCGCCGTGTTGTTGCGCTTCGAAACGAGCGCGCTCGTCGGTTTTCTCGCCGAGGCGCAGGCGCTCGCGGCCGCGATCGAGCTCGACTTCGTCTGGCAGTGTTGCGGGCCGGACGAGTTCGGTTTCGAGGCCTTGGCCGAGGATTACTTCGGCCAGCGGCCGAGCGCGCTGCAGGCTGCGGCGTTGCTGCTCAAGCTGCACTCGGCGCCGATGTATTTCTATCGGCGCGGCAAGGGGCGCTACAAGGCAGCGCCCGAGGACGCCTTGAACGCGGCGCTGGCGGCGATCGAGCGCAAGCAGCGCCAGACCGAGTTGCAGCAGCGCTACGTCGAAGAGCTTCTGGGCGGTCGCCTGCCCGCCGAGTTCGAGCCCGTGCGCGCGCGCCTGCTGTACAAGCCGGACCGCAACGCGCTCGAGGCGAAAGCACTCGAGGCGGCGTGCGCGGTGCTCAAGACGACGCCCGCCAAGCTGTTCGAACGCTGCGGCGCCTTGCCGTCCAGCGCGCGCTACCATGCGGACCGCTTCCTGTTCGAGCACTTCCCGGAAGGGACCGGATTTCCGGCATTGGAGCCTCCGCCGCTTCCGGTCGATCTGCCGCAGGCGCCGGCGCCGGCCTACAGCATCGACGATGCGGCCACGACCGAGATCGACGACGCGTTTTCGCTCATCGAGCGTGCCGACGGCAGCATGCGGGTGGGCGTGCACATCGCCGCGCCCGCACTCGGCATTCCGATCGACTCCGAGCTCGACCGGATCGCGCGTCGGCGGCTCTCGACCGTCTACATGCCGGGCGACAAGATCACGATGCTGCCACCGCAAGCCATCGAGCGCTACACGCTCGCGGCCGGCACGGCGGTGCCGGCGCTTTCCTTCTATGCCGACGTTTCGCCTGCGCTCGATCTGATCGCCACCGAGTCGCGCCTAGAAATGGTGTGGATCGAGGCCAATCTTCGGCTCGATATGCTCGAGCGCGTGTTCAACGACGACGCGGTGCGAGCGCGCCGCGTCGAGCATGCGTTCGGCGCGCAACTGCTCAGGCTGCACGACTGGGCGCAGCGGCTGGAGGCAGGCCGCGGCAAGCCGGATGCCGCCCGCGAGGCGCGCGCCGAATACGACTTCCGTGTCGACGGCGAGCACATCGAGATCGCCCAGCGCAAGCGCGGCCTGCCGATCGACCGGGTGGTCTCCGAGCTGATGATCCTGGTCAACAGTCGCTGGGCCAGGCTGCTCGACGAGCACGACTGGCCGGGCGTGTTCCGCTCGCAACAGGAAGGGCGGGTCAAGATGGCGAGCGCCGCCGCGCCCCATCAGGGGCTGGGTGTCGCGCACTATGTGTGGGCAAGCTCGCCGCTGCGCCGCTACGTCGATCTCATGAACCAGCGCCAGTTGATTGCGCTCATCCGGGGGGAAGCTCCGGTTTATGGGCGCAACAGTGAAGCCCTGTTCGCAGCCATACGCGACTTCGAGCTGACCTACGAGATCTATGCCGATTTCCAGCGCCAGATGGAGCGCTACTGGTGTCTGCGCTGGATCGTGCAGGAGCAAGCCCGGATGCTGAACGCGCAGGTGATCCGCGACACCCTGGTGCGGCTGGAGCGGCTGCCGCTGGTCCTGCGCGTACCCTCGGTGCCTGACTTGGCGCCCGGCACGCGCGTGGAGTTGGAGATCGGTGCGGTCGACCTCATCGAGCTCGCCGTGACGTGCGAGTTCCGCCGGCGCCCGGCGCCCGCGGATGCGGCCCCCGCAGTTGCTTAAAAGCCGCCATCCGAGGCCCATTCGACGAATTAAGCTCCTGTTTGACAAGTCATTTGTATGACGACGCCGAAAAACTTGCATACAATGGCCGCATGGGACACGTAGCCAATCGGGTGTCGTCGCCGCGCCTGCACCTGAGCATGCCGTCGCTTTCCGGCCTGTTCGGCATTGCTTTCCTGCGCGACCCGCAGGCGCGGTTGCAGGTGGCACTGCTGTTGTCGCTGCTCGTGCATACGCTGGTGGTGGCTTTCGTCGGCATCCGCCCCCCGGGCAAGCTCGACGCGGCCAGCACACCGCTGATCGTCGATCTGGTCAACGCGCGCACCGAGATCGCACCCAAGGCGCCAACGATTCTCGCCCAGGCGAATCTCGACGGTGGCGGCAATACCGACGCCGACCGGCACGTGAGAAGTCCGCTGCCGGTGCTGAAGCGGCCCGAGCCGCAACCCGACGTCTCGGTGCGCAGACAACGGGCGGAGCCGCGCAAGCAGGCGCCCCAGCCGGTGCTGACCCAGGCGCACGAGCCCGCACCCGCGGTAGCCATGGCGCAACCGCAATCGCGAAGCGAGGTGCGCCCGGAGCCGGAAACGCCGAGCGCGACCGACATCCTGAACGCGAGCCGTGAAATGCTGCAGCTCGAGGCGCAGGTGAGCCGCAGCATGGAGGCTTACCAGAAGCGGCCGCGGCGCACCTTCATCGGCGCACGCGCGAAGGAGTTCCGCTTCGCCCGTTATATCGAAGATTGGCGCGGCAAGATCGAGCGCGTAGGCGAGCTCAACTATCCCGCGGGTGCGCGCGGCATCTACGGCAACCTGCTGGTGTCGGTCGAGATTCGGGCTGACGGCAGCCTCGAGAACGTCGAGATCAGTCGCTCATCGGGCAAGCGGGTGCTGGACGAAGCCGCGGTGCGCATCGTGCGTCTGGCAGCGCCGTTCGCGCCGTTCCCGCCCGACATCGCCCGCGACACCGACATCCTGTCGATCACGCGCACCTGGAGCTTCACCCTGGCCGATCGATTCCAGGCAGAATAGCCTCTGCCTGCCTCGCGGGCGCGTACAACAAGATCGCCGGAATCGCCTCATGCCCGACCGATATGCCGTCATCGGCAACCCGGTGGCGCACAGCAAGTCGCCCCAGATCCACGCCGAGTTCGCTCGCCAGACCGGGCAGGAAATCGTCTACGTGCGGCTGCCGGCGCCGCGCAGCGCGTTCCGCGCCGAGCTCGCCCGCTTCATCGCTCATGGGGGCAGAGGATTGAACGTCACCGTACCGTTCAAGCAAGAGGCCGCGGCCGCCTGCCAGGCCGTATCCGAACGGGCCAAGTTCGCGCAGGCGGTGAACACGCTCACCGTCGCCGATGGCGCGGTGAGCGGCGAGAATACCGATGGAGCGGGGTTGTTGCGCGACTTGGAGCAGAACCTGCAGTTGCGCCTCAACGGTCGCAGGATTCTGCTGCTGGGTGCGGGCGGTGCTGCACGCGGGGTGATCATGCCCTTGATCGCGCGCGGGGCGCGCCTGATCGTGATCGCCAACCGCGACCTCGCCAAGGCGCGGGCTTTGCAAGAGCGCTTCGGGCTTTTCGGCAACGTGCGCGCGCGCGGCTACGATGAGCTCAATGGCATGGGCTTCGAGCTGGTGATCAATTCGACCTCGGCCAGTTTGCAAGGGCTGGTACCGCCGATTCCGGGAAGCGTATTCGCGCCGGAATGCGTCGCCTACGACATGGTGTACGCGCCCGGCGGCAACACGCCTTTCCTCGACAAGGCCCGCGACTGCGGTGCGGCGATTGCGATCGACGGTCTGGGCATGCTGGTCGAGCAGGCGGCCGAATCGTTCCATATCTGGCGTGGCGTTCGCCCCGATACGCGCCCGGTGCTCGCCATGCTGCGTGCGAGCGCCGCCTGAGTCGAGCCTGCGCCGCCCGTCCGCACGAAACCGCCATGTTCCGCATCCTCTGGCGCTCGGTACTGTTCCTGCTCGGGGTCGCATTGGGCATCCTGCTCGTCTACGAGCTGTGGGTGTTCGGGCACGTCTGGTGGTGGGTCGAGCACAATCCGAGCCGCACGGCGTTCATGCAGCAGCATCTCGAGCGCGCGCACGAAGACAACCCGAATGCCGAATTGCGCCAGCGCTGGGTGCCTTACGCGCGCATTTCGAGGCATCTGAAGCGTGCGGTCGTCGCGGCCGAGGACGCGAAATTCCTCGACCACGAAGGGTTCGACTGGGAGGCGATCCAGCAGGCGCACGCCAAGAACATGCGGCGCGGGCGGGTGGTGGCGGGCGGCTCCACCATCTCGCAGCAGCTTGCCAAGAATCTGTTCCTGTCCGGCGATCGTTCGGCGCTACGCAAGGCGCAGGAGGCGATCGCTACCGTCATGCTGGAAGCGATGATGGACAAGCGCCGCATCCTGGAAATCTATCTCAACGTGATCGAGTGGGGCAACGGCGTGTTCGGCGCCGAGGCGGCGGCGCGCCATTACTACGGCGTGTCGGCGGCGCAGCTTTCCGCCGAGCAGGCCGCACGCCTCGCCTCGATGGTGCCCAATCCGCGCTTTTACGACCGCCACCGTCACGCCTCGTGGCTCAACACCAAGACGCGCATCATCCTCGGGCGCATGGGTGCGGCGCAGGTGCCGTGAGCGGGGAAACGCGCGCAAACAGCGATCCGCATCATCACGCTCGCAGAATGCCGGCGCCACAACTTGGTGTTCAAGGGTCTCAGCCCGCAGTCAATCGTGCGCCGGTCCGTGGCGCTTGCGCGTCAACGGCCTTCAGACCCCGCGGCACATGGCCGTAACAAGAGACTCGAAGCGTCTGCTTTTCGGCCGTACGCGATCGCCATGGAAATGACCCAACTCGAGTTTGCCCGGCTGGAAGAACACGCCGAAGAAAACGTGCGCAAGCTTGCGCTACCCCCATGTCCGGCGATTCTGGCCGAGATCTCGCGCGAGGTCCGTACCGAAACGCCGAACGTGCGCAGGATCGGCGATCTGGTGCTGCGCGACGTCGCCGCCTCGGCGGGCATCCTCAAGACGGTAAATGCGGCCGCCTACGGTCTGCGCGGCACGGCCCGCTCGGTACAGCAGGCGATCGGCTACCTGGGTCTGGACCGTACGGCACTGCTGCTGGCTGGCCTCTTGCTGCGCAATGCCTTCCCGCATTGCGAGCGTACGGCGCTGGTGCGCTTCTGGCAGGCGTCGGCGCAGCTTGCGACCGCCACGGGTTTCCTTGCGCGCACGCTCGGTGTCGCCGAGCGCGACGAGGCGTACACCTTCGGACTGTTTCGTGATGCCGGCAGTGCGGTGCTTGTCTGCCGCTACGCCGACTATGACTCGGTGATGAGCGCATGTCCACACGATCGCAGCGTGACCGACCACGAGAAGGCGCACTTCGGCGCCGACCATGCGGTGATCGGCGCGGTGCTTGCGCGCGACTGGCATCTGCCGGAGGAAATGGGCGATGCGGTGCTGTGGCATCACGCCGATTTCGTGCTGGCGCTGGAAGCGCCGCCGATCCGGTCCGAGGCCGTACGCCTGATCGCGCTAGGCGTTCTCGCCGAGCGCGTGCTCGCGCAGCATCGCGGCGAACCGGTCAGTTCCGTGGCGCGCGGCAGCGCAGAGCACGCGCTACGTCTGTTTGGTCTTGTCGAGCGAGACTTCGCCGATCTCGAATCGGAAGCACTCGCACTGCTTGCCGAGCGCGACGGACGCCCCATGCCGACGATGCGCCTGCGCACGGTGCACGCGTAAGAGCGCGCTACGAGCGCTTGGGCAGATACAGATCGGTGATGCTGCCTTCGGCGATCTCGGCGGCGAAGCCGATGGTTTCCGAGAGCGTCGGGTGGGGATGGATGGTGAGCGCGATGTCGCCTGCTTCTGCACCCATTTCGAGCGCGAGTACCGTCTCGGCGATCAACTCGCCTGCATTCGGACCGACCATGCCAGCGCCGATCAGGCGCCGGCTGTCGCGCTCGAACAGCAGCTTGGTCATTCCGTCCTCGCGTCCCATCGCGAGCGAGCGCCCGCTCGCCGCCCATGGAAAAACCGCCTTGTCATACGCGCTGCCGGCGGCTTTCGCCTGCGCCTCGCTCATTCCCATCCAGGCGATCTCGGGATCGGTGTAGGCGACCGAGGGGATGGTGCGTGCATCGAAGAACGCCTTGTGGCCGGCGATGACTTCGGCTGCGATCTTGCCCTCGTGTGTGGCCTTGTGCGCGAGCATCGGCTCGCCGACGATGTCGCCGATCGCGTGGATATGCGCGATGTTGGTTCGAAGCTGCCGGTCGACCGGAATGAAGCCGCGCGCATCGACGTTCACGCCGGCGGCGTCGAGCCCGAGCGCGTTGCCGTTCGGGCGGCGTCCGACGGCCAGCAACACGACGTCGAAGGTCTGCGGTTTGGGCGCGTTCGTACCGTCGAAATGTGCCGTCAGTCCCTTCGCCGAGGGTTCCAGGCGCGCGACCTTGGTTCCGAGCAAGACTTGCTCGTAGCGGGCGTCGATCCGCTTCCTGAGCGGCCGCAGCAGATCGGTATCGGCGCCCGGGATGAGGCTTTCCATCATCTCCACGACGCTCACCTTGGCGCCCAGCGCGTCGTACACAGTGGCCATTTCGAGCCCGATGATGCCGCCGCCGATCACCAGCATGCGCTTGGGCAGCGTCGCCAATTCGAGCGCGCCGGTCGAATCGATCAGCCGCTCGTCGTCGTAGGGAAAGCCGGGGATACGGGCGGATTCGGAGCCAGCGGCGATGACGCAGTGATCGAAGCCCACGGTCTTCGCGCCGCTCGCCGATTCCACGCGCAAACTGTGCGGCGAGGCGAACTTGCCAGTGCCCCGTACCACCTCGATCCTGCGCTGCTTCGCCAATCCGGCTAGCCCGCTCGTGAGTCGAGCGACGACGGCGTCCTTCCAGCCTTTCATCTTCGCCGGGTCGATCCGCGGTTTGCCGAAACGGATGCCGGCCGCGTCCGCCTCTTCGGCTTCGGTGATGACCTTGGCGAGGTGCAGCAGCGCCTTGGACGGGATGCAGCCGACGTTGAGGCAGACACCGCCCAAGGTGGGATTGCGCTCGACCAGCACGACTTTCTTGCCTAAGTCCGCAGCCCGGAATGCCGCGGTATAGCCGCCGGGGCCCGCGCCGAGCACCAGCACCTCGGTGTGCAGGTCGGCGCCTGCGCGAGCGCTCGGGCCTTCGGCGCGTTGCGGCGTTTGGGGCGATGAGGCGCTCGCTCGCGTAGGCAATGGCGGGCTTTGCGCGCGTGCACCCGCCGCGGCGGCGGGCGTTGGGGTACGCGTCGATGACTCCGGCGCGAGCGCCGCGGTTTCGTCGGCCGGCGCTCCCTCCGGCTCCACGGTCAGGATGACGCTGCCTTTCGACACTTTGTCGCCGATCTTCACCCGCACCGCGGCGACCTTGCCGGCGAACGGCGCGGGCACCTCCATGGTCGCTTTTTCCGATTCGAGCGCGATCAGCGAGTCGTCCTTGGCGACCGCGTCGCCGGGATGCACCATCACCTCGATCACCGGGACGTCGTGGAAATCGCCGATGTCGGGAACCTGAACTTCGATCGCTTTCGCCATTGCGCGCCTCAGCCTCGGATGTGGCCGTCGCCGAGCACGACGAACTTGAGCGAGGTAAGTCCCTCCAGCCCGACCGGCCCGCGCGCGTGCAGCTTGTCGGTCGAGATGCCGATTTCCGCGCCGAGGCCGTATTCGAAACCGTCGGCGAAGCGGGTCGAGGCGTTGACCATCACCGAGCTCGAATCGACCTCGCGCAGGAAGCGGCGCGCGCGCGCGAGGTCTTCGGTTACGATCGCATCGGTATGCTGCGAGCCGTAAGTGGCGATATGCAGCATCGCTTGCTCGATTCCATCGACGATGCGCACCGACAGAATCGGCGCGAGGTACTCGGCGTACCAGTCGTCTTCGCTCGCGGGGTGCATGCTCGGCACGAGCGCGCGCGCGGCCTCGTCGCCGCGCAGCTCCACCCCCTTGTCCCGATAGATTCGGGCGAGCGACGGCAGCACGTGCGGCGCGATATCGCGATGAACGAGCAGCGTCTCCATGGCGTTGCAGGTACCGCAGCGCTGGGTCTTGGCATTGTCGGCGATGCGGATCGCCTTGGCGACATCGGCGCGGTCATCGATGTAGACGTGGCAGACGCCATGCAGATGCTTGATCATCGGGATGCGTGATTCGCGCATCAGGCGCTCGATGAGGCTCTTGCCGCCGCGCGGGACGACGACATCGACGTATTCCGAAAGGCTCACCAGCTCGCCGACTGCGGCACGGTCGGTCAGCTCCAGCACCTGCACGGCCTGCTCGGGCAATGCGGCCGCGCGCAAGCCCTGGTGGACGCATGCGCCGATCGCCTGGTTCGAGTACGCCGCTTCCGAGCCGCCGCGCAGTATCGCCGCGTTTCCCGACTTGATGCACAAGGCGGCGGCATCGGCGGTGACGTTCGGGCGCGATTCGTAGATGATGCCGATAACACCGAGCGGTACGCGCATGCGGCCGACCTGGATCCCGGAGGGCCGGTAGCTGAGCGCGCTGACCTCGCCGACGGGATCGGGCAGGGCTGCAATCTGCTCGACACCCGCTGCCATCGTCTCGATCACATCGGGGCCAAGCGTCAGGCGATCGATCGCCGCGGCATCGAGCTTGCGCGCTTTGGCCGACTTCACGTCCTTCACGTTGGCCGCAGCCAGTCGCTCGGCGCCGTCGCGGATGGCGGCGGCGATTGCCGTCAGCGCTCGATTCTTGGCGTCGGTGTCCGCGCGTGCCATTGCGCGCGCCGCCAGCCGCGCCTGGCGTCCGATGCCGACCATGTAACTCTGGATGTCCATGGTGCCTGGCATTCTACACTGCGTTGCGCGCGCGCAACGGGGCGGTGGATCTGTTCGGCATCAATGCCAAGCCCAGCTCGCGTATCTCGTCCCACGCATCGCCGCGTTCGATGCCCTTGACGATGCGGTCGATGCGCGCGGCGTGCAGCAACGCGGCTTCGGTCTCGGCGGGCCGCCAGCGCCGCGCGGCGCGTTCGATCAAGGCGCGCCGCGGGCCGAACACCTGGCTCTCGCGCAGCGCGTTGGGCAGGGTCTGGCGGCGCGCGAGCGCGCACAGAACCCGGTGCGTCGCTCGCAGTTCGTTCGCCAGTGCCCAGAGTAACAGCGCAGGCGCGGCGCCTTCGGCCGCCAAGCCGTTCACGACCCGCACGTAGTGGGGACGATCGCCCGTGAGCAAGGCGGCGGTGAGATCGCCCACCTCGAAGCGAGCGACATCGAGCACGGCCATGCGCACGGCCGAGTCTTCGAGCTTGCCCGCCGGCAGCATCAGCGAGAGTTTCTGCACCTCCTGCCACGCGGCCGTCAGATTGCCTTCTACCCGCTCGGCGATGAACG
>WYBJ01000053.1 GCA_011525945.1 Burkholderiaceae bacterium | reverse complement strand
TCGAAATCGACGCCAGACGCGAAGCGAACCGCAGCCAGGTTGGACACCTGGCGAGGATTCGCGACAAAGTATGGCGTCGATTTCGGCATCTTTTGTGCGGCGAACTTCTGACTCGGGACACTAGGGTGAGGCGGTCGTCTGAAGTGGCAAACGGTCGTTCGGCCAGACTTCACGGCTACGACGGTCGATCGACTCGTGGTGGCCGTTGGTGGGTGCGAACCCGAATGACCGCTGTGGCCGAGAGACCTGTCCTGCGCGAGGCTGGAACAGAAACCGACGTACCGTTATTCCAATTCGCGCAACCGCCCCGGATGATCCGCGGCGCAACCATCGAGACCCAGGTGCTGCTCCGGAACCTGCCGGCGCTGTGAGCACCTAACTGGATAAGAGCCCGCATTTCAACCGAGGAGGGATGCATCGTGACAAAAGATCTGTATCCAAGTCCCAGCCAAGAGCTTTCGCACAAGCGCACTGAGCTTACGCCAGAGGTTTCCGCTGCGTTCAAGGAATTCAGCCGGAAAGCATTCGCCGAGGGCGCGCTGTCGAGGAAACACAAACAGCTGATCGCGGTGGCTGTTGCCCACGTAACGCAATGCCCTTATTGCATTCGCGGTCACACCGAGGGCGCGCTGGGGCAAGGCGCTTCGGAGCAGGAGATCATGGAAGCGATCTGGGTCGCCGCGGAAATGCGTGCGGGAGCGGCTTACGCCCACTCGAACATCGCACTGGACACGATGGCCGAGGTCGCATCGAAGCGCGCTGTGCGCTAGCCGAGGGACAACCGGCGCGACTCGGCCCATCATAAGAGATTTCGCTCGGACACTTCGTATACTCCGTGCGGATGCGGTCGCGACACGACGCGATCCGCAGCGCCGGACGTGCGCATTGTCTGAACGATCCGTCCCACGAGAAGACCATGAAGCGATAAGCGGAAAATACCGAAGATGAAAACACCATCCTTCTTTGCTGCCGTGCCGCCGATCGTCGTCATCGACCCCCTGGCTCAAACGCTGGGTGCAAGCGAGGACGGCATCGTCGAGTACCGCTACATCGACGCGGTCAAACTGGCCGGGCACTCGTGCCCGACCGTGGCCTGCGCCTGGCTGATGACGCGCCGTGCCCTGGAGCAACTCTATCCGGGCGAGGTGGCCCGCCGCGGCGAGCTGCGGGTCGAGCTACGCGCGAACCTCGACGAAGGCGTGACCGGGGTGATCGCGAGCGTCGCCGGTCTCATCACCGGTGCTGCCGGCGACGGCGGGTTCAAGGGCCTCGCCGGGCGCTTTGCGCGCCGCGACCTGTTGCGATTCGGTGCGCCGCTGGCCGGGGAGATCCGCTTTACGCGCATCGATAGCGGCGCTTCGGTCACGCTGTCGCACGACATGCGAGCCGTACCGCAGCCGCCGGATCTCAGGCAGCGGATGCAACACGCATTCGGCGACGATGCGTCGGACGACGCGCGCAAGGCATTCGCGGCGACCTGGCAGGACTGGGTCAAGAGCATTCTCATCGGACACGCCGACGATCCGGCGCTGATCACGGCAAGCGCTTGAGCGAAGATCGGACCGATCCCGCCTGCGCCCACCCCACGTGTCAGGAACGCAGTCCGTGATCGCCTGCTCGGACTCGGCGCACAAGTCGTCGTAGCAATTACGCGCGGCGTTCAGGAGAAGATCGCCAGGCGAGGCGAGATCGCTCGCCGCGGCATCGCAACGCTTGCCTGATGACCGGACGATCCGAGCCGGCGCGTCTGCGATCAAGTCGCCTTGGCGAGCCCCAGGCGCCGCACGACTTCCTTCTCGTTCTGCAGCGCGTCGCGCGCGAACTGCGCATACGTCTCGCCGTTCATGTAGTAGACCGCCTGACCCACGTTGTCGAGCACGCGCAGGAACGTCGCGTCATCCATTGCCTTGCGGGTGGCGTCGTGGAGAATCTTCACGACTTTCGGGTCCATGCCCTTGGGGCCGGCGATGCCCCAGGGCGAATTCGCCACGATGCCGTAGAGTTCCTTCAACGTCGGTGCGTCCGGTGCGCGCGGCGGCCGGCTGGCGCTCCAGGTGTTGAGCACACGCAGCTTGCCGGACTCGACCAGACCCCAGGGCGGCGTGCCGGCCATGGCATCGACTTCGCCGCCGAGCAGTGCGGCCTGCGTCTGCGCCGAGCCCTTGTAGGGCACGTGCACCCATTTCACGTTCTCGCGCTGGGCGAGATCTTCCATCGTGACGTGCAGCGTAGTCCCGATACCCGGGCTGCCGTAGCGGATCTTGTCCGGATTCGCCCTGGCGTCGGCGACGAAGTCCTTCCAAGACTTCCATGGCGAGTCTGCGCGCACGCTCAGGCCGAAGTTGTACCCGGCGACGCAGATGATATAGGTGAGGTCGGTGACGGGATTGAAGCTGGTCTTGGTCAGAAACGGCAGCCGGAACACGCCAAGCGGGGTCTGCGACAGCAGGTAGCCGTCGGCGTTGCCCTGCTGCGCGACGTACTGCGCGCCGAGCGCCCCGCCTGCACCTGCCTTGTTCTCGACGATGATCCGGTGGTTGCCCAAGGTGCGGCCGATGGCTTCGGCAAGTGCGCGAAAGACGGCATCGGTTGGTCCGCCGGCGGTCCATGGGCAAATCAGCGTGATCGGCCGACCGGGCGCGGGGAAACCGGCGCGCGACTGCGCCAGCCCGGGCACGGTGTACGCCATGCCCGCGGCAAGCGCCGCACGCGACATGGTCCGAAGCCATGCTCGCCGCTCGAGGTTTTCCGCACGTGCGCGCGGGTTTGCCGGTGCAGGCCGGCGTCGTGTCTTGCTCGTGCGCATCTTACCTCCGGGTCTCGTATCGTTGACTGACTCGGTCCGAAGTCTAACCCGGATCGACGCTGCTTCCTTGCCTGTCCCGGCCGCTCGGCCGCGCGATTCTCCTATGCCGTCGCCTCGCATCGGCAGCGGCGGCTCGGCGAGACCGATAGGCTAAAACCCGTAGAGCCGCGCCGGATTGTCGACGAGCACCTTGCGTCGCAGCGCCGCGTCCGGCACCCAGTCGGCGAGCCGGTCGCACATCGCGCCATCGTCGGGCATCACGCCGTCGTGCTTCGGATGCGGCCAGTCCGTGCCCCAGACGACGCGCTCGGCGTTGGCCGCGAGCAGCGCGTGCGCAAGCGGCGTGACGTCGGAGTAAGGCAGGCGCGGTTCGCCAGAGATACGGTAGGCGCCAGTGAACTTCACCCAGCAGCGCCCGCCGCCGAGCAATCGCAAGAAGGCCGCAAAGCCCGGGTGCTGCGGCCCTTTCGCCGCCTTCATGTAGCCGAAGTGATCGATCACGATGTCGGTGGGGAAGTCGTCGAACATCCGCTCGAGATCGGGGTACTCATCCACGTGCATGAGGAACTGTACATGCCAGCCGAGCGGTCGGATGCGCTCGGCCATGCGGCGCGCGCCGTGCATCGGCAGCTTGCCCTTGTCGGTCGCGACGTCGACCACGTTGAAGCGAATGCCGCGCACGCCGAGCGCGTGCATGCGCTCGAGCTCGGTGTCGGTGATGTCATTCTCGACCACCACCACGGCGCGCCAGATCCCGCGCATGGCCGCGAGGTTGGCGAGCGTGACTGCGTTGTCGCTGCCGTACACCGAGGGCTGTACGATTACACCGCGCTCGACGCCGAGTGTAGCCGCGAGCCGCTTCCAGTCCGCGAGGAGCGCATCGGGCGGGGTGTAGATGCGATCGGGCGAATAGGCGTATTTCGCCATCGGCCCGAAGATGTGGAAATGCGTGTCGCAGGCACCCGGCGCAAACGCGAGCGCGGGCTTCGACGGAGCGGGATCGGGGCCGGCGCACAGTGGTGGTCCGCTGTCTTGTGTCGCAACCATCGCAGCCTCGGAAATCGGCCTTACTGCGGCCGGATGCCCGCTTCCTTCATCACCTTCGCCCAGCGGGCGAGGTCTTCTCTGATGTACGCTCCGAACCACTCCGGGGTGCCGCCGACGGTGTCGGCGCCGAGCTCGGCGAAGCGAGCCTTGATGGCCGGCTGCGCAATCACCTTGTTCGCCGCGGCGTTGATCCGATCGATCACGGCCTTCGGCGTGCCCGCAGGCGCGAGCAGCCCCGTGATGGTCGTTGCATCGAATCCCTTGAGCCCCTGCTCGGCGAGCGTAGTTACATCGGGCAGCTGCGAGGAGCGCTTCGCCGTCGTCACGCCGATCGGGCGAATGCGGCCCGAGCGGATATAGCTCATCGACGAGGTGAGCTGGTCGACATGCGCGTCCACCTGCCCGCCGAGAAGGTCGACGAGCGCGGGGCCGCTCCCCTTGTACGGGATTGCCGCGAGCTTGGTGCCCAGCGTGAGCTGGATCAGCTCTCCGACGAGGTGGTTCGAGGTGCCGACGCCCGCATTCGCGAGCGTCATCTTGGTCTCCCGGGCCTTCGCGACAGCGACGAACTCCTTGAGGCTCCTCGCCGGCACCGAGGGGTGCACCACCAGCACGAACGGGACGTTGGTGAGTGCGATCACCGCCGCGAAGTCGCGCACCGGGTTGTACAGCGGTTTCGCGAACACGTTGGGCGAGACGCTGTAGACGCTGTTGGACGCCATGACAAGCGTGTAGCCGTTGGCCGCGGACTTGGCGACGATCTCCGCGCCGATCATCCCGCCCGCGCCGGCGCGGTTGTCTACGACGACCTGCTGGCCGAACAGCTCGGTCAGGCCGGGTGCAACTGCGCGCGCATTGATGTCGATATTGCCGCCGGGTGCGAACGGCACAACGATGCGAACCGTCTTCGCCGGCCAGCCCTGTGCGAACACGCTGCCCGCGGCAAATCCTAGAGTAGCAGCGATGGCGACGCGGAACATCTTGATCATGACTTGTTTTCCTCGGCGATGAATCAGGGCAGTTCGATCGGTACGTCGATGAAGACCTGATAGCGCTGATTCTTCGGCTTCGCGAGGTCCGCGGGGTTGACGTAGCTGATCGAGGACTTCCCGAGCAGGTCGCGCGGCAGAATCATCACGCGCGCGAAACCGGAGTCCTGCGTGACGGAGACCTTCGCGTAGACCGGATCGGGGCCCGCTTCGAACCACGCGCCGAGCGGGCCGTAGGAATGGCTCGCGCCCTGTGTGTCGATGCGGATTGTTCCCGTGAGCAAACAGCGGATGCCGCCGCCACGGTGCGTGTGTGTGAGCGCTTCGCCGTCGGGCGGGAAATCCACTCGGTCACCGCGCAGCAGCCACTCGCGGCCCTTATCGAGCGCCATCGGCGCCGCGAGCAGCCTCGTCGACGTAACGCCGTCGCCGGCGAGCGTCGCCTCGGGAGCTGCGGCTGCGACGAGCTCCCAGCGCAGCACGACGGTCGCAAGATGGCCGCCGACAAACCTCGTACCGGCAGCGGGAAACACGGCGCTGTTCGCGCCGAGTGCGCCAGCGAGCGCGGGCGAGTGCACGCGCAGCCCGCCGGACACGACGTAGATCGCCCGCACCGGCGACAGCGCCAGTGCAACCGCAGCCTGTGGTGCGATCTCGTCTTTGTAGAGGCGCAACTCGTGCGACATGACGGTCACCTATGAGCTTGCGCGCTCGTACCCCGGCACGCGCAAGCGCGGCGCCAAGCGGCGCGCTTGCGAGCGACCTCGGGTCCGGTCGCGTCGAGAATGTCGCAACGAAGGGCGCGACTGCAGCTTGCGAGCGATCGGTTCGGCGCAAGCTTCGAGCCGGGCAAAGTCCTGCGCCCTCATGCGTAGCCTCGGGAAGTGTGGGTTGGCGCAGAACGACGACCGGCCTGCGCGGCCGCTAGTGTACCCCACGACTCGTGTCGCAGAAACCCATGAATGCGCGCGTCATCATCGATGGGTGTGTCTGCTTCTCGTCCCGGCTCGTCACCGTGCGGGCATTGGCGAGCGGTCGTACCGCCTGTCGCGAGCGCGACGACGACGCATATCGGCGGCGCCGGATTCTCGGCCCGCGCAGCACGCCGGGCGATACCGTTCGCCGCGACTGCAAGCATGCCGGCGAGCGGCCGTTCTATCGCTGCTGCCGGAGGATCGGTTGATCGGCTCGGCCGCCCGGCGACGCGGACGCCAGCAGCGCGCCGGGCTCGATCGGTGCAAGCCTATCGGCATTGTGCGCTCGGCGGAAACGCTCTTGTGCTCACGCGCGCGCTTATCAGGCCGCGTGGCGGATCGCATCATTGGTGGTCGATTCCAAGGCAGGTGCGCCGCATTCGAATCAGCATCCCACTTCATCAGTCGGAGGTCCCAGGTGAATACGCGTTTTGACTTCGCCGCTGCACAGCCGGAACCACTGATCCATGCTGAATACCCGCTCGAGCAGCTGGTGCGGTGCAAGACCACGCGTTTCCAGCTTGGTTTCGCGCGTATGGCCATGCACCTGCTGCCGCACTTCCGGCACACGGTGATGAACGTGTCCGACAAGGGCCTGGTGATTCTCGCTGCGAGCGAAATGGCTCTTGCACTGCCTGGCGAAGTAATCCGCCAGATTTATGCGGACGATGCGGACATCGGTGCACCCGAGGTGCGTCTCGTGTACGGCGACACGGTTCAGGAGCCGATCATGTGGGTGCGTGCCTCGGTCCCACGCGCTCACACCGAGAGCGTTGTGCACGGGCTCATCACGCGCAAGGCAGAAATCGAAGAAGTCGATTGGTTCGCCCCGTCTCCGGTCGTGCGGGCGACGGCGCCGTTGCGCGAATTGCTTGGCTACCCCGATGCGCTCGCCGCGCTCTGTGGGGGCAAAGCCGAATTGCAGATGTGGCTCAGCCACTATGCGCCCGTTCCCCCAGGACCGGGCATAGCAGCATGACGCACGGACCCATCGCGCCGTAACGCGATCGACCACACTCGGCACCTGCGCCATGGCATCGTCGGACGTCTGCCGCGTCTGGCCACCCATGCCGTGGGCGCCGAGCGACGCTTGCGTCTGCTGCACGTGGTCTTGACCGAACTGCGCCGGCAGCTCGCCGCGCGAGTGCCCGCGTCGTTCCCCCGGGAATCGTCGTACGCTATCGCCGCGTGGCCCGTGCGGGTGCGATCAATCCGCCGGTTCAAGCCCGAGCCGCTCGCGCAGCCGCCGGAACACCGCCTCATCGGTTGGCGGGTTCATGGCGCGCCCCTGGCGCTCGCCCTGAATGACGAGCGATTCGACTACCTCGCGCCCATCTCGGTCGCGGACGGCATCGATCGGCGTGCGCCCGCCGAGCATGGGAATGGGCTGATCGACCCAACGCTCCCAGTGCGCCGCCATCATCTCGGCGACCTTTGCGCGTACTTCAGGCAGCTCGGCCAGCTCGTTGTGCTGCGCCTCGTCGATTCCGCCAGCGGCGGCGCGCGCGGCGCGCGCATCGCTGAGCATCTTCTCCATCGACTGGATCTGAGTCACGCGAAACTGCGCGCCCTCGCCGAGTGCAGCCTCGATCTCCTTCGCCGCCGCATCGGCACGCGCTTCGGAGTTGACCTCGGCGGTCAATCGCGCCCCGTCGATGGTGATCGTACCGAGCGACGTGTTGGACCAATCCGGATGCATCGTGTTGCCGCGCTTGCTCCACGTGAACGAGACGCTCGAGAGCTCTCCTCTCGCATCACGCGCGGCATCGGCGAGCAGAACATCGTCCGCCTGGTCGAGCGCGAGGTGCTTCAACGCATCGAATGCCGCTTGCGGCGAAGCGCTCAGATCGTATATGAGCTTGCGCATCGACAGCGGGTCGCCGTCGGTATTCTGCAGTTGCGGCAGTTTCGGGTTGAACGCGCGCTCGGCGATGTCATGGAAGAGGTCGATCAGCTCGATGTCGTACTCGCGCAAGACCTGCGCCGTGATCTCGGGAAACGCTTGCGCGATGTTTGCGCGCACCGCCACGATCGCAGCCTTCTCCAGCGGTGCGATAGTGAACCCGCTGGTGGCCTCGAGCATCGTCAGGCGATCGAGGTGAGCGAGCTGCCCGAACAAGAGATCGCCTCGTTGCATCGAGCGTGACGCCGAGCGCTCGGTGACGTCGTATTGGGCCGAGGTAAAAATGTCGCGCAGCTCGATGCGCTCGCCCGGAGCGCAGGCCGTCACCTCGTAGTAACTCAGCGGAGTCTGCAGGCACGATTCGAGGTAGCGCACGAGCAACGGATCGAGGTGACGGCGCTTTCTTGCCAGGTAGGCCGCGGTCGGTATCACGCGGTGCAACGACGCATCCGCGACTTCGGTATCGGCATCGGGCGACCAGGAATGAAAAAACCACGGCATGAAGAGCTGCATCAACGGCGCCTCGGGCTCGAACTCGATGTCGCGGTCGAGAACGAATTCGTCCCACGCCTCTTCGAGCGCGCAAGGTCCGTAAGCCGCGTCGATGAAACGGATCATCCGGCTCGCGTAGCCGTCGAGCAAACCACGCAGCCTTCGCCATACCAAATCGGCCGGAGCGGCGGCCGAGATCGCTCCCGCGAGCAGGCAGCAATGTTTGTATTTCTTGCCGCTGCCGCAATGGCAGGGGTCGTTGCGGCCGAGTTTCATGTGGGTCGAAGAGAAGTCTGACGCGCCATGATGCCACAGCGGCTGTCGCCATTGTGCGCACGCAAGCGGGTAACGCGAACGACCGTGCGCGCTGTCCGGGCACGCCCGTGACGAACGACAGCGGCCACCGCGAGCCCGCGGATCTCGTCCGCCGCCCATCGGATCACCGGACCGAGCCGGTTGACGGGCAAAACCTCGCGTTTACTGAACGACGAGGCCGATGTCCTTGATCAGCTTGCTCCACTTCGCAATATCCGCCCTGATCGTCTCGGCGAACTGCTCCGGGGTGGACCCGACAGGCGTCGAGCCGTCGGCCGTCAGCCGCCGCGCGACTTCGGGCGACTTCACAGCATCGGCGATACCGGCGCCCAGCTTGGCGACAATCGCGGGCGCCACATTGGCAGTCGTCACCACACCGTACCACTGGACGAGTTCGAACCCGGGTACGCCGGCCTCGGCGATCGTCGGCAAATCGGGCAGCGCAGCCATACGTTGGCGTGACGTCACCGCGAGCGGGCGCAGGCGGCCCGCGCCGATGTGCGGCCGCATGCTGATCAAGGTGATTAGCCCGAACTGCAACTGGCCGCCGAGCGTCGCCTGGATCGCGGGTGCGCCGCCTTTGTACGGAACGTGCGTGAATCTCGCACCGGTCTTGTGCATGACGAGCTCCCAGCCAAGGTGCTGGGTGCTCGCATTGCCGGGCGAGCCGAAGTTGAGCTTTCCGGGATACTTCACACCATAGGCGATCAAGTCCTGAAAGGTGTTCACCGGTACGGAAGGATGGCAGTAGGCGATGTAGGAAAGTGACGTCGCCTGCGAAACCGCCGTGACGTCCTTGGTGAGATCGAACGGAAAATTGGCAAGCGTAAGCTTGTTGACGGGGTGATTGGCCGAGGCGAGCAGAATCGTGTAGCCGTCGGGGCTCGCCTTGGTGACGATGTCAAAGCCGATTACTCCGGAAGCCCCGGCGCGGTTGTCCACAATGACCTGCCGCCCCCACGCTTGGCCGAGATGCTGCGCGATCATGCGCGCGGTGATGTCGGAGCCTGCGCCCGGCGACGAGGGCACGATGAAGCGGATTGGGCGGTTGGGAAAACTCTCCGGTACCTGCGCGGCGACATGCGCTGTATGCAGACAACCGAACAACAGAACCGTGCGTGCGAAATCTGCGAGACTCATCGTTGCTCCGTAGTCGGGAGGGGGGCCGACACCGCGGCGCCACGATCCGCGCGCGGTCGCAGCAGACCTGCTATGCCTCATGTGTGACGGCGACGCCCTGAATCTCGATCAGTATGCCCGGACGCGCGAACCCCGACACGGTGATCAGCGCGCTCCCGGGAGACTCGTGGCGGAAGATTTCCTTGCGCAACTCGGTGAAGCGATCGCCATGCCGTGGATCGTTGACGAACACCGTCATCATGCGCGGCATTCTACCCCATGCGGCATGGCACCTATGACCGTATCAGCGCTACAGCTCTGGCGTCGGAGCCGCGCCCCACTTGTCGATGGAGCTCTTCAAGAGCATGACCGGTACGCAGATGGTCCACATCCCGTACAAGGGCACGCAGATGGCGGTGACGGATATCCTCGGCGGTCAGATAAAGATCCTGTGCGACAACCTCGCCTCACTGATCCCGCTGGTCCAGTCGGGCCGGCTGCGGGCGCTCGCGGTGACGGCGATCAAACGCTCCGCTGCGGTTCCCGATCTGCCGACGCTCGATGCATCGGGGCTGCCGTGCTGCGAATTGACAGGTTGGCTGGGTGTCGCGCTCACGATCGCAGGCGAGCCTGCCGCGCAAGTCGGCGTGCGGCGGATAGATTCCGGATCGGTAAATCACGTGGATCGAAGAAAAGCCCGGTGCGCCATGATGCCACAGCGGCTGTAGCCGTTGCGCGCCGGCAAGCAGGGAACACCACGACCGCGCGCCGCCCGGGCATGTCCGTGACGAACGACAGCGACCACCGGGCCACCACCATTGCCGCGCGGATCGGTGCCCTGCGCGCTGCGTGACCGTCGTGCCCGACTGCCGCAGGCTTGGCCGCAGCATCTCTCCGGCGAGCCGTACGTCAATAGTCGGGCAGATTTCGAGCAGGCCGGCGCTTCATACTGATTACCCGTCAAAGCAAGGCCCGTTTCGATGGCCGCGGGTAACCCATGGCGCGCAGGAGATCGTTTTGATCGCACAAGTCGGCACCCTCATTCTGGCGACCAGCCTCATTCAGCTCGCCAATGGGTTCTTCACGACCTGGCTTGCGTTGCGGCTGAGCATCGAAAGCTTCGATCCGGCGCTCGAAGGCGTCGTCATGAGCGCGTACTTCGTCGGGTTCACCATCGGTTCTCTGACTTGCGGCCGGTTGATCCAACGCATCGGGCACATCCGAGGGTATGCCGCTTTCGGCGGCATCGCCGTTGCCGCCACCGCGGCGATGGCGCTCTTCGTCGACCTCTCCGCATGGGTGCTGCTGCGGACAATCATCGGATTTGGTTGCGTCGGTCTGTTCGTGACGACGGAAAGCTGGTTGAACGCCAAAGCGCCGGTCACGGCCCGCGGCCGCGTGTTTTCGATGTACATGCTAGGGACCTTCCTCGCTCTTGCCTTTGGACAATTGCTGATCGGTCGATTGCCGATTGCGGGAAGCAGTGCCCTAAACGTCATCGTCGCACTTTTCGCCGTGGCATTGGCCATTGTCAGCGCAACCCGCGCGGAAGCGCCGGCGATCGTCACGGAAGCTCGCCTGCCTTACCGCGATCTCGTCCGTTGCGCGCCGCTCGCCGTGTTGGGGTGCGCGGTCGCGGGGATGCTCAGCGCAACCTACTATGCCGTGCTGCCCGCCTGGATGATGACAAGCGAGATACCGCAATCGGTGATCTCGCTGCTCATGCTGAGCACGGTCCTCGGCGGGCTCGCGTTTCAGGTACCGGTTGGTTGGCTTTCGGACCGACTCGACCGGCGCGTTCTTCTCGGCGCGCTGGCGGCGGGCTTCGCTATCGTTGCCGCCGTGCTCCCAAGCCTGCCGAAGTCACTCGCGGTCATCCTGTTTCCTGCCGCCGTATTGGGCGGCTTCATGTCGACACTTTATCCGGTGTGCGTTTCCCACGCGATGGACAACATGGCATCCGCACGCACCGTGTCCATCAGCGGCAGACTCATTCTGATCAGCGGGATAGGATCGGCCATCGGCCCGGTGGCCGGATCCTGGATCATGCTGCGGCTCGATATCAACGGCCTGCTCTATTTCATGTCGTCGGCGGCTGCCCTGCTCGGAGTCGTCGCGCTGTCACGCGCTTTCACTCGGCCCGAGGCCGAGCACGCGATGCGCCCGTTCACGGTCGTGGCGCCGCAGGCGGTCCATGTGGCGCCTCCTTCGACGGAAGCAGAGCCTCAGGCTGCACGGTGACGTAGTCACCGCGGTGCCGGAGACTTGACCTCGGCAACCAGCCTGCATCTGTCGCGCCGGCGCGAAACGTGCCGACTCGTGCACATGGTGTTGATCGCGATAGCAAGGATCGCTGTGATTTCTCAGTGCGCCATCCGCAGCACCGCCTTGATCGTTCTGCCGGCGTGCATGTCGGCTGCCGCCTCGTTGATGGCCGCGTGCGGATAGTGACGCACCAGACGGTCGATCGGCAGCTTCCCGGACATGAACAGCTCGATCAGTCGCGGCAGAAAACGCTGCACATCGCTTTCGCCCTGGATGCAACCGCGCACGATGCGCCCCTGCTGGATCGTCTTCATCTCCAGGCTGACTTCGGCGCCCGGCCGCGCGCTCCCGACCAAGCACGCCGTACCGCGTGGCGCCAGCACCTCGACCGCCGCGCGCAGCGCCTGCGGCGAACCGGCCGCCTCCAGACAGAAGCGTGCGCCTCGCCCTCCGATGAGCCTGCGCACTTTCGTCACCAGATCCGGATCGCCGGCGTTCACTGTTGCGTGCGCGCCAAGTTCGCGCGCGAGCGCAAGACGGTCTTCGAACAGATCGACTGCAACGATGGGCTCGCATCCGCAAAGCCTCGCCGCCAGCATGCCGGCAAAACCCACCGTGCCGATACCGAAGGCGACATAGGAATCGCCCGCCTTGGGCTCGAGTACATTGAGCACCGCACCGGCCCCGGCGTTCACGCCGCAAGGAATCGCCGCAAGAACTTCAAGCGGCGCATCGTGCGGCACACGGATGGTGCTGCGCGCCATGGCGAGCGTGACGGCGGCAAACGACGACTGCTGAAAGAACGAACCATGGATCGGCTGCCCGTCGCACACAAACGACACCGATCTTCCGTCGGCGCGCAGGCCGCTGAACTTCAGGCGCGCCGCATTGGTGCAATAGGTTTCGAAGCCCGCGCGACAGTCGTCGCACGCACCGCAGGAAGGATTGGCCATAATGACATGGTCGCCCGGGGCCACATGGGTCACGCCGGCGCCGACCTTCTCGACGATGCCGGCGCCTTCATGCCCGTAGACCGCCGGACAGGGCATCGGGAAGAAGCCATCGCGCGCGTGCATGTCAGTCTGGCACACGCCACTTGCGAGCACGCGCACGCGCACCTCGTCCGGGCCGGGCTCTGCGACCGTCACCGTTTCCATTGACCAGTGCCCGTGTGGTTCGCGCATCAGCGCCGCTTGTGCCAGCATGGCGTTCTCCTTTCCCGAGTTTGTTGCGCGTTCCAGGCAACGAGAGCCGCGTGCTCACGCCCGCCACGCATCCATTTTTCCTCGCGTATCGAACGATACGGTGGTTTTCAATCATACACGGACGCGCCACCCGGCAGCCCGACGCCGGGCGGTGAAGGGGGCTTTCCCGCGCGACGCGGCGCCCGAAGCTAGCCGAACCGACATGGACTAGAGTGGAGTCGTCCAGGATCGCCGCTTCGAGATTGTCCGACATACCCACATAGAGTGTACCGAGGGCGATGCCCAGGCGTGCAGGGCCTCGTCGAGCGCGCCTCGGAAGATCAGCACCGGGAATGTCGGATTCATCGAGCTGCTGCGGCCTCAATGAGGCCGAGGCACGCGTGCCTCGGAAGATGAAATTCCCACGCGCATCCAGCACCGGAACCACCGGGCTTCAATGAGGCCGAGGCACGCGTGCCTCGGAAGATGAAAACACACACCACCGAACGAACTCGCGCGAGCCGCTTCAATGAGGCCGAGGCACGCGTGCCTCGGAAGATTTTCTGTAT
>WYBJ01000052.1 GCA_011525945.1 Burkholderiaceae bacterium | reverse complement strand
TACTGCGAGGTTGCCGTCAGAACCCGCTGCCGAGCACGCCGCCGATCACGGCGCCGACCGCAGTGGCTGCCGCGCGGTTGTGACGGTCGGCGACCTGGTTGCCGATCACCGCGCCGAGCACCGCACCGCCGACCGCGCCGACCACCGGGCGCGCCGGCGCGTATTGCGACGGATACACTGCGTACCCGTCGTAGCCGTAGCCATACCCGTAGCCGCTACCGTATCGAGGCTGTTGCACGTACACCGGCTGCGCGACGTAGACAGGGCGCTCGACCACGACCTTGCGCTCCACCACCCGCACCGGACGGTGCACGATCACCGGTTGCTCCACGATCACGCTGCGCGTCGTTACGTGCCGATGATCGTCAACGCGATGGATCCGCGCGCGCGTATCGCCACCTCTGTCGTACCATCGATCGGCGCGGCCATACCGGTCGCCATCCGCATGGGCCGGCACGGCGGCGGCCGAGGCCACCGCGATTCCAACTGCAGCGACGATGTTGCGTAGCTTCATGGCAGCTTCCTTTCGTGAGTTGACGCATGCCATTTAACGCCACAGCCACGGCGCATGACCACACAGGAAGTGCAACAAAGCGTTAGCGCGGTTACACGCGCGGCAGAACCAGGATCGCGCGAAAATCGTTCACGTTGGTGAGGGTCGGCCCGGTTACGACCAGGGCGTCGAGCGCGGCGAAGAAGGTGTAGCCGTCGTTCGCCTGCAGCATCGCCTTGGGATCGAGGCCGAGCGCACGGGCTTGCGCGAGCGACGACGGTGTGGCTATGCAGCCTGCATTGTCCTCGGTGCCGTCGATGCCGTCGGTGTCGGCGGCCAGTGCATACACGCCCGCCTCGCCATCGAGCGCAAGTGAGAGCGCGAGCAGGAACTCGGCGTTGCGTCCGCCGCGGCCGTTGCCGCGCACGGTCACGGTCGTCTCGCCGCCGGAAAGAAGCACGCACGGCGCTGGCGTCGGCTCGCCATGACGCACGACCTGGCGCGCGATAGCGGCCATCACGCGCGCGACTTCACGCGCCTCGCCTTCGATGCTGTCGCCGAGGATCACGGGCGTGACGCCCGCGTCGCGCGCGCTGCGCGCGGCAGCGCTCAGGGCGTGCTCGGGTGTCGCGAGCATCACCGTTTGTGTACGACGCAGGCGCGGATCACCCGGCTTGGGTGTCTCGTCGCTTGCCTGCTGCAGATGCGCGACGACGCTCGCGCTTGCCTCGATCGCGTACTTCGCGAGCACGTCACGCGCCTCGGCGAAAGTGCTCGGATCGGCCACTGTCGGCCCCGATGCGATCACCGCCGGGTCGTCGCCCGGCACGTCGGAGATCAACAGACTCACGACGCGTGCGGGATGCGCGGCAAGCGCGAGCCGCCCGCCTTTGATGCGCGACAGATGCTTGCGCACGCAGTTCATCTCGGCGATATCGGCTCCGGAGCGCAAGAGCGATCGATTGACCGCCTGCTTGTCCTCGAAGCTCACGCCCTCGGCGGGCAGTGTCAGCAGCGCCGAACCGCCGCCGGAGAAAAGACAAACGACGAGATCGTCGGCGGTAAGCCCGCGTACGAGTGCGAGGATGCGTTCGGCGGCGGCGCGTCCGGCCGCGTCGGGTAGCGGGTGCGAGGCTTCGACGATCTCGATCCGCCGGCACGGTACGGCATGACCATAGCGGGTGACGACGAGCCCCGAAAGCTCGCCCGGCCAATGCTGCTCCAGCACGGCGGCCATCGCGGCGGACGCTTTGCCGGCGCCCACGACCACGGTGCGTCCGGCGCCCGGCGCCGGCAACCGTCCCGGCAGACAGTGCTGCGGCAGCGCAGCGGCCACCGCCGCATCGAGCATCCTGCGCAGCAATGTACAGGGATCGCGGGGAATCGGTTGCATCAGGGCGCCGCCGCCGTGTTCGCGCCTTGCAATTCAACGCGCGGCAAATCCGGCGCGGAAGCGTACGGCACGCATTTGGTCCGCGATCGCATGCGTTGTGGCCAAGGCATCACATGGCGGCCGACAGATAACGCCGGATCCAGCTCAAGCCCGCGGTGGTGGTGGTTTTCGGCTTGTACTCGCAACCGATCCAACCGCGATAGCCGATGCGGTCGATGAAATCGAACAGGAACGGGTAGTTGATCTCGCCCGTACCGGGCTCGTTGCGGCCGGGATTGTCCGCAAGCTGCATGTGCGCGATGCGCGCGAGGTTCGCCTCGATCGTGCGTGCGAGATCGCCCTCCATGATCTGCATGTGGTAGATGTCGTACTGCACGTAGAGGTTGTCGGAGCCGACTGCCGCGATGATTTCGAGCGCCTGCGCGGTGGTGGTGAGAAAGAACCCGGGAATGTCGCGCGTGTTGATCGCCTCGATCAGGAGCCGGATCCCCGCTTGCGCGAACTTCGGCGCGGCGAACTTGAGATTGTCGACGAAGGTTCGCTTACAGCGCTCTAGATCGATGCCCGCCGGTGCGATGCCGGCGAGGCAGTTCACCTGCTCGCAGCCAAGTGCGGCGGCGTATTCGATTGCCGCGCCGACGCCGTCCTGGAATTCACCGACGCGATCGGGCAAGCAGGCAATGCCACGGCTGCCCGCGTCCCAATCGCCTGCCGGCAGGTTGTGCAGGATCTGCGTGAGCTTGTGGGCGGCGAGCCTCTCGGCGAGTTGCGCTTTCGGATAGGCGTATGGGAAAAGATACTCGACGCCCGCGAAACCCGCGTTCGCCGCGAGCTCGAAGCGGTCGAGAAACGGCGCTTCGTTGAACAGCAGCGTGAGGTTCGCGCAGAACTTCGGCATGGCGGGTCTCCTTGGCGCGGCGCTTCTGTCAGGGTCGCCTGATGCGCGACTTGCGATCGGTGAATACGGCCAAACAGCCGGCGAACGACTTGAGCCTGCTCTAGCGAAGCAATGACGCGCACTCGACTGAGCGAAGGGAAGCCCGCAAGACAGTCGTCGATCGATTCACCGGCCCGCAGATGGTCAAACAGCGTTTGCACGGGAATCCGCGTCCCCGAAAAAAACGGCGGTTCCAACCATTACGTCAGGGCTCCGGCGGGTGATCGCTTTTCTCATGCAAAGAGACTACGCCAGTTCGGTCGACCGGCACAACGTCGGTGTCCATACGGCCACCATCAGCGGAACGAGCGAGCGTCTCGATCGCCGAAATCGTCGTCTGCGTAATCCCGGAGAGTGAAGCCAACTGATTCTGGCTCAACTCCTGGAGCTCCCGCATGATCCGAACCGATTCTCCGACAGAGACAGAAACTCGCTTCCTGGCGAGACGATAGTCTTTCATTCACTGCCTCCGATAATCATGCGCTGTGATCGCGGCGACCTGAAACAACACATCAGAAGGAACAACCCGGTGGATAACTCGCCACTGCAAGCCAAGTCGCGAAGAGCGGTAGCCCCGCCATTGGCCCGAAAGCGCTTCGTCGTGGAAGCCCTTGACCAAGCGCATCCCTGGAGGCCCCGAAAGCGCAGCGATATCCTTCCACTTCTCGTAGCGCTTCAGAACCTCGGGAGGCGCCGCCTCGAGTTGCCTGTCAACACGGCGGTGCTCCAAGATCTGCCACAGACCACATTGCGGCTAGACGAAATATGGTATGTCAACTCCGGCAAACTTCCTGCGGCATAACGCTCGCGTTCAGCCGCGGGAGCCAGCGGACGAAGGCCGCTGGTGACCGTCGGCTGGAACGCGTTGTTGGGCTGCCCTACGGCTGGGGAACCCCAAGATCCTTGCAGATCTTCCGCGCCAAATGATCGTCGATTTCATTGTGACGTGGAATGGCACTTCGCTTGTTCAGAAACGCGTTGTGTCACCACGAATGGCTACCGCCCTCCCGGACGAATGAGCAGCCATGTTGTGCGAGATGCCGCAGGAGATCACGGCGTTTCATACCGCAATCATGAGCTCTTCGTAGTCTGTCCCAGCAGCCTCTTTCGCGTCGGCGCGGTTCATATGTAGCGCTTCGCTAAGAGTTATTCGCAGAGACTGGATAAGTTCATCGCGGGTGCGCTCCTGGCAATTGACGCCAGGAACTTCTTCGATCCAACCGATCCACC
>WYBJ01000051.1 GCA_011525945.1 Burkholderiaceae bacterium | reverse complement strand
AGAGGGGTTGGGGGTGAGGGAAGAGGCGCCACGCGAGGTTCCAGGGCGCAAGTCGCGATGCGCCATCGTGGCGTCTCTCCCGGAGGCAGAGAGGAGCGCCTCGCGGAGGGCGGTTTGTCAACCCCTTTCGGGAAATTCAATAACTACTGCTTCCTGCGACGGCGTTGCGTCGTTGCAAATGCCCCAGCCAATCCCAGGCCTAGCAAGGCGATCGTCCCCGGTTCGGGCACGCCTACGCTCCTAATGCCGGCACCACCGGTTGTTTGGAGGCCTCCCGGGTCGCCACTGCGTGCAATCGTGTTGCCGAGATCGCTGCAGTAAAAACTTCCCTCGTTGACCGCAAAGGTAGCGAACTCTTCGCCGTACCCGCCTCCTCCGAAATCCACGCAGTTCGTCCCCGGAGCGAAGGCCCCGGTCGCGCGCGTGATCATGTCATACGAGAGCAGAAAACTGGAACCGCCGGCGAATGTCCCGAGACTCAGTGCATATGCCGTATCGCTCCAGGATATGGACCGGGCTTGTCCGGAAGTCGGATTCATGTCCCCGCTGTCTGAGAAGGGCAGCGCCGCCATGCCGGATTCGGCATGTGTAAACGTCGTCACGCCGGCGCTATCGACGGCGAGCGAGCCCGTCATCGATCCCAAGGCCTCGTCGCCCAGCGGTCCGGTCCCGTCGCGGTCGATCCTGATATCGATCGTGAACGTTGCCGAACCACCGCCCGTGCAGTCCGAGCAGTACAAAGCAAGCTCACCACCTTGAACGACGAAGTTGAAGTCGTATGACTGAGGGCCTCCGGCGGGAACTGCGAACGGCTGGCGCAGGAAAAACGCCCCGGTCCCGTCGTAATTCCCATTGCCCGAGGCGCGCGACCCCATGTACGTGTTTCCGGCAGAAACACCACCGTAGGAGTGGAAGAACATGTTATTTCCGCTGATGCCGTCATCCTTGGACGGGATTACGTCCACTGATCCCGGTATCCCGTTTTCTGACAGATCGGAGCTCGCAACGACGGCTTGCTGAACGCCGCCAAGGAAGATGCCGTCTTGGGGGCTGGCAGTCGTGCCATACACAGCCGACGTGAGGGGCATAGACAGCGCGGTTCCGGAAAGTGACGCCAATGCTCCGGCGACGGCGAATGGAAGTAGTCGGCACTTGAACATCATTTGAGATTCTCCGATACGCAGTAGGCGCGAGCCTCGAAGCAAGTTCCACGCCGTAACAGCTAAGCGATTAATTTGTCGCTTGTTTCTACGCACCCGGTGCCCGCACGAGACGAGGACTGTCAGCTATTCCGACGTGCGATATTTCGCGCCCCCCGTGCGGGGCCAAGGCTTCGTTTCGCCATTGCGCATAGGACGAGGGACTCGCGTGCCACCGGATCGCATCAAACAAGCGGATCGTGGCGTGAATGCTGTAAGAATTTCCGACGGTAGAACGCGGCGCCGATGTTCGCCAACGGCCGGCAGAACCTGCTACAGCCGACTCGATGGGCTTTGCGCGCTATTCATGTGGGCCGTCGCACCCCGGAATACGCGCCGGCCGATCGGCGTAAGGCGCGCATGCCGTTCAACAACGGATGCACCAGCGAAAAACAGTTCCTTCTGTCTGTCCATGTCGCGCCGCGCAACGGTCGTCTGGGCGCCGGTAAGCACGCCCGAATCGATCAGGCAGCGCAGCGCGTAGTGCATGCGCGCAAGCACGAACGTGGCATGCAGGATTCCGTCCATGGGTCGAAGATCGGCGCGGAGGGGGGACGGATACCTTTCGCTGTCGCGGTTTCTCACTAACGGACCATCGCTACAGAACCCGAATAGGAGGTTATGAGCGCTCTCGTGGACGAGCGCCTGCATCGTACCGAGAATGGTTCTTTGCTCCGCGACATTGAGAACGATGGCGCCCCAGAGCATGAACGACGACGCGCCATCGAATGTAGCCGCAGTGGATCTCCTGGGTGGCGCCGCCAGCAGAATCACGCGCAGCAGCGCACGCGTCTCCGCGGCAAGCGCCGGACAACCCTTGTCCAGCAATGCGAACGCCGCTCGCAACCGGGAACGGCACTTGATTGCGCCGCTTCTCGTCGGCGCGCGGAGTGAAACCGGGTTTTCCGGGTCGGTATCGAAGAGACGCCGATAGCGCCCCGTGGCCACATCGGAAGGCGCATTCTTGAGGGCTACGATGCGCGTATTCGAGGGTGAATTCGAGGTCGAGGCCAGTTCGTCAAGGCGTGCGCGAACTGCGGACAAGTTGCCTTCATCGGTTGCGAGTACGAGATCGAAATAGGCGCCGAAGACGAGCGGAGAGACCGGCCCACGAGCGATACGCCCGAGTCCCCGGGCAAGCGAGCGAGCCGAAACCACGGAGCGCTCCCCGAACTGTGCGCCGATATGCTGCACACTCGCCGCAAGTCGTGTCCGCATTCGCTGATCCAATTCCTCAGCGCGGCGCGCATCGGGAAAAAAGCATTCAGGACCGGCGCGCGCGGGATCGAGCTGCCTCGCACGCGTCGCGGTCTCGGGCCGCCACGCCGACGAACTGTTCATGTCCAATCCGAACAAGAAGGGGCTGTCTAAGCAGCCCCAACTGAAACTCACATGCTGTTACGCGGCTCTTGCAGTAAAGCCATCGTCATCCTCGACAGCTCGGCGCTAACGGCCTCGCTTGGCTGCCGGTTTTTGACCCACTTTAGCGCCCAGCTTCGTCATTTCGCGCTGTTGGAGCGCGCGTCCGCCCGCGCGGATCGCGCGCTTTCGGAGTTGATCAAAGCCCAGCAACTGCGAACTATCGAGCACCACCGGATCGGTACTACGGCGAGACGGTTTCATCGGTCATCTCCTTGATTGCGGCAGCATACGGCAGATACACTGCTCCGCTCGAGGCGAACGATATGCGTGCCAAAGTCGACTTGTCAAGGACGTGCTCGGCGGGTGCTCAGTTGCGATCGAGCGCCGATTGCGCGCGAGCCCGTGGTATGTGCGCGGTGAGTCCAGCCGGACTCACCGGTTTGCGTGTCCTCCGGAGCGTGCGCGCCAGGGCGCGCCCATGATCGTTTTCCTGCATACGGCCGAGCACGTCTATACCCATAGGAAGGTTGCGCAGCACATCGAGGGCGTACGTGTAGAGCGGACCCATTACGGCGCAGTATTCTCGCTGCGTATGCTGCCGCGCGCGACCTATGTCTTCACCGATCTCGATCGTTTGGCGTATGCCGACCTCGCGCTCGCCGCGGAGCTGTATCGCATTCTCAAAGCGGGGGGAGCACGGGTTCTGAATGATCCGGCCCGTGCGCAAAGCCGGTACGGATTGCTCAGGTGCCTTTTCGAGTCAGGCGTGAACTCGTTCGATGCGTATCGTGTTGAAGATCGCATGCAGCCGGAGCGCTGGCCCGTATTCCTGCGCTGCGAGGGCGGGCACGAGCCCCCGATAAGCGATCTGCTGAACGACTGGGGCGAGGTATCGCACGCCGTGGATCGCGCGATAAGCACGGGCTACCCTCTTCAGTCACTGCTGATCGTCGAGTACGCCGCCGAACCGGCTCTACCCGGCCTTTATCGTAAGCTGGCGACCTTTCGGGTCGGTGACGCCAGTTTTGCGGATTGTTGCGTTCACCAAGACCATTGGATGGTGAAGTACGGCAAATCCGGAATCGCACCCCATGAGCTTTACGAAGACGAACTGCGAATCGCGCAAGAGAACCCGCACAAAGACATCATCACCAGGGCGTTCTCGCTCGCCCAGATCGAGTACGGGCGGGCGGATTTCGGGCTCGTGGACGGCAAGCCGCAAATCTACGAGATCAATTTGAATCCCACGATCGGATTTCCCACGGAGCATCCCGATCCGACCCGTTCGCTCACCTACGCCGTGGTGAAATCCAACTACCTTGCTGCGCTCGCCGAACTGGACACGGACGGCGATGCAACGGGAATTCGTATCGATTCGCCCAAGCTCGCGCCCTACCAGAAACGCGCCGCCAAAATCAGTTCTATGGACGCCTGGGTCCGGTCGCTCGCGGTATGGCGATAGCGCTGCCGCCGCTTTATAGCAAGCCAGCCGCATAATGCCTTCGTGCAAGGAAAGCCGCCTATGTTGTGGACAACATAGTCGACACACGTGGGCCAGCGGGTTGACCCAGAATGGCGTACCGCTGAACGCAGTCAACGATGGGACAGCACACCGGCACCGACGGTCGAAAGTGACTGCGAGATCCCTGTTGATGTTCAGTACTGTTTTCTTCGGTACTCTTTCCAACGAACCAGTACCAAGGGAATACACCATGTCCAACATACTCACCGTTGCCGAAATCAAACGCCGTGGCATGGCCGCTATCGAGGAAGGACTGCGGCGCGGACCCGTGCATATCGTCAAGCGCAACAGGCCAGCGGCCGTTGTGCTCACCGAGGACGAGTATCAAAGGCTCGCCCACGGCCGAGTCGTCGCACCGGTCGGAATGACCGCCATGCAGTGGTTGCTGTCCCAGCCTACTTCGGGAACGCGGAGCAAAGCGCAGATCGATGCGGACCTCAAGGCCGAGCGTAACTGGTGATCGCTTTTTTCGATGCCAGCGCACTGATCTACTTAGTCGAGGGCAAGCCGCCATTCGGTCGGAGAGTCCGCCGGGCGCTGGTGCCATTGACCGAGGCACATCCCGATCTCGGCACGGCAGTAAGCCGCCTGACATGGCTGGAGTGTCGAGTAGGACCGCTGAAAGCCAGCGACACCCATGCGCTGGCTGCGTTCGATGCGTTCTTCGCACGCCCCGACCTGGTCTGGTTGGAACCGACCAAGGACGTCATAGAACTCGCCACCGCGATCCGCGTCAAGCATGGATTGCGAACGCCGGACGCATTGCAAGCTGCCAGTGGGCTGCAGTTGGGTGCGGACCACGTTTTCTTGACCGGAGATGTTGCGCTCAAGCGCGTGGTCGGACTAAACGTCATGTTGCTAGCGTGATTGCCGTGCGGGGAGGACTACGGCCGCCGCTCGCCTGACAGCACCACGCTGGCGCGGTTTGCTGGCATGGCATTATGCGCGCCGTGCTCAGTCCCTACATATGGCGATAGCATTAGCGTTAGGGCAAAGTCGTCAACACATCTCAGCCCAGTCGATTTCACCCCACGTATGGGCCTGGTGACGTAGGCTCGGTGCGGCGTCAGAGTCGTTGTTTGGATCGACGAGCACGACAGGAATTATGAACCGAAAAATAGTTCATAACCAATTGATTCTTGGTGCTGTTGGAGTGACTCGAACACTCGACCTACTGATTACGAATCAGTTGCTCTACCAACTGAGCTACAACAGCACGAGCGCGAGATTATAGTCGCCGGGCCGGACGGCCGGCAAACGTTCAACCGGCCTTGGAGCGGACTCGAACGACGATATCCACGCCTGCCGTTACCGTCCCGGCGGGGAGCGGGGGCAGCCCTGTCACTTGCACGCTTTGCGCGTCGATGTCGGTGAGCTCGCCGGTATCGACATCGTAGAAGTGGTAGTGCGGCAGCGTGTTCGCGTCGTAGAAAATCTTATTCGGATTGGCGATCACTTCGCGGATCAGGCCGCGATCGCGGAACAGGTTGAGCGTGTTGTAGACGGTCGCCTTGGAAGTTGCCGGCCGACGGCCGTTTACCGCGGCCAGCACCTGGTCGGCAGACAGGTGACCGCTGTTGGCAAAAAGGACGCGAGCAATCTGCAGCCGCTGCCGGGTGGGATTGATATCGCAGCCTCGCAATAGCGAAGCCAAGTCTTCCGGAGATTCGAGGTCGATTCGCATACCTTCGAAGTATAAGCGGCGCAAACCCAGCCCGTCGAATTCGCGCGCTTGTGCCAGCGGACGGCGCAGGCAGCCCCCGGTTTTCGCCGCGACACTCTGCGGCGGCGGCAGCCCCTCAACCCGAAACGGAACGGCGCGCCTTTCGTTCCAGGCATCCGACCGCCTATCGGGCACGTGTGGATCGGCTGGGGAAACGCACCGTAACATCCGCTGCGTTCGACAAGGGGACGGCTATGCGTAGGGAGCGCGCATTCACACTGATCGAATTGATGATCGTAGTCGCCGTCGTGGCGATTCTGGCGGTGGTGGGATACCCCTCATATCGCGATCACATCGCGCGCGGGCAACGCTCGCAGGGGCAGCAAGTGCTCATGGATCTGGCCCAACGTCAAGAACAATTCCTGCTCGACCGGCGCCAATACAACACCGATCCCGGTGCCAGCCCCGGGCTCGGCGTCAGCAACACGCTTCCGCAAGGATTCAAGTACACGCTTCCCAACCCCCTCGCTGGGGTCAACAACGGCACGGTTCCGCCGACCTACACCGTATGCATCGATCCCATCGCGGGCTCCCCTGTTGCCGACCGCGGCGATGGCAGACTTTGCATCAACAGTCAGGGACAACGCTGGCGCGAGGCGCTGCCCGGCAACGGCGTGTTCGATTCGGGCTCGGATTGCGCTTGGGACAACTCCTCATGTCCGTTCCTGCCACGCTGATTCGGCCTCCATACCGCAGACGGGCGCAGACGCGGATGCGATCCCAGGTCGAGCGTAGGCAGGCGGCAATGACCCGCATCGGAACTAGCGCGGGTTTCACGCTGATCGAGCTGATGATCACGCTCGTCATCCTGGCGATCGTGATTACCGTCGGCGTTCCCGGGTTCACCGATTTCATCGCGGCGCAGCGGGTACGCACGACGGCCTCGGACATCATGGCGGATATGGCCTTCGCCCGCGCCGAAGCAATCAAGGAAAGCCGGCCCGTGATCATGGCGCCGATCACCGCCGGAAACTGGAAGGATGGCTGGCGTATCTGCGTCGACCTCGACGGCGGCGGCGATTGCGATGTTCCGGGCGAAGTTCGCAAGACCGCTACGCCCGTCCCGGGCCGCACGAAAGTGTGCGCCACGCCGGATGAACCCATCGTATTTCGTCCGGATGGACGCATCACGCGCGTCACAGCCTCCACTGCTGCCGACGGCATACGCGTGAGCGATGATCTGGGCGACGCCGCGACCGCGAACAACCGCTCTCGGCTCGTTTACCTCGGCGTATCGGGACGCCCGAGCGTGGAGGTTCAGGACGGAGGAACCGTATGTCCGTAAGCGCCGCAAAGCCGAAGCGGGAATGCGCCGGCTTCACCATGATCGAAGTCCTGGTGACGCTCGTCATCTTGATGATCGGGCTGCTCGGTATTGCCGGATTGATGGCGCAAGGGCAACGCGCATCGTTCGAAGCCTATCAGCGCCAGCAGGCGTTGGCGCTCGCCAATGACATGGCGGAACGAGTCAAGGCCAACCGCCCGGGCGTCGACAACACCGCCGTCACCACCACTTACGCCGCCGCCGTGCCAGTCGCCACGCCCGCCGGCACGAGCACGCGCTTCACCGCGCTCACCACGGGCACCATCACCAACTGCGCCACCAGCAACTGCACCACCACCGACATGGTGCAGTACGACGCCGCCATATGGGATGGGCTGCTGGCCGGTGCGGCTGCGGAAACCGACTCGGGCACGGGAACGGCCATCGGCCCGTTGCTCAATCCCCGGGGCTGCATCCAGACCATGCCGGGCGCGACCGCCTGCCCGGCGTGCGGCGGGCCGCCGGCGAGCCGGCAAGTCACCTATCGCATCAGCGTCGCCTGGCAAGGCAGCTATTCGACTTTCGCCCCCGCCGCCGCGGACACGTGCGGCAGCGGGCTCTACAACGATCCGCGTACCGGCACCGCTGACGATACGTTCCGCCGGCTGGTGAGCATCGACGTCTATACGGTTATCCCATGCGCATGCCCATGACGCCCGTGAATCGTTTCGCACTTAGTATGCGCCAGACCGGGCTGACCCTGGTCGAGCTGATGGTCGCGCTCGCGATCGGGTTGTTCCTGACGCTCGGGTTGGTGCTGATGATGAGCGACTCGTCGCGCACGTTCAAGATCCAGGACGACTACGCGCGCATGCAGGAGAGCGCGGTGGCGAGCCTGCGCTACCTGGGGGACAGCCTGCGCCATAGCGGCTTCTATGGCCTGTCGGCGTCGACCTTGACGCTCGATCAGTACGGCACGATCGGCACCATCACCAACGATTGCGGCAACACGCTCACGAGCGGCGTGCCGCTGTTCGGCTATCCCGATAGCACGACGGCCAGCGCGGCCGCGGCCGCGCTGCCGTGCATCAAGGCGGCGAACTTCCGCGGCCCCGGTCCGGTCCTGGTTGCCCGGCTCGGTTCGGGCCAGCAGGTTCGAGACTCGAACAGCAACGGCAACGTCGCCGATGAGCTGGTGACCGCAGCCTTGTATGTCCAGTCCGACGCGAATTTCGGCTACGTATTCCGCGGCGGGGATTTCACGAATCTGGTTGCAGCCAACCTCGACAAGCGTTTCGCGAACAACACTCAGTTCCCGGTTTTCCCGTATCAGATGCATGTGTACTACGTGCGACCGTGCAGCCGACCCACCGGCACGGGCGGAGTGTGCCAGGCAAGCGACGATTCCGGCCGGCCGATTCCGACGCTGGTGCGCCAGGAGCTCAACGGCACGACGATGGTCGAGCGGCCGCTCGCCGAAGGGGTAGAGCGCATCAACTTCACTTACGGCCTCGATACGCTGCCGGCGCCGGACGGCGACGGCATCGCCGATCGTTTCGTCGCCGACCCGCTGTCGATCGCCACCGACGGCTGGACGCGCGTCGTCGCGGTTCGGGTCTCGATGCTGGTGCGCTCGCCGACCACCATCACCGGGCAGGACGATAGCGGCAAGAACTACGACCTCGACGGCGACGGCGCATCCGACTTCAACTGTACCGACGTGGTCGCCACCGAACCGCTGGCCTGCGCGTACAAGCGCGCGCTTTTCAGCCAGCTCATCCAGGTGCGCAACGTGGCGTTTCGCAGGGGAGCCTAGCCCATGACCATCCGTTCTAGCGCGCACGCACGCACAGCAGCACAGCGCAAGCAATCTTCAGCAGGCCGCAGCCGCGGCGCCGTACTCATCGTCGGCCTGGTGATGCTCGCCGTCATGACGCTGCTGGTGGTCTCCATGATCAAGACCTCGGTGGTCGAGCTGAAGATCGGCGGTGCAAGCCAGATCGCGCAGCAGAACCAGACCAACGCCGAGGTCATGATCAATACGTTCATCGACGGCAACAACGGACGGTTCGCGTCCAACTACCTGGCGCTGCCCACTGCCTCGGGCGGGCCGGTCGCCCCGACCGGGGCGCCGTCGAGCTCGTACAACACGACCTCGACGGTCTATTCAGTCGCCCCGACCAACACGCATCTGGGCCAGGCCGACCTCAACGTGCGCCAGATCCAGTGCTCGGGCCAGCGCCAGGTCGGCATCGGTGTGGGCGCCATCCAGTTCGTGTTCTTCGACGTGCGTTCGACCGCGACGGGCACACTGGGCGGTTCGGCCACCGTGCATCAGGGCATCCGCTCGGTCGTTCCCGCGGGCTCCTGTTAGGCCGGTTTCAGCGCAACGCACCGACTCCTCGCGAGGTTAGACATGCGCAAGAATCGCTTCGCAACCAAGGCCACCGCATGGGCGCTCATTTTCGCGCTGGCGAACCCGGCGCTGGCGCCGTGGGCATACGCGCGCGACACCGACATCTTTCTGGGGGTCACCTCGGCCGTCGCCACCGCCGAGCCCAACATCCTGATCGTCATGGATACCTCGGACACGATGAATATTTCCGAGCCGTGGCGCGAATACGATCTTCGCGACGCAGTCGGAAATCCGCGCTACGACTCGCACATCGAGTATCTGTGGAATGACCCGGCCTATATCAACAGGATCAGCACACAGGCGCCCGCGGACAATCTGTTCACCAACGCCGGTTCTTCTCCGGATGGCTATTTTTACAACTACAGCGGCTCATGTCCGGACGCCTCGAACCCCGACTGTCCCAAGGATGCGGGCTTCTTCGCCGGCGCGACCGATGCCGATCGCGTGGCGTTGCGCGACGCGGCGCTCGCCTATGCGGCGGCAACCGAATCGGGCGACCCCGGCGCGCGCAGCACCTATCGAAATTATTCCGATGCGTCCTGGATCTACTGGCTGCCGGCGGGCACGGCCGAGACCGACGCTCGCTTGTGGTCGTTCGCCTTCAACCGTTTCCTTGGCGGCGTGCGCGTATCGAGCTTCAGCAGCAGCAACGGCTCATCCAACCCGGTCGTGCGCGGCGGCTTCAACTACGGCAATATTCGCGACTACACACAAGGCTCGGCGCTGCGCACCAGCAGCGGTGCGTACAACCGCTGTACCGCCTCGGGCAGCGAGTTGCTGCCTTCGACGGTGTACGCGCCAAGCGAGTTTCCGCGTAACGCTGGCAAGTGGCTCAACCAGGAGTGGATGCGCTGGGAGCGCTGGCTCAACCTGGAGAACTCGCGCGCAGCGGCCTACCCGGGGAGTCACAACACCGTTTCGTACACCAGCGGCACGTATCGCATCGGCTACGTCGGCACGGGCTACGACCCGGCGGTCACGCCGTTTCCCGGCCCCAACGATCCGATCGTCAACCAGGCCGCCTCGACCCCGCACGGCGTAGCCGCACCGCCCGTTCCCAACATCACCGCCTCGCGCGACAACGTCGGCAGCGCCGCGCAGGGTCAGCCGATCCGCGTCCAGGACGATTCCGGCGCAAGCGGCTTCGCCGATGATGCTACCGATTCCTACGCGGGTTGGACCACGCTCAAGGCCGACATGGGCGGCTACAACTTCCAGTCGCTCGTCAATTCGATGAGCCAGTCGACCTTGCAGGCCTTACGCGGCGTCTACGGCTATCCGCTGCTCGCCTCGGCCGGCGCCTCGGCCACCGAGCTCGAACGCTTCAGCGCCTGGAAGGGCAACCGGGACGATTCCGCCACTGCATTCGGTATGGTCACCGGTACATCGTCCTACTATGACATCCGCCCGACCAGCGGCGGCAATGACATCATCTTCAACACCGCCGGAGTCACCACCTACACGTGTACACGCACCTGCGGCGATCTCGCAGTCGGCGCGAGCGGGCCGACGAACGACGGTCTCGACGCCAGCAGCACGACGCGCCGCTACTACCAGCCGAACGGCAGCGGTCAGTATTGCGACCCGAACGGCACGCTCTCGGGGCAGTGCCGCAGCATCACGGGTAATCCGGCGCATCCGAACGATCCGCCGCTGTGCACGCAGGCGAATACCACCAACTTCATCGATCGCAATCACACCAATTGCGCCTGGACTGGACGCAGCTCCAAGTTCGTCGAAGGTGTAGGCACGGTCTTCTACGGCGGAACGTGTGCGGGCGAATGCCGCGGCGCGGGCTACGTGCTGGGTGCGGCGAATTGCAGCTCAGGCCCGACCAGCACCAGCTACTGCAATCCGGCAACCGCCGGCAACAGCGGCAGCAACTGGATTGGCAACTACACGATCGACGGAACCGCGTACACCGACGTGACCAAGAACGTGATCGGCACCTGCTCGAACAAGAGCGATACCTCGGAGAGCTGCGTCGCCCGCAAAGGCTTCCAGTGCGTTTACGGACCAAGCACGGTCGCCTCGTTCTGCCCGACTCGAACCAGTTCGACCGCGACGGGTGGGGTCGAGACCCGCTACCCCGCGTACAACCGTCAAGATGCGGAGTCGTACAATTTTCACGATTGCAAGGCCGACGAACCCGCCAACAACGGCGGCACGAACGTCTACATGACGAATCAAAAGCGCAATTTCCAGTGGAGCTACAACACCGCGATCAGCACCAGCGGAACCGTGGCTTCGTACACCACCAACGCATCCGATGCGACCTCCTCGCCCGCGATCGACCTCTACTCGGTCAACTATCTCAACTGGAAGTTCGGCGCCAAGGGCCCCAGCGGCGCACCGATCGGACGCAAGACGCGCTTGCAGATCGCCAAGGACGCGCTGGCCGATCTGGTTGCCGCGACCGATGGCGTGCGCTTCGGCGTCATGACGTTCAATTCGCTCCCGCAGGATACGGGTTTGCGCTCGAGTCAGGGCAGCCAGGGTGGGAAGATCATCTTCCCGGTCAAGCGCATGGGCACCAACGCGGCCGATCCCGACTATGTCAACCGCGCGGCGCTCACCGATGCAATCAACAATCAGGTAGCCAAAGCCGCGTCGCCATTGACCGAAACGATGTACGAGGCCTACCTGTATTTCAGCGGCCGCGCGCCGCGCTACGGCAGTGCAGCTGCGATGTCGACCAATTTCGGCGCCACCGCCGTGCCCGCGGTCGGCGGCGGCAACGTCACCGACGGCGCCGACGCAAGCGCGATCAGCGGGTCGAGCTACGTCTCGCCGATGCTGAACAATCCGACTACGGCAACACCTGCTGCGTGTCAGAAGAATTTCGTCATCATGATCACCGACGGCGGGCCGGAGCACGACGTCGATGCAAGTGACTTCGTCCCGGGTCTGAGCTACACGTCGATGTCCGGTGTTGTCGCGGCCGATACACGCATCGACACCAGCCAGGCCGATACGGCCACCGGCCAGTTCGAAGTCGCCGGTCTGCCCTACGGACAGCAGAGCCGATTCAACGAACTACGCACCGATGGCGGTTACGTCTGGCTGGACGAACTCGCCTATTTCATGGCGCATGCCGACATGAGCCCGGGGGCGCGTCACAGCGCTGCCGACACGGGCACCGATTCCCTGCTCGGCACCCAGGCGGTGACGACTTACACGATCGGTTTCGCCGGCGCGAACTCGCCGGTGGTACAGAATGCCGGTGAGCGCTCCGCCGGGGTGGGCGGCTACTACATCGCGGAGGATAGCGCCGCGCTGTCCGCTGCGCTCACCGAGGTGCTCGTTACGATTCGCGACTTCAGCCCGACGGTGGCCGCACCGACCGTGCCGTTGTCGGCGCTCAACCGGGCGCAGAACGCGTCGGATGTCTATCTCGCCTTCTTCAGCCCGTCGACCAGTCAGGCCTGGAAGGGAACGGTGAAGCGGTTCCGCATCGGCGTCGGCAACAGCGACTGCGGTCCGACCAAGGAGCTGTGCCTGATCGGCAAGACGGTGCTCGCCTCCGGCTTCAAGGATGTCGAAAAGGTCGAAGTCGATCCGGTGACCAGCCTGGAGGAGATCGTGGTCGACGACCAGGCTGTCAGCTTCTGGAACCCGGTGACGCTCATGGATGGCAGCGAGCCCGACGTTGGCGGCACCGGCTACCAGCTCATCTCGGTTCCCGCCTACACGCCGCAAGCGCGCGCGGTGTACACCTACATCACCGGCAACGCCGTCTCTCCTTCGACCAGCGTGACGCTCACAGACAGCACCAACCTGATGACCGAGACGAATACCCGTATCACCAAGGCCATGCTCGGGAATGCGGGGATGTCGGATGCTGCCAAGAGTACGATAATCAACTTCGCTCGCGGCGGTAATCCGGGCGATGCGGCGTGTAGCGACGCGCACGACCCGATGGCGCCGACCCCGTGCACGACCTGGCGCAGTTGGGCGCATGCGGACGTGCAGCATTCGCGCCCCCTGATCGTCACCTACGACAGCACCCCGGTGAGCGACGCCGAGGTTGGCGGCTCGACCACGCGCTCCAACGTGCAGTATCTGTTCTTCCTCACCAACGATGGTCTGGTGCACGCCGTCAATGCGGCCACCGGACAGGAAAAATGGGTCTTCATGGTGGAAGAAGCGCTGCCCTATATCAGCACCGCCATGACCAACGGCGCCGGCCCATCGCTCGACCTGGCCGATGGCAGCCCGGCAGTATGGATCGATCGCGGTGATGCCAATGGCATCATCGATGGGTCCGAGCGGGCGTGGCTGTTCTTCGGCTTGCGCCGCGGCGGCCGCGCCTACTACGCGCTCGACATCACGAACATCAACGCACCGAAGTTCATGTGGAAGGTCACGAGCACCTATCACCCCGTCGATCACCCCTACTATCAGCCGCTCGGTTCATCGACCGGAGACGGCAAACTGTGCAAGGGGATCACCGCATGCGCAAATAAGGCTGAATACAAGCTGCTCGGGCAATCCTGGTCCACACCCGTGGTGGGACGCATCGCCGCCTCGACGGGAAGGCCGGCCGGCAACACGGACCCGGTGGTGATCTTCGGTGGTGGTTACGATTCGCAGCAGGACTTCGTGTCCATAGCCGCACCCACCGCACCGCCCGCGCCGATTGCGCCGACGCCGCTGCCCGCCACCTCGACCACCGGGGACTACATCGGACGCGCGCTGTACGTGGTCGAGGCGTCCAACGGTGAACCCATCAAGGTGTTCGCCGATACCGCGGGCGACTTCCTCAATGCGAGCCGCATCGACTGGAGCATCCCGTCGGATCTCACCGTGATCAATGCCGATCTGGACGCACAAGGGCTGCTCGACCGGGTCGTGGTCGGCGACATGGGCGGCAACCTATGGCGCTTCGATATCGGCCAGCCCAGCGTGAGCGCGTGGAAGGCCAAGCGCCTGGCGAGCTTGTCGGATGCGGGCGTGCCGAACCGCAAGATCATGTTCCCGCCGGCGATCGTCCCGCAGCACGCGCCCTTCCCGATCGACTGGGACGCAATCTACGTGGGCACGGGTGATCGCGAGCACCCGATCGTCACGTCCACCTCCGACAAGCTCTTCATGGTGGCGGACTTCGATATCGGCCTCACGGCCACCAACGGCGCGGCAGCGAGCTTCGCCGCCGGAGATTTCCTGCAGATCGCGGCCACGGATACGTCCGGGGTCGTGCCGAGCGCGTTGCTGAGCAAGCGCGGCTGGTATCGGGATCTCGAATCCGGCGAAAAGGTTACGGGTGCGCCGTTCGTGTTCAATCAGAGACTGCGCTTCGGGACCTACAATCCGAGCGCCGTCATCAGCGAGTGCCTGCCGCCGGGCGAAGGCCGACTGAACGAGATCAATGCCCTCTACGGCAACCTGGTCGACTTGAGCGGGGACGGTACGGTATCGGCGCGCGACCGCTACTATGCGGGCGTAAGCCGCGGTTACTTCTCGCCGCTGCAATCGGTGATCATCGGCAACCGCATCTACACGATCGCGTTGTCCGGCGGAACCGTCACGGCCGCCGCGGGCGGTTCTACTCCGCCCGCCGGGTCACCGTGCCAGGCAGGATCGCAGTTCTGGTACTGCCGCGAGCAGGAGATCGGCATCGCGCAACGCATCTACTGGTACATGGAGCCGGAGCTGTAGCCCGGTTCGCACCGCGATCGGCTCTCGGCCGGCCCCCGTCATCTGCCGCCCTCGCCTCGGTGCGGGGGCGGCGGGTGCACCTCGCGCGATGCGCGTGCAGGCCGCCTCAGCGAGCGCTGGCGCTCAGCGCCTTCGGCAGGTGGAAGGTCACGTTCTCCGCGATGCCATCGGTCTCGACGATGCGCGTGGCGCCGAGCTTCTCGAGCCGATCGAGCAGCTCGCTGACCAGCACTTCGGGCGCGGAGGCTCCGGCGCTCACGCCGATGCGCTTCTTGCCGGCGATCCAGCGCGGATCGAGATCCGCCGCCTGGTCGACCATGAATGCCGGAACGCCGTGGTGGGTCGCCACTTCGCGCAGCCGGTTCGAGTTCGAGCTGTTGGGTGAGCCGACCACGAGCACCACGTCGCATTCGCGCGCGAGGCGCTTCACCGCGTCCTGGCGGTTCTGCGTGGCGTAGCAGATATCGTCCTTCTTCGGCGCCACGATCGCCGGGAAGCGTGCGCGCAGCGCATCGACGATCGCACGCGCATCATCCACCGACAGCGTGGTCTGGGTGACGAAGGCGACATTGGCGGGATCGCGCACCGCAAGCTTCGCCACGTCGGCAACGGTCTCCACCAAATGGATCCCAGTCTGTACCTGGCCCATGGTGCCTTCGACTTCCGGATGTCCGGCATGACCGATCATCACGATCTCGCGTCCACCCTCGGCCATCTTGGCGACCTCGACGTGTACCTTGGTGACCAGCGGGCAGGTCGCATCGAAAACGCGCAGCCCGCGACTCTTCGCCTCGCATCGCACGGCTTGCGACACGCCGTGTGCGCTGAACACGACGGTAGCTCCGGCCGGGACTTCTCGCAGCTCTTCCACGAACACGGCCCCTTTGCGCCGTAGATCGTCGACCACGTACTTGTTGTGGACGACTTCGTGACGAACATAGATCGGTGCGCCGTTGAGTGCGAGCGCCCGCTCGACGATCTCGATCGCCCGGTCCACGCCGGCACAGAATCCCCTAGGCTTCGCCAGCAACACTTCCATGGCATCGCTCCTGTATTGAACGCGACGTGCGGCGGCTCATCGGGTCGCCGCCTGCGATCCGTCCGTGCGTGACTTGCCCCCAGGGAAAAACGCATCGACAAGCAGCAGCGCGGCGCCACAGGTGATGGCGCTGTCGGCCACGTTGAAAGCCGGAAAACTGTGCGGCCCCCAATGGAAATGGAGAAAGTCGACCACGGCCCCCAGGCGAATCCGGTCGATCACGTTGCCCAACGCGCCGCCCAGGACAAGGCTCAAGGCGACGCAGAACATCACCTGGTCGCGAGCCGCACGCGCAAGCATCCAAACGATCCAGACCGACGCGGCCAAGCCGACCAGCAAGAAGAACTCGCGCTGCCAGCCCGAGCCGTCCGCGAGAAAGCTGAACGCGGCGCCGGTGTTGTGTACATGCACCAGGTCGAACACCGGCCACACGTGGATGCTCGTTCCGGGCGCAATGGCGTGCTCGATCCACATCTTGGTCGTTTGATCGGCCACCACGACCAGGCCCGCGATCGAGAGCCATCGGATCATGCGTCGATCAGGCATAGGGACGCGCCTCGCCATCGCCGTACAGATTGGCAACGCAGCGCCCGCATAGCGACGCGTGCTCGCCGCGCTCGGCGACGTCGTGCCGATAGTGCCAGCAGCGCGCGCATTTCGTCCCGCCACTCGGCATGACTCGGATCGCAATGCCCTCGACCCGACTCGGCACCGCTTCGACATGCGCGCCGCCAAGCACGCGCACGGCCGAGGTGATGAACACGAAGCGAAGATGCTCGCCGAAGTGCTCTACCAGCGCTCGAGCCGATTCGTGCGCCACGTACAGCTCGACCTCGGCGGCGAGCGCAGAACCGATGCGCCCGGCGATGCGCAGACCCTCGAGCTGCTTGCTCACATCGGCGCGCAGCGTGTGTACACGCTCCCAGCGCGACTCCAAAGCTTCGCTATCCGCGAGCTGCGGCAGCTCGTGCCACTGCTGCAAGAATACGCTGTCACGGCACCTGTCGGGCAGAAACGCCCACGCCTCCTCGGCGGTGAAGGTCAGGATCGGCGCGAACAGCCGGATCAACGCGTGCGCAATATGGAACAGCGCGTTCTGCGCACTGCGCCGTGCGCGCGAATCGCCTGCCGCGGTGTAAAGCCGATCCTTGAGGATGTCGAGGTAGAACGCGCCCAGGTGCTCGGAGCAATACTCGTGCAGGCGCTGCGCGATCAAATGGAAGCGGTACTGGTCGTACTCGCGCACGACTTCGTCTTGCAGGCGCGCGAGACACGCGAGTGCATAGCGATCGATCTCGGCCCAATCCGTGGTCTCGAGCATGTGCCTGGCGGGATCGAAATCGGCCAGATTGGCGAGCAGGAAACGAAGCGTGTTGCGAATGCGCCGGTAACTCTCGACCACGCGCTTCAGGATCTCGTCTGAAATGGAGAGCTCGCCGGAGTAATCGGTCGACGCGACCCACAGACGCAGGATGTCGGCCCCCAGTGTATCGACCACCTTCTGCGGCGCGATCACGTTGCCGAGCGACTTGCTCATCTTGCGCCCGGTCCCATCGACCACAAACCCGTGCGTGAGCAACGCCCGGTACGGCGCTGCACCGTTCAGCATGCACGATACCAGCAGCGATGAATGAAACCAGCCGCGGTGCTGGTCCGAGCCCTCGAGATACAGGTCCGCGGGAAACGCCAGATCCTGCGCATGCGAACCGTGACCGCGATTACCGGGACCGCCCAGGACGGTCTCGTGCGTCGCGCCGGAATCGAACCACACGTCGAGCGTATCGCGGACCTTCTCGTACGCACCCGCATCGTCACCCAGAAACTCTTCGGCGCCGATCTTCTGCCAGGCTTCGATTCCGCCCTGCTGCACGCGCTGCGCCACCGCTTCGATGAGCTCGGTGGTGCGCGGATGTAGTGCGCCGGTTTCGCGCCGAACGAAGAAAGGCATCGGCACGCCCCATTGCCGCTGGCGCGACAAGGTCCAATCGGGCCGGCCCGCAATCATCGCATGCAGGCGCGCCTTGCCCCATTCCGGGAAGAAGCGCGTGGCATTCACCGCGCGCAAAGCGGTCGCGCGCAATGGCTCGGCCGGTTTGACGCCCTGGTAGCCCGGAACCTCTTCCATGCCAGCGAACCACTGCGTCGTCGCCCGATAGATGATCGGCGTCTTGTGACGCCAGCAATGCATGTAGCTGTGCGTGTCCGCGGCTTGCGCCAACAGCAGGCCCATTTCTGCCAGCTTGGCGACGATCTTCGGATTCGCGTCCCAGATCGTGAGGCCACCGAAAAGCGGCAGCGAATCGGCATAGCGCCCGTCGCCGAGCACCGGGCTGATGATCGCGTCATCGCGCATGCCGTAGCGCCGGCACGACAAAAAATCCTCCACGCCGTAGGCGGGCGCACTGTGCACGATGCCGGTGCCCTGCTCGGCCGTGACGTATTCGCCCAGCAACACCGGCGAGAGCCGATCGTAGAATGGATGACGGAAATCGATCCGCTCCAGCGCCGCGCCCTTGCAGCGAGCGAGCGTGCGGCCGCTCAGGGCGTAGCGCTCGAGGCAGCGATCGGCCAGGGCATCGGCGAGGACGAGCAGTCCCTTATCGGTGGCGATCAGCCGATAGTCGAACTGCGGGTGCGCATTCAACGCCTGGTTCGCCGGCAGCGTCCAGGGGGTCGTCGTCCAGATGACGGCAAAAGCGCGCGCATCCGGCAAACGGTCTAGGCCAAAAGCGCGCGCGAGCCGGTCCGGCTCGGCGAGCGGGAAGGCGACATCGACCGCGACATCCTCGCGATCGGCGTATTCGACTTCGGCTTCGGCCAGCGCCGAGCCGCAGTCGAAACACCAGTTCACCGGCTTCAGACCGCGATAGAGATAGCCCTTCTGCAACAGCCGCCCGAGCGTGCGGATCTCGTTCGCCTCGGTGGCGAAGTCCATGGTGCGATACGGGTGCTCCCAGTCGCCAAGCACGCCGAGGCGAATGAAATCGGCCTTTTGACGTGCGATCTGCTCGGTGGCATACGCACGCGCGAGACGCTGTGTCTGCTCGGGCGCAAGGTCCTTGCCATGATCCTTCTCGATCTGCACCTCGATCGGCATGCCATGGCAGTCCCATCCCGGCACATACGGCGCATCGAACCCCATCAGCGTGCGGCTCTTGACGATGATGTCCTTTAGGATCTTGTTGACGGCGTGTCCGATGTGAATATCGCCGTTCGCATACGGCGGGCCGTCGTGCAGAACGAATAATGGGCGGCCACGACGCCGCTGCCGAATGCGTTGATACAGCTTTTCGGACTGCCAGCGCGCGATCATGGCAGGCTCACGCCTGGCGAGATCGCCGCGCATGGGAAACGGAGTGTCGAGCAGGTTGAGTGTCGTCTTGTAGTCGGTCATGATGACTCGAGCGGCCGCTATGCCGGATAGATGGCGCGGGCTAATGTCCTCGTTGCCCTGTCACGGCCGCAGCCGCTCCGGCGAAAAAAAGCCTCGTCTCCTGGACATCGCGCACGATCTGCCTGCGTAAGGTTTCGACGTCGGCGAACTTCTGCTCATCGCGAAGCTTGCGCAGAAACTCGACCCGGACGTGCCGCCCGTAGATGTCACGATCGAAGTCGAGGATATGCACCTCCAGCGTCGGCACGCCCTGGGCACGAATCGTGGGCCGAACGCCAAGACTCGCCGCACCGATCAATGCGTTGCAGCCGATACCCTGCAAGCGCACCGCGAAAATGCCTTGCAACGGCGGGCGATTGTGGCGCATGCGGACGTTGGCGGTAGGAAATCCGAGCGTGCGCCCGATCTGCTCGCCAGCGACTACCCGGCCACTGATCGCGTAAGGACGTCCCAGCAATTCGGCGGCAAGATCCAGATCGCCCTCGGCCAGCGCTACACGGATCGCGGTGCTCGATACGCGCCGGCCCGCCACCGTAACCGACGGGATGGAATCGACCACGTAGCCGCCTGCAGCAGCCAAGGATTGCAGCAGCGCGCGATCGCCCGCACGCCGCGCGCCAAAGCGAAAATCGTCGCCAATGAGCAGCCAGCGCACGCCCAAACCCCGCACGAGCACACGCTCGACGAATGCCTCAGGCGGAGTGCGCGCAAGATCGTAGCTGAAACGACAGACGTAGGTACGATCGACCCCGAGTGCGGCCAGCGTATCGAGCTTTTCGCGCAGCGACGAGAGCCGCGTCGGCGCCCGATCGGGCGCGAAGAACTCGCGCGGATGCGGCTCGAACGTCATCACCGCCGCGGGCAACGCCCGCGTTGCCGCCTCGCAGCGCAGCCGCTCGAGCATCGCCTGATGGCCGAGATGCACACCGTCGAAGTTGCCGATGGTCAGCGCGATCGGGGTATCGGCACGCGCGGGGATGGTCCGAAATACGCGCATGAAGTTGCCGCAAAAGCTCAAATGTTACCGTGTTCCGCGGCCTCGGGGACGATCCCGACTGGCTCGCCGCAGGCGAGCGCCGTCGCCTCAGGTACTGGCTCGCAGGGCGAAATCGCGCGGCCGAAACCCGAGCAGGGCGAGCAGTGCGAAGTAGACACCACCGCCCAACGCGACCAGTCCCGCAAGACGTAGCACACGTGCACCGGGGTCGGCGTCGAGCCACCACTGCGCTGTGCCGGTGCACCACCATAAGGCCGCGGCCATGCCGGCCAGAGCCAGCGCCAGTCGAGCGCCGAAAGCGCCCCAACCCGGCTCGGGTCGATAAATCCGGGCACGGCGCAAGCCGCGGTACAGGAGCGCTGCGTTGAGGCAGCCACCCAGGCCGATCGCGAGCGCAAGCCCCGCGTGCGCGAGCGGAAAAACGAACGCGAGGTTCATCAACTGGGTTGCCAGCAGCGTGATGAGCGCGAATTTGACCGGAGTACGGATATCCTGGCGCGCGTAGAACCCGGGCGCGAGGATCTTCACCAAAATGAGCCCAACGAGCCCTACGCTGTAGGCCATCACCGCCTGGCGCGTCATCAGCACGTCGTGCGCCGAGAATTCGCCGTACATGAAAAGGGTTGCCACCAGCGGCACCGCGAGTAGCGCGAGCGCCACCGCGGCCGGCACGGCAAGAAGGAAAGTCAGGCGTAGTCCCCAGTCGAGCAGTCGGCGGTATCCCTCGGCTGCCGCGACGGCATGCTCGCGCGCAAGGCTCGGCAGCAAAATGGTGCCGAGCGCCGCGCCCAGCAAGCCGCTGGGAAACTCCATCAGCCGATCGGCGTAGTACAGCCACGAGACGCTACCCGTGACGAGGAAGGAGGCGAATACGACGTTGATCAGCAGACTCACCTGAGCGATCGACACTCCGAACGCAGCCGGACCCATCAGGCGCAGGATGCGCCACATCCCTTCGTCGTTGAAATCGAGCCGGAATCGCGGCATGAGGCCGAGTCGAGCAAGAAACGGCAGCTGGAAGGCGAGTTGCGCGACACCGCCGCAGAACACCGCCCAGGCGAGCGCCTTCACCGGTGGCTCGAAGTAGGGCGCAAGCCACAGCCCGAATACGATGAAACAGACATTGAGGAAAACAGGCGTGAGCGCCGGCACGCCGAAGCGGTTGTAGGTATTGAGGATGGCCCCGGCAAGGGCAACGAGCGAGATGAACAGGATATAGGGAAAGACGATGCGCAGCAGATCGATGGTCAGGGCAAGTTTCGCCGGCTCGGCCGCGAAACCCGGCGCCGTAAGATGGACGATGGCCGGTGCGGCCAGCATTCCGACCGCACTGACCAGGATCAGGACGACGGTAAGCGCGGAGGCCACGTGCGCGACAAGCGCGCGGGTATCGGCATCTCCGCGCCGATTCTTGTACTCCGCCAGCACCGGCACGAAGGCCTGCGAAAAAGCGCCTTCCGCGAACAACCGGCGCAAGAGATTCGGGATCTTGAAGGCGACGAAAAACGCGTCGGTGAGCAAACCCGCACCGAAAACGCGCGCAATCACCATGTCGCGCACGAAACCGAGGATGCGCGACAGCAGCGTCATGCTACTGACGGTGGCGAGCGCACGCAGCAAGTTCACGCGCGCGGCCCCCCCAGTCTTGTCAAGCCGAGGCAACAACCGTATGATTCCAACCTTTTTTCCGCTCCCTCGAGGAACTCATGGCCAATATCGACTCCGCCAAGAAGCGCGCCCGCCAAAGTGAGGTACGGCGCGCTCACAACGCGAGCCTGCGTTCGCGCATGCGCACTGCCGTCAAGCGCGTACGCAAGGCGATCGCCACCGGTGAGAAGGACGTTGCCCAGCGCGAGTTGCGCGCGGCCGCCAGCATGCTCGACTCGACCGCAGGCAAGGGCGTCGTGCACAAGAACATGGCGGCTCGGAACAAGAGCCGGCTCGCCGCCGCGGTCAAAGCGATGGCGTAAGACGCGCACTCTAGCGCGACCGCCCGCTTGGCGTATCGGCAACGCGCCGCTCCCCCGTCGCCGGACTGGCGGAACTCGCTTGCCGACCGCGTCCGGGCCGCAAGCATAATTCGTTGTCGTGGGCGAAGCCGAGCAGGAACTCGAAGGCGGCCGCATCGACCGCCTGCAACCGACCGTCCACCACCACGCAGCTCAAGCCATCCGCGATGACCGGCTTCAGGTAGGGCGAGTATGACAGATGCTTGTCCTCTCCGAACACCGACATCATGCCGCACAGCCGCTCGGCCCAATCGCTCGGGCGAAACCGTTCACCCGATTGCGTCACGCCCTGGATGACCAGCTCGTGCGGGTGCGCATCCGGCCAGGGCTGCGAACTCATGGCGCGATTCTAGCAGACCGATTTTCGGTATCAGCCGCCGGCGCCATGACGCTGCGATGCGGCGGCGAAGCGCGCGGACGGCCGCGGCGATCCGATGCTGTGACCCGTCAGCAAGGTATTCGGATGTTGAAGGCGCGGGAAGAACGCAGCCTGAAGCGTTTTGGGCGATAGCGCGCGCCGGCGCCGGCGGCGGATCGGGCGGGCGCTGCTCTTGCGCCGCAATGACGATTCGGCTAAATGTAATAATTTGGCTCGGACCATTCGGGAGCGGCCATGTCGCATGTGATGAACACCTATGCACGCCAGCCGATCGCGTTCGCGCGCGGTGAAGGAGCCTTTCTAATCGACGCCGGCGGCAAACGCTATCTCGATGCGCTCGCCGGCGTCGCGGTGGTGAGCGTGGGCCATTGCCACCCCCGGCTCGTCAAGGCGATTGCGGACCAGGCCGCCAGCCTCATTCACACGTCCAACATTTTCCCCATCACCTTGCAGGAGCGCCTGGCCGAGCGGCTGTGTGCGCTCGCGGGTATGGACAACGCCTTCTTCTGCAATTCCGGT
>WYBJ01000050.1 GCA_011525945.1 Burkholderiaceae bacterium | reverse complement strand
GCCGGCGCGCCGGCGCCGACTGGCGGCGACGATCGCGTCGGCGCGCGACTCGCTCGAGCCTGGCGCAAGCTCTTCACTGCATGACACGAGCGCGGCGGGCGCTCGATAATGCGGCTCATGTCCGCATTGATCCAGGCGCTGCTCGATCCGCACTGTTATCCGCACCCGGTCGGTTCGGTGCGCCTGATCGAGACGCACATCTCCTGGCTGCTGTTGACCGGCGCCTACGCCTACAAGATCAAGAAACCGCTGCGGCTCGACTTTCTCGATTTCGGCTCGCTCGAGCGTCGCCTGCATTTCTGCCGCGAAGAGCTGCGGCTCAACCGTCGATTTGCCCCGCAGCTCTATCTCGCGGTCGTTCCGATCACGGGTGACGAGCGCGCGCCGCGCGTGGACGGCACGGGCGCGACGTTCGAGTACGCGTTGAAGATGCGCGAGTTCGCCCAGGATCGTCTGTTCGACCGCCGTCTCGCGGCCGGCGCACTCGGCGGCGACGAGATCGATGCGCTGGGTGATGCGTGTGCGCGCATCCATGGGGTTGCGCCGGTCGCACCGCCAGGCAGTCCGTTCGGCGCGCCGACTACGCTACTGGCGCCAGCGCTGGATAATTTCGCCACCATCGATCGCCTGCTCGCCGGCACCGCGATACGCATCGATGTCGGCGGCCTGCGCCGCTGGACCGAATCGGAGCATGCGCGTCTCGCGTCCGAATTCTGCGCACGTCAGGCGCTCGGGCGCATTCGCGAGTGCCATGGTGATCTACACCTGGGCAACATCGCGCTCATCGACGGCGAACCCGTGCTGTTCGATTGCATCGAGTTCAACGAGGCGTTTCGCTGGATCGACGTCATGAACGAGATGGCCTTCGCCGTCATGGATCTGCACGCGCGCGATCGTCCCGACCTCGGTCACCGTCTGCTCAACCGTTACCTGGAAGCGAGCGGCGATTACGAAGGCGTACGCGTGCTGCGCTTCTACCTCGTCTATCGCGCGCTCGTGCGGGCCAAGGTGGACGCCATCCGCGCCGCGCAAGCCGGCTCGACGGGTACGGCCGGTGCGCAAGCCGAGGCCGCGCGCACGGGCGCCGCGCAGTGGCGCGATGTCACTCGCCGCATCGCGCTGGGCGAGCGCTTCGCACGCGGGCGGCGACCGTTTCTCGCCATCACCTGCGGGGTGTCGGGCTCGGGCAAGACCTACGCTTCCGCACGCGCGCTTGAACGCACCGGCGCGATTCGGGTGCGCTCCGATGTAGAACGTAAACGCCTGGCGCAGATCGAACCGAAGGCCCGATCGGGCGCGGGTATCGACACCGGAATCTACGCCCCGCACGCGAGCGAGCGCACGTTCGCGCGCCTAGCCGAGCTCGCGCACGCCATCATTGCCGCCGGTCACGCCGTCATCGTCGATGCAAGCTTCATCGAGCACAGCCGACGCGAACCGTTCCGCGCGCTCGCCGCGGCGCTGAACGTTCCCTTCCTCATTTTGCATTGCCGCGCCCCGCAGGCCGTCCTCACACAGCGCATCGTTCACCGGCTCGCGGCGGCAGCCGACGCCTCCGAGGCCGATCTCGACGTGCTGCGCGTGCAGCAGCAGCGCGCGCAACCCGTGCGGCCGGCGGAATGCAACGAACTGATCGAGATCGACAGCGAAAGCGCTGCCAGCATCACCGCGATGGTCGATCGGCTCGCGCACATCACGGGCGGCGATTGAATTCGTTTCCTTCCCGCTGCGACAACCGCATCGCGAGACGTCGCTACGCACCGGCCTGCGCCTCGGGCGCCGGGAAACGCGGCACGAACGAGCGCTTGAAAGACACGCCCGGCAGGGCGCGCACGGCGTACCCGGTTGCGGCTGCTACTCGCTCCCGGTAGCATCGCGCGGGCATGAGTACCACTACGCCGAACAGCGCCGCCCGCCCAGGCTATCGTTACTATGAGTTCATCATGGCGGCGTTCGTCGCCGTGCTGCTGTGCTCGAATCTCGTCGGGCCGGCCAAGGTTGCACAACTCGATCTGCCGCTGCTTGGCGCCGTCACCTTCGGCGCGGGCGTGCTCTTCTTTCCCATCTCGTACGTGTTCGGCGACATCCTGACCGAGGTCTACGGCTATGCCAAGGCACGGCGGGTGATCTGGGCGGGTTTCGGCGCGCTGCTGTTCGCCTCGGTCATGTCGGCAGTGGTGGTGGCGCTGCCGCCAGCGCCCGGCTGGGACAACCAGGGCGCGTACGAGATCGCATTCGGCTCGACCTGGCGCATCGCGCTCGCCTCGCTGATCGCGTTCTGGTGCGGCGAGTTCGTCAATTCCTTCGTGCTGGCGAAGATGAAGATCGCGACCGGCGGCCGCTGGCTTTGGAGCCGCACCATCGGCTCGACCATCTTCGGCGAGGGCGTGGATTCGGCGCTGTTCTATCCGCTCGCCTTCTACGGCAGCGGCCTCATCGCCAACGAGATGTTGCCCAAGGTAATGCTCGCGCAGTTCGTCGCCAAGGTCGGCGTCGAAGTACTGTTCACCCCGCTCACCTACCGCATCGTCGCCATTCTCAAGCGCGCCGAACAGGAGGACTACTACGACCTACGCACCGATTTCAACCCCTTCACGTTGAAGACTTGAGTGACATTGTCCCTGCGCGCGACACTGCCGCGGGCAAATATGCGCTAAGCTCGCGGCGAGTCGCGCCTGCCGGCACGCAGCGGTGCCAGCAGATTCGGCGCGTTACGACGACGGCGCCGAGCGCGCGCAGGCGAAACATCGAGGTGCATGCGTCACAAGATGGTTCATGAGAACGGGAGCGAGTAATGGAAATCGGACGACTCAACGGCATCATCGGCAAGCTCGAACGGGGCAAGAGCGTCTGCGTGACATTCGCGCCGGGCGATCCGGCCAACGCCCAGATCGCAGCTACCGAGCCATACGACGGCATCGTGTTCGAGATGGAGCATGGGCCGTACGACGTTCGGGCCTTGCGCGATTGCCTGCAAGGTCTTCTGAACCGGCGCCAGATCGTCGAATCGGCTTCGCTCGCCCCCGCGGTCACGCCGCTGGTCCGCATTCCGCCCAATGGCGCGGAAATGAACCAGTGGGTCGCGAAGCAGGTGCTCGACAGCGGGGTCTACGGTATCGTCTGGCCGCACGTCAGCACCGTTGACGAAGCCCGCAGCGCCGTCGCCTCATGCCGCTATGCACGGCCCGACGGCGCACCGCGCTTCGAACCGCGCGGCCAACGCGGCGACGCGCCGGCCGCTGCAGCACGCTATTGGGGCCTCACGCAGCCCGAGTACTATGCCCGCGCCGACGTCTGGCCGCTCGATCCGAAAGGCGAAATCCTGGTGGCCATCATGTGCGAGGATGTGATCGGGCTGAAGAACCTGCCGCGCATCCTGCAGGAGGTACCAGGGATCGGCGCAGTTATCATCGGCGAGGGCGATCTGTCGCAGAATCTCGGCTTCCCGCGCCAATACAAACACCCGGCGGTCGCTGGTGCGATCGCCGAGATCCTGTCGATCTGCAAGGCGCACAATGTCGCGTGCGGTCATCCGCACGTCGAGAAGGACAACGTGGACGAAGTGGTCGCGCAAGGCTTCCGCTGGCTCATGCCGCGTCCCGAGCGCTCGAACGCGACACTCGCCCGCGCGCGGCAACTGACCAGCGCCTAGTGTCCCGAGTCAGAAGTCGTTGCAACAATGTTCTTGCTGCTCGCGACGCCACGGGTGGCAAAAGTGTCGAAATCGACGCCAGACGCGAAGCGAACCGCCGCCAGGTTGGACACCTGGCGAGGATTCGCGACAAAGTATGGCGTCGATTTCGGCATCTTTTGTGCGGCGAACTTCTGACTCGGGACACTAGGAGCCTGTCGCGCGACCGTGTCGCGGGTGTGCGATCGGCTGCGCGCGGTCGCGTTCAATCCCAGCGCTTGCGATAGAAGATCCCGCCGCCCGAAGGCTTTCCGGCCTGCAGACGCAGGACGATGCGCCGCGTGAGAGTGTATTCGAGACGAAGCAGCGTTTCGGTCGTGCTGAAACTCTGCTCGAACACCACGTAGAGCCGGTCGGTGAGACGCTTGCCCAGGGTCAGGAGCTGCTCGCCGGCGGCGCCGCCGCTAAGGCCGATCTCATCGAGCTTCAAGGCGCTTTTCAGGGGACTCGTCGCCTTGCCGAGCAACAGGCTGCTGGCGAGCGGCAGCGCGGATAGCTCGCCCGGACCGGCATCACTCGCCGAGCGGCCGAGCACCAGCCAGGACAATGCCTCGCCCTGCGGCAGGGGCGGATCCGAAACCACGCGCACCAGCGGCGATTGCAGGGTTCCGGAAAGCGCGACGCCGGCCTCCACCGCCTGGCGCCTGCGCATTGCAACGATATCCAGGCCGGGATTGTCGAGCGGTCCGTTGAAGTAGATGCTGCCGCGCTCGATCGCCAGGCGCTGGCCATAGGCTTCGAAGCTGCCATCGCGCGTGCGTACGGTCCCATTCGCCCGGATCCGACCGTTCTGATCGGTGAAAAGGCGCAGCTCCCCTGCGAGCCAGACGCTCAGGCCATGGCCCAGGACATGCATTCGATCGGCGAGATCCACACTCAGGTCCAAGGCCAGGTTCTGAAAGCTGCGCTTGTGCGCTTCGTCGCTCGATCGTTCGCGGCCAACGACGACCACGTCGCTGCTCAGCGTGGGCATGGCCGATTGCCCGATCTCGAACTTGCCCTCCACGACCTGCAGCCGTCCCGTCATCGACACGCGCTTGTCGTGTAGTGCCGCGTTGCCTTGACCGCTCACGACCAGCTTGCGGTCCGGGCGGCCGAGCGCGGTAAAGCGCTGGGCGCGCCAATCGATCGAGGCCTGATCGGACCTCCCGCGAGCGAGCGTACCCTGGGCGGTCAACACGCCCTCCCCACCCCGGATCGAGAGGGATTCGATGCGGATACTCTGCGGGGTGACCGACGCGATTAGCGCGCCGTCAGTCAGATTCACGCCCTCGGCAGGCATCACGATGCCTGCATTGGCGACGCGAACCTGTCCTGTAATCTGCGGATCTCCGAGGGTCCCGCCGCCTTGCAGCCGGGCCTGCGCTTCCCCGCGCAGGATCATCGCGGTGTCGATGAAATCGGCGAACGGCGCAAAGCGCGCGACATCGACCTGTGCCATGAAGTCGAGTGCGGATGCCGCCGTATAGGGAATAGTCTCGGCGTTGTCGGCCGCACGGATGCGCCCGCTCGCAAACGCGCGTGCGAGTGCAAGCTCGGCGTTGGCCTGAAACTCGATCCTTGCCGGATCGATGTCCGCGCTCGCAGCCAGCGCGCGCACGCCGAGATCGACCGGATCTATCGTGCCAAGCAGCAGCGTGCCCGAATCGCGCGCGATGCTCACGCTTGCGTGTAAGCGTGGCATGGTATCGAGATCCCAGCGCCCAGACACGCGCAAAGTGCCTTTCACCGCCGCCTGCCGATCGACCAGTTCGATCAGTCGGACGACCGGCAATGCCTGCACGCTGCCCGCCGTACGCAGTCGTTCCTTGTCGTAGGCGAGCGCATCGACGATGAGGCGTCCGCCCATGGCACGCAGCTCGAACGGTTCGACGTGGACGGCCGCGGGTGCGACCGTGAGCGCCACCGGGCGGACGAGCTCGAGCGCAGCCTCGCCGCGATTGACCAGCTCCAGCAGCGTGCCCGTCCACACATTGTCCGCGGACAGCGCACCGCGCAACCGCAAGCGTAGCTCGACCGGCTTGCCGACGGCATCGAGGCTCGCCTCGTGGCGCAATCGGCTGCCTTCGATATGCGCCTGCACCGACTGCAATCGAACTTGCGGTGTCGTAACGCCTGTCAGCGCCGCGCGCAACTCGAGCGGCATGTCGGGCGCAAGGCTCGCGCGTGCCCGGATTTGCGCGCGGTCGATCGAACCTGTACCAATCAGTCCCAGATCGGCTGCGCTTACATCGAGCCGAACGCTCGGGGCCTGAAACGTCCCGGACAGAACGGCAGCGCCATGGACTTGGCCGCGCACTTGCCTGCCGATCAGACCAAGCTCGGGTGCATCGATGCGCACGGCGAGTGAATCGGCCTTGCCGCCGAAAGCTCCTTTGGCCGTCAGGCGGTTGGCGCCCAAGAAGAGCGCTACATCGACCTGCGCGAGACGCTGCATGCTGCCCTTCGCGATGCCCTTGCCCGAGAGCGGTGCTCCGAGCCAGCGCGAATCGCGTATCGCGAACTCGACGCGTGCGCTCGGGTCCTGCGCAAGCCCCTGCGCGTGCAAAGAAGCACTGATCGCGCCGCGCGGATAATCTCCCCAGGCCGAGGGATCGAAATCGCTCAATTGCGCTTGCAGCAAGAAGGGCTTTCTCGCGCTCAGATTGAGACGCCCATGCGCCTGCGCCCGACCGCCTTTTGCCGTCGCCTCCAGCCGCGAGATGGTCACCTCGTCGCCCGCGCGTTCGGCGTCGAGCGCGAAGCGGATATCGTCCTGCCGGAGCCCGGCGGACACGCTTTGACTCGATGCACTCAGCCGCAGCTTCGCTGCACCCGCGAGCTGCGTCTGCCGCAAGGTCGAATATACGGCACGTAGATCCAGGCCCTTGATGGCGAGATCGAGCGCCGCTTCCTCGCCTTTCACGTGTCCCGTGCCGGTGACGACGCCTGCCGCGCCGAGGTCGGCGTGCACGTGGGACAAATCGATCTCCGCCAGACTCGCGAGAATCTGTGCGCGCAGGCTCGCCAACGGCATCCGCTGCCGGTTGACCGGGCCCGGCAGCACGTTGCGGATCGACACGGCGCCTTGCAGCCGGTCGTCCTTGCGAGCCAGGGCGAGTTCGGCGTCGATCGCGGCGTGCGGCAGGCTTGCATCGATCGTGCGCGGATCGAGATCGCGCACGTGCGCTCGCAGCGCGACGATCGGCTGTGGATCAGCGAGCCGGATCGTGGCGGCGGCATTTGCGCTTGCGCCTGCGCTTCGCGCCCTCGCATCGATCTGCAGCTGCGATGCGTCACCGGTCACACGCGCTTCGACGGTCGCCTCCGGCGCAACGAAGCGCACGACCGCCAGGCCTGCCTCAAGCGTAAACGGCTTCTGCGCATCCACCCTTGCGCGCAGCGCAAACGCCTGACCCGAGAGTAAAAACTCCAGCGCCTTCACCTCGTGGCGGCGTGCGCCGCCAGCGTACTCGAGATGGATCTGGTGCAGCTCGAGATGGCGGGTCGCGTCATCGAATACGAGCGTGCCGACGCGAGCGTTGCGAATCGCGATCTGCACCGGCAAACCGATCGACGCGGGCGGCAAGCTGCCCGGCGGTCCGCCCGGTCTCATCGCGACTTCGACCCTCGCGGCGCCGAGATCCGGCAGGTCGACGGACAACTCGAGCAGCGCCCGGGGCGAAAGCGAAAAGCGCGCCTCGTGCACCCGCACTGACAGGTCCTCGGTCGTGAGCGCGACGAGTCGCGCACGCGCGCCCACAGCGAGCGTGCCGCTCACGCCTCGGATCTCCAGACGCTGGCCCGAGAGACCGACAGCGCGCGCAGCAAGCCACTCGAGCCCCGGGGACGTGTAGAAGATCCAGGCACCGCCGGCGACGGCAGCGCCCAGGAGGCAGGCGAGCAGCGCAAACGGCGCAATCCATGCGGCACGTGCTCTTGTCATCAGAAGCTGTATCCCACGGAGAAGTGGATGCGGATGTTGCCGGTGCGCTCGCCGTAGGCGATGTCCGCTCGCAACGGACCGATCGGGGACCTGTAGCGCACGCCGATGCCGACGCCGAGCGCCGGATCGATCGCGCCGGGTCTGTCGAATGCGTCGCCCACATCGACGAACACGGCTGCACCGAGCGAGTCGCTCATCCAGCGCGTATATTCCGCGCTCGCCACTGCCAGATAGCGTCCGCCGGCAATGGCGTCGCCGAGCGGGACGCCGAGCGAATCGAACGCGTAACCGCGAACGCTCTGATCGCCGCCGGTTCGAAACAGGAATACCGAAGGAATGCCGCGACGGGCGCCTGCGGCCACGGCACCGAGTTCAGCACGCACGAGAATGTCGTTGCGCTCCCCGAACGGAATCAGCCAGTTGAGCAGGCCGCGCGCTCGGGCGAACGTTCGGCTGCTGATCCCCGGTACGCCGAAGCCGACTTCCACGCTACCGATCAGGCCCTGGCGCGGATTGATCAGCTCGTCGGTGGCACGGTAGGTCTTGCGGTAGCCGACGAAGAGCGCATGTGCGTCTTCCTGCCTGAAGCCCGCGATCGATCGGTCCTCGACATGGGCGGAGACGCTGAGCCGCGACGGCACGCGCTCCAGCCCCCAATTGTGCGCATATTCGAGCATGGCCGAACGGCTCACGAGACCCTGTATGTCACTGCGCTCGACCCCTGCGGAATACGTGCCCCAGACCCCACCTGGCCGCGGCGGGGTGTCGAGCGACACGTTCAACCGCTGCCACTTCTCGTTCAGATCGAGCACGCTGCGAAAGCGCAGCGCCCGCTCGAACGTGTCGGCGTAGCCGTAGTCGGCCTTCATGCCGAAGCCAACGTCCGTGCTATACGAGATTCCGGCGTCCAGCCGATGCGCAGGCGCCTCGATCACCGCAACGTTGAGCGGCGCCGCTGCCGCCTTGGCAATGTCCGGCTCGATGGCGAACTGCACGGCGCTGAAGTACCCCGTCTCGAGCAGGCGACGCTGATAAAGCTCCAGTTTGGTCGCGTCGTACGGTTCTCCGTAGCTGTGGGGATCGAAGTTCTCGACGACCTCGGGCGGATAGCGTTTCAAACCCGAAACGATAACGCCGCCGGCATGAAAGACCGGGCCGCTGTCGAGTGCGAGCTTCAGATGCGCTGCCGACTCTTGCGTGACGATCCGTGCTTCGCTATGCACGATCTTCGCCGCGGGAAAGCGGCCGCGACCCAGGCGCGCCAGGGCATCGCGCTTAGCCTCCACCCAACGCGAATCGCGAAAACGATCGCCCACGCGCAAATCCCAGTCGAGGCGGACGGCTTCGATTCGCTGCCTGCCTTCCTCGTCACCGACGGCGGCACCCTGGAAGTCAAGCTGTACGCTCTCGACGTGGGTTCGCGGGCCGGGTTCGAGCTCGAGATGCACGATGACAGGGTCCGCGGTCTGTTCGATACTGGTCCGCACGGTCGCCGAGAAATAGCCGTCGGCCGCAAGTGCCTCGAGCGTCGCGGCGCGCGCCTCTTCGACCAGGCGCCGCAACAGGGCGAGCGTCACTTGCTCGCTCGTTTGCCAGCGCAGCAGCGGCAGCCGCTCGCGCAGCAGCGCCTCGTAATGGCGCGGCGCGTTGATCTCAACGCGGAATCGCACGGCTCGCTCGTCGCCCGAGGCCGCGTCGGCGGGCTGTGCCCGATCGATGAGCTGCGCACCGCAACATGGCGCAGCCGCACTGACAATGATCGCAGCGAGAATCACCGCCTTGACCCCGCGCGCCGTGGCGGCGGACAGCAGCGGATTCCGCTCAGCGCTGCGAGCGTGCCTCGTGCACGCAAACGACCTCGCCACCGCCGCCGCCGCGCTACGCATCGCCGCACCCGCCCGATCCCGGCGCCGCGAATTGCGACTCGCGCACAACGACCAGACGAGCCTCTTTCGCACCGATTGCGCGCCGCTCAGACGAGGCGAGTCCGCCATCGCGGGCGTACGCACCAGCGCCATCGGCGCAAACTCGTGCTAACATTTTTACCGCTCGCGTATCGTGCAGAAGACGCGGCGTGTGCCGATATTGCCGGATCGCTACGATCGATCCCGGGAGCAACGACGAATACAGCGGAGGGTAGCGTGCGAAAATCCGACCTCGAAGAGCAGCTGGAGTCGCTGCAGGACGTGCTGACCGACATCCGCGAGATGATCTACGGCGCACTGGAACCGACCGACGACGAACCCGAGACCCAGATCGAAAGCCTGCGTAACGTTCTGGCGGACATTGAGGACATGATCGACTCGGCGCTCGAGCCGATCGAGATGGACGAAGAGGAAGAAGAGGAAGAAGAGGAAGACGACGACCGCTGAGATCCGGCGCGACGTGCTCGAACTTCTTCGCTAACTCGTCTTGCTGGCGATGTCGGCAACGGCTTGCGCCACCGCGTCGCCCATCTCCGTGGTCGAGGCGCTACCTCCCACATCGCGCGTCAGCCACTTTCCTTCGGCGATCGTGCGCGCCATCGCGAGATCCATCAATTCCGCGGCGCGGGCCGCCTTCGCCTGCGCGCGCGTGCGGCCCAACCATCCCATCAGCATCTGCCCCGACATGATCATGGCGTACGGATTGGCGATGTTCCTGCCGGCGATGTCGGGCGCCGAGCCGTGGGTTGCCTGTGCCATCGCATAGCGTGCCCCCACGCACAATCCCGGCGCCAGGCCGAGACCGCCCACCAGGCCCGCGCCCTCATCGGTGAGAATGTCGCCGAACTGGTTGGTCGTGACGATCACGTCGAACTGCTGCGGGTTGACGACGAGTTTCAACGCACAGCCGTCGACCAGAACCTCGTCCAGCGTACAGTCCGGATACGCCTTGGCAACGTTGCGGCATTCCTCGGCGAACATGCCGCACACCAGCCGGTACACCGGCTCCTTGTGCACCGCCGTCACCTTCTTGCGCGCTCGCGTGCGCGCGATCTCGAATGCCTCCCGCGCCACGCGATTGGCGCCTGCGCGAGTGACCACGCGCATACCGATGGAGATCCCGTCGTTGGGCCGGAACTCGCCGCTGCCGGCAACGACGGTGCCGCTGTACTGCATGCCCTCGGTGACCTCGCGCACAAACACGATGTCGACGTCCTTGTGCAGCGATGGCAGATTCGGATACGAGCGTACCGGCTTCACGCTCGCGAACAGATCGAACTGCTTGCGCAGCGGCGGCATGATCCAGGTGGGATCGTTGCGCGGATAGGCGTTGTGCCCGATCGGACCGCTGATGAAGCCGTCGGTCTGTGCCAGGCGTTCGACCGTGTACTGCGGCATCGTGTGTCCATGCAGCTCGTGACCCAGTAGCCCCAGCGGCAGCTCGTGCCATTCGATCTCGAGCCCCACGGCGCGCGCCGCCGCGCGCATGACCTTCACGGTCTCGGGTACGACCTCGAGCCCGATGTCGTCGCCGAGCATCACGCCGATCTTCAGCATGCGTATCACTCCACCTTGACGTTGTTTGCTAAAACGTCCCGCGTTTCTCCTGTTCGGCCGTGATCGGTAACGGCACCGCACGCTTCAGGCGCGCGGAAAGGTCCATCGCCTTGGTGAGCATGAGCCGGTTGTGCGCCTCCTTGGCGCTCGCGTGCTGGGTCGGCACGCCGACCGAAACGCGGTTCAACCACGAGTTGGTTTCCTCGCGCATGGGACCGCGCAGCTCGCCCAGCGCCATGTCACCGACCGGGTAGCTGGTGAGAAAGTCGACATGGCGCCGGCTGTCCGGCGCATAGCCCTCGGTCTGGATCTTCTCGGTCGCCAATACGATATCGCGGTGGGTATCGTCGATCGTAAGCACGCCCTCGACACCAACGATGCCCACCTCCAGGCTGTAGACCGCGCCCGGCCACACCACCGGCAATGCCCAGGAGATGACCGATTGGTACACCGTACCGTCGTCGAACGTGATGATATTGGCGGTGCCATCGATGCCGCGCCACTTCGGTCCGAGCGCCTTGTCCACCGAGCGCGAATACACTTCCACCGCCCGCTTGCCTTCGAGCAGCCACATCGCGATGTCGAGCGCGTGCGTGCCCGAGATCACCATGGGCGAGATCGTCTCGGGTTTGTCGGTGCGCTTGTAGTTGTCGATCGCCACCAGCCGGTTCATGAACGCGCGCGAGGTCACCATGGTGACCTCGCCGAGCGAGCCGGTGGCAACCTTCTCTTTCGCCACCAGCCAGCGGCGGCGAAAGCGCTGGGTGTAACCCACGACGGCATCCACCTTGGCCCGCTCGATCTGCGCCATCACCCGCTCGGAGGCCGCGAGCTCGGTGGCGAGCGGCTTCTCGATCAGCATCGGCAGCCCGCGCTCGACGGCAGCTGCGACCGGGTCGACGTGCAGGTGCTCGTCGGTGGCAATGACCGCGGCGTTGACTTCGGGGCGTGCGAGCAGCTCGCGGAAATCCTGCGTGACGAAATCGACCCCCACCTTCTCCGCGACGATCTGAGCGCGCTCCGGATTCTTCTCCGCGATGCCGATCCACTCCACCTCCGGGTGGCGCGCGGCGAGCTCGGCGCGGATGAGCCCCACCCGGCCCGCGCCCACGATGGCGAGGCCGATCTTTTTCGGTTGCTTCTTCGGCATGTGAAGACTCCCGGATCGTTCTTAGAGGCCGCGTGCTTCGGGCAGCGGCAGCGCGACCGCCTCGCCACGCTCGGCGGAGAGGTCCGCAGCGATATAACACTCCATCACCGTGCGCGCCTGCTCCGGGGTGACCAGGACCGGTCGATCGAGCGCACACGCCTGCACGAAATGATCGGTTTCGGGCGCCATCGGCCCGGCGTAAGTATGGCCGACGAACTCACCCGGCATCGAGGACATCGGAAAGCGCGCCCCATCCTTCATCGTGGTGATGACGCAGTCGCGGTGCGTATTGTCGACGAACACAGCGCCTTCGCTGGCGACGAATTCGATCCAGCACCAGGAGAAGTTCGGATGGCCGGGCGGCAGGATCCAACCGGCCCCGATCACGAACGCCACGCCGTCATCCATCGTGATCGTGATCCACTGGCAATCGGGAACGCCCGCTTCCTTCTTCACGCCGTAGACCCATTGCGAATAAACCTTCACCGGCTTCCTCGGCTCGAGCAGCCACAGGATGTAATCGATGTCGTGCGTGGCCTCCATCGCCGCCGGGGAAAGCTTGGTGCGGCCGCTGATCTTATTGCCGAGGGAGCGCGCGATATGACGGCTCACCAGCGCCGAGATCGGCGTACCGAGCGTGCCATCGGCGAGCCGCTCCTTGACGTAGGCGAACTTGTGGTTGAAGCGCTGCGAATAACCGATCGTGAATTTGACCTGGTGCCGGCGCGCGATGCGGATGAGCTCGTCGGCTTCGTGCAGTTCGAGCGCGATCGGCTTTTCCAGGAATACATGCTTGCCCGCGGCGAGGCACTCGCGCGCCATCGGAAAATGCGTCGTCTCCGGCGTAGCGGAAATGAAGAAGGCGTCGATCTCCTTCACCTCCAAGAGCTCGCGCCATTCGCTCGTCGCCTTGCGCGCAGCCACCTCCTGCGCCACCTCGGCCAGACGCTCGGGCCGGATCTCGGCGATGTAGATGCCATCGACCAGCGGATTGGCCTTGCACGCGCTGGCGCGGATGCCGCCGCACCAGCCGGTGCCGATGATGCCGACGTTGATGGGAGTGATCATCTACTTCCTTTCTGTGCGTGCATGACCGGCGGAGGGCGGGATAAAGTCCGGACAAAGACTGCGGGCGATTCTACACCGCCGCCGCAGCGGTGTCGGCTCGGCCATTCGGCGCGGGAAATTCTTTGCCGAACTGCCGCCGGCGCAGCGCCGCGCATGCCTGCAGCGCGGCCGCCATCGCGGCGGCTCCGTCGCAGCCTTCAGCGTGACGCCCGGCGCTACCCACCCGCTTCGGCGCCGAAGGCGCTGACCTATCGCGTTATATGCTCGATCCGGCGGGTAATCGGATCGAGATCAGGATGCTCGCCGCCGCGCGGCGCAAGCGCTGCCCTCACGCCTGCGGCGCCCGTCACCGCAATGAGGCATTGATCTTCTCCAGCGCAGCCGAGCCCGGGCAGAGATCTTTGGCGCCGAGCGTGTTGAACGGCGTCTCGGCGGTCTTCAGGTGCGCATGCAGATCCTCGGGCTGCGGATCGACGTACAAGAGCCCCGTCACCACCTCGCCCAAGGCGTGGCGCTGCTGCAGGAAGTTCATCGCACCGATGCGGTCGTGCGCATCGTAATCGGCGGCGAGCTTGTGCAGCCGTAACACCGAGCCGTCGTGCTGCGTGACCGAGACCACTTCGCCCTCGGCGTAATCGACCGTGATTTCCTCGCGCTTGGGCCAGTAATCGAAGTCGATACGGTTCACGGGTTCATTGTGATCACGCACATACTCGTAGCTCTTGGTGCTGCCGGTGTGGTTGTTGAACGCGACACACGGGCTGATCACATCGATGAAAGCAGCGCCAGGGTGGACGATGGCCGCCTTGATGAGCGGTACGAGCTGGCTCTTATCGCCCGAGAAGCTGCGCGCCACGAACGTGGCGCCGAGTTGCAGCGCCAGCGCCACCAGGTCCACTGCCGAATCGTTGTTCACGATCCCGCGCTTGGACTGCGAACCCTGGTCGGCGGTAGCCGAGAATTGCCCCTTGGTGAGGCCGTACACGCCATTGTTCTCGACGATGTAGACCATGTTCACGGCCCGGCGCATGCCGTGAGCAAACTGGCCAATGCCGATCGAGGCCGAATCGCCGTCGCCCGAAATGCCGAGGTAGATGAGATCGCGGTTGGCGAGGTTGGCGCCGGTCAGCACCGACGGCATGCGCCCGTGGACGCTGTTGAAGCCGTGCGAATTGCCGAGGAAGTAGTCGGGGGTCTTCGACGAGCAACCGATGCCCGAGAGCTTGGCGACCCGGTGCGGCTCGACGTCGAGCTCCCAGCACGCCTGGATGATGGCCGCGCTGATGGAATCGTGGCCACAGCCCGCACACAAGGTCGAGATCTTGCCCTCGTAGTCGCGGCGCGTATAACCAACCTTATTGACGGCAAGAGTCGGATGATGCAGCCGAGGCTTGGCGATATAGGTCATGACACCACCTTCTTGAAGGGCACCACCGTATGCGCGCCGGCGTGGCGCGCGATCTCGTCCACGATGTAGCGTGCGGTGATCGGCGTGCCGTCGTAGTGCAGCACGGAGATGAGCCGATTCTGGTTCACGCCCGCCTCATTGACGAGCAGCGTCTTCAACTGCGCATCCCGGTTCTGCTCGATCACGAACACCCACGGGTGGGAGTTGCAGAAATCGACGATCTCGTCGGCAAACGGAAACGCGCGGATGCGAAGCGCATTGACCAGGATGCCGCGATCGGCGAGTGCATCGAGGGCCTCCACCATGGCGGGGCTGGTGGAACCGTAGAAAATCGCACCGAACCGCGCCGGTTTCGGCGCCGGCAACAGCAACGGCCTCGGCACGAGAGTCTTCGCCGTCTCGAATTTGCGCAGTAGCCGCTGCATGTTCTCCATGTAATCGGGCCCGGCTTCGCTATAGCGCGCGAACCGGTCCTTGGTCGTGCCGCGGGTAAAGTAGCCGCCGCGAGTCGGATGCGTGCCGGGAAGCGTGCGGTACGCGATGCCATCGCCATCGACGTCGAGGTAGCGGCCGAACTCCGCCCCCGCCTCGAGCCGTTCGTAGGTCATGAGCTTGCCGCGATCGTAGGCCTGGGTGTCATCCCACGCGAGCGGCTCGCACAGGCGCGTGTTCATGCCGATGTCGAGATCGGTCATGACGAACACCGGCGTCTGCAAGCGCTCGGCCAGATCGAGCGCCTTGGCCGTGAAATCGAAGCACTCCTTCGGGTCCTCGGGGAACAGCAGCACATGCTTGGTATCCCCGTGCGAGGCATACGCGCAGGCGAGCACGTCGGATTGCTGCGTGCGGGTCGGCATGCCGGTCGAGGGCCCGCCGCGTTGCACGTTGACGATGGTCACCGGGATCTCGGCAAAGTACGCGAGGCCGATGAACTCGGTCATGAGCGAAATACCGGGACCGGACGTCGCCGTAAACGCACGCGCGCCGTTCCAGCCGGCGCCGACCACGATTCCGATCGAGGCGAGCTCGTCCTCGGCCTGGACGACCGCGAAGCGGTTGCGCTTCGTTAGCGGGTCGACCCGCAGGCGCTGGCAATAGCGCTGGAAGGCCTCGGCGAGCGACGACGAGGGCGTGATCGGATACCAGGCGCATACCGTGGCGCCGCCGTAGACCGCGCCCAGCGCCGCGGCGCTGTTGCCTTCGAGAAAGATCCTGTTGCCGACCTTGTCGGCGCGCCGCACCTTGATGGCAAGTGGGCATTGCAGCTGCGAGGCCGCGTAGTCGCGCCCCAGGTGCAGCGCCTTCACGTTCGAGTCGAGCAATTTCTCCTTGCCCCGGTATTGCTCGGAGAAGAGCGTCTCGATCGCTTTCGGGTCGATCTCGAGCAGCGCCGACAGCGCGCCGACGTAGACGATATTCTTGAACAACTGGCGCTGGCGCGGATCGGTGTAGGTCGAGTTGCAGATCTCGGTGAGCGGCATGCCGATAACCTGGATGTCGTCGCGGAATTTCGACTTCGGCAGCGCGCGGGTCGAATCGTAGAACAGATACCCGCCCGGCTCGATCTCCTTGACGTCACGCTCCCAGGTCTGCGGATTCATCGCGACCATCAGGTCCACGCCGCCGCGCCGGCCAAGATAACCCCTTTCGGTAACCCGGACCTCGTACCAGGTCGGCAGACCCTGGATATTGGAAGGAAAGATGTTGCGCGGGCTCACCGGCACGCCCATGCGCAGGATCGAGCGGGCGAACAACTCGTTCGCACTGGCCGAGCCGGAACCGTTGACGTTGGCGAACTTGACGACGAAATCGTTAACCGCCTCGATGGGCTTCATGGTGTCCTCTCAGGCGGCCTTGCGCCCGGCGGCCGGCTTGCTGCGGCACCCAGGGCCGGCGTGCGTCATCTCGAGAAAGAACTTCTGCATGTCCCAGGCGCCGGTCGGACAGCGTTCGGCGCACAGCCCGCAGTGCAGACAGACATCCTCGTCCTTGGCCATGATGCGCCCGGTCCTGAGCGTCTCCGACACGTATAGATCCTGCGTCGTATTGTTGGCAGGCGCGTTCAAGCGCCCGCGTAAATCGGCCTCTTCGCCATTGAGCGTGAAGGTGATGCAGTCCATCGGGCAGATGTCGACGCAGGCATCGCACTCGATACACAGCTTGGCCGTAAACACGGTCTGTGCGTCGCAATTCAGGCAGCGCTGCGCCTCCTTGAACGCGGTCGCGGGGTCGAAGCCCTTCTCCACCTCGACCTTGATGCTCTTGAGCGTCACGCGCACATCATTCCATGGCACCTTGAAGCGCTGGTCGAGCGAGACCTCGTTGTCGTAGCTCCACTCGTGGATACCCATCTTCTGCGACACGAGCGTCACCATCGGTGCAGGCCGCTCGGCAATGTCCTCGCCGTTCACGAGCTTGTCGATCGAGATCGCGGCTTCGTGGCCGTGCGCCACTGCCCAGATGATGTTCTTGGGCCCGAAGGCCGCATCGCCGCCGAAGAATACGCCCGGCCGGGTCGACTGAAAGGTGGTCTCGTCCACCTTGGGCATGCCCCATTGGTCGAACTCGATGCCGATGTCGCGCTCGATCCAGGGGAACGCGTTCTCCTGACCGATCGCAATCAGCACATCGTCGCATTCGAAATGCTGATCGGGCTCACCGGTAGGTGTGAGGCGCCGGCGTCCGCGGGCGTCGTACTCGGCCCTCACCTTCTCGAACGTCATTCCGGTGAGCTTGCCGTTGTCGTGTACGAAGGTCTTAGGCACGAGGAAGTTGAGAATCGGAATACCTTCGTGGGTCGCGTCCTCCTTCTCCCATGGGGAAGCCTTCATCTCCTCGTAACCCGAGCGCACGATCACCTTCACATCGTCGCCGCCCAGGCGCCGTGAGGAGCGACAGCAGTCCATCGCGGTATTGCCCCCGCCCAGCACGATCACGCGTTTCCCGATCTTGTCGATGTGACCAAAAGAAACGCTGGCAAGCCAGTCGATGCCGATATGGATGTGCGCCTTGGCTTGTGCACGCCCGGGAATATCGAGATCGCGCCCGCGCGGTGCGCCGCAACCGACGAAAATCGCGTCGTAGTTCTGCGCCAGCAATTCCTTCATGCTGTCGATCTTCTGTCCCAGGCGCATCTCGAGGCCGAGGTCGGCGATGTAGCCGACTTCCTCGTCGATTATGGTCTCAGGCAGCCGGAACTTCGGAATTTGCGTTCGCATCATGCCGCCGCCTTGCGGATCCTGGTCGTACACCACGAGGTGATAGCCAAGCGGGGCGAGATCGCGCGCAACCGTGAGCGAGGCGGGGCCGGCGCCGATGAGCGCGATGCGCTTGCCGTTCTTCTGCTTGGGCGCCTTCGGCAAGCGTGCGCGGATGTCTTCCTTGTTGTCGGCCGCGACGCGCTTCAAGCGACAGATAGCGACCGGCTCCTTGCTCTGGCCATCCTCGACCCGGCTGCGGCGGCACGCCGGCTCGCACGGCCGGTCACAGGTACGGCCGAGGATTCCGGGGAATACGTTCGAATACCAGTTGACCATGTAGGCATCGTCGTAACGGCCCTGCGCGATCAAGCGGATGTATTCGGGGACGGGGGTGTGGGCCGGGCAGGCCCATTGGCAATCGACAACCTTGTGAAAGTAATCCGGGTTTCGGATATCGGTGGGGTTCAACCCTGTGCCTCCGTGCTTGCTGTCATCTCGAACTTGTGTACATCCCGCAACTCCCGGAAAACCATTTAGGAAACCCGGGCTTAAGTCGGTATTAACGGCTTATGGTACCGCGCCGATGACAGCCTTGGAAAGCGCATTGGCCGCGCTCGGCCGAGCGCAGGCGCGCACCTTCAAGATCCCGGGCGTCGGTCCCTCGCCGACCTGTGGCGTGCAGCGAAGCCAAACCCGCGCAATGCGCCGTATCGTTGCTGCGCTTGCTGCTCGGTTCCGCCGCCGTGCTCTCGTCCGACCCGCTGTTCCGCGCCGCTAGCGTCCCGAGTCAGAAGTCGTTGCAACAATGTTCTTGATGCTCGCGACGCCACGAGTGGCAAAAGTGTCGAAATCGACGCCAGACGCGAAGCGAACCGCAGCCAGGTTGGACACCTGGCGAGGATTCG
>WYBJ01000049.1 GCA_011525945.1 Burkholderiaceae bacterium | reverse complement strand
GCGGGAGGGCAGCAAGCTCAGCGATGACGCTCGCATGGGACGGATCCAGGCGCGGTATGAGCGCCTCGGGTGAGGTTTGATCCGGTTCGGGCATGACGATATCCAGCCCGATCGCGCTCGCACCGGCGGCGCCGATGCGATCGATCAGCTCGGCCAGGCGCGTGCGCGGCCACGGCCATTGGCCGAGCTTTCTCAGCGAAGCTTCGTCGATCGCAACGATGACGACGTTATCCGACCGACGCGCGCGCGGCAGAACGATCTGATAGAAGTCGAGCCAGGCGAGCCGCAGGCGCGTAAACGGTGAGTAATCGGGAAATGCGATCGGCAGGCTCAGAACCGCCAGTACGAGCAACGTGACCCAGCGACCGCGACCGGCGCGTATCGCGCGCCTCGCCCTCGCAGCCAGGCGCGCAATCAAAGCTCGAGCTCGAGCCCGTCGTAGGCCGATATGACTTCCAGGCGATGGCCGTCGCGGGTGATCTCCTCGAAGCGACGGGTCTCCTGCAGCACCTGGGCGATGCGCTGGTCGTCATACGCCGGCTCGTGATGGTACATGCACAGGCAGCGCACGCGCGCCGCCTGACAAAGCTCGACGCCAACGATATTGCTCGAGTGGCCCCAGTCGGCCTTGACCGAGATCGCGTCGGCGAGCGCATACATCGCATCGAAGATGACCAGATCGGCGGCGCGGAAGAACTCGATGAACGCGGCGCGCTCGTCCACGTCGCCCACCTTGTGCTCCGAGTCGGTGGTGTAGACCAGACACTTGCCCTGCGCCTCGACGCGGTAGCCGTAGGAGTCGCCCTCGTGACGCTGCAGCTTGGGCGTGATCGTCAGACCCGCGATGGAATGCCGCTTGCCGGGCTCGAGGCGATCGAACTCGATGGTGGCGGCGAGCTGCGAGAAATCGACCGGAAAGCTCGGTGCGGCCTGCTGGCGCCGGAACGCCTGCTCGAGCACCGCATGGCAGCCGTGAATGACGATGCGATTTCCCTGGATGTACACCGGGGCGAAGAACGGGAACCCCATGATGTGATCCCAGTGCACGTGCGACATGAAGATGTGATAGGTCTGCGGTGCGCCGGTGCCGTGGCGCTGCAGAAACGACTGGCCGAGCGGGCGAGCGCCGCTTCCCATGTCGAAAATCAGGTGCTCGGCGCCGCCGGTGTCGAGCTCGACGCAGGAGGAGTGGCCGCCGAACGTGCCGCGCACGTCAAACCCCAACTCCTCGTCGATATAGCGCTCGATTGCCTCCGGGGTAGCGAGATTTCGCCCTACGCACCCCAGCAGGGCCACGACGAGCTTGCGGCGGATCTCGGGGGCGGTAAGCGCAACCGGGATCGAGCCGCGCGTTCCCCAGAACCGGACTTTCAACTGCGGCCCCCTTGGTCACCGAGGGCTTCGTCGACGCTGCCGTAGATCGTGAAGAGCAGATCGAAGCGGCTGATCTCGAATACTTCGCGCACCATCGGGCTGAGCGCGGCGAGGGCGATGCGCCCGGCCTGCGTCTCGACCTGCTTGGCTGCCACCATGAGCGCCCGCAAGCCGACGCTGCTGATGTAATCCACGCCGCCCATGTCGATGATCAGCGCATCTGCGCCCGCCCGGCAGCGATCCAGATACGGCTTGAGCGCCGTGGCGAATGCCTCGGTGCCGGCATGATCGATCCGACCGACCGGTGCAACGATGACGGCTGCGCTGCGCGTGCTTGCGGTGAGCTGCATGAGCGAGGGCTGCAGGATAATGATGGCGGATTATAGGCACACCCGAATCGCGCCATACTGCTCGCGTGCGATCGTCTGCGGCGCTGACGCGTTGCCGTGGTTGCGGTCCATCCGGGGCGGCAGGGCGGCCGCTTCCGTGGAAGCGCAAAATCGGGATCCACGCATAATCAATGGCATGGAGCGGTAAGCTCGAATTGGGATGAAGCAGCTACAATGCGCTACAATCGATTGCGGTCCGTGGGCGTGACGACGCATCCTATGGTGTATGCATCTTAGCTCGCGCGAAGGAAAGCCACGAAATAGGGCGGTCTGATGGCCAATCGTAAAGCGGTTTACAACGAAGCGTCGTTTCGGGCGCTGAAGGGGCTCGAGCCCGTGCGCCAGAACCCGGGCATGTATACCCACGTGGTGCATCCACTGCACATCGTACAGGAGGCGATCGACAACGCGGTCGACGAAGCGCTGGCCGGATTCGGCCGCCGCATCGTGGTGACGGCATACAAGGACGGTTCGATCGAAGTAGCCGACGAAGGCCGGGGCATTCCCGTGGGCATTCATGCCGAAGAAGGCAAACATGTCGTGGAGATGGCGTTCACCATGCTGCACGCCGGCGGCAAGTTCGACAAGGAGGGCAACGAGTCGGCGTATGTGATCGCAGGCGGCCTGCACGGCGTGGGCGTTGCAGTGACGAACGCGTTGTCGAAGCGCTTCGAGGTGACCGTGTACCGCGAGGGCGCGAAGCACTTCATGGCGTTCGAGGATGGCGAGGTCGTCCAGAAGCTGAAGTCGACGCGCGGCAAGGAATACGAGCGGCGCACCGGCACGGTCGTGCGTGCCTGGCCCAACCCGAAGTACTTCGACAGCCCCAACATTCCGCAGAGCGAACTGGAGCATCTGATTCGGTCAAAGGCCTATCTGCTTCCCGGGCTCACCAGCGTGCTGCGTTTCGAAGGCAGGGAAGGGTTCGACGAGAGATCGTGGATCTTCAAGGGCGGTATGGCGCAGTATTTCGACGCCATGCTAGGCGGCCGTGAGCTTGCCGCACCGCTGTTCACCGGGGAGCGCTACTTCGAAGAGGATCCGAACGAGCAGTCGGCCGAGATCATGCCGGGTGAAGGTGCGGCCTGGGCGCTCGGTTTTCTGGCCGACGGAGATACGTTCACCGAAAGCCATGTGAACCTCATCCCGACCCGCTCGGGCGGCACGCATGAACTGGGCTACCGCAATGGCATCTTCGATGCCTTGCGTGCGTTCATGGATACCCGCGGCATCACGCCCAAGGGCGTGAAACTGGTGGCCGACGACATGTGGTCGCGAGCCTGCTTTACGCTCTCGGCCAAGATCGTGCGCACCCAATTCCACGGCCAGACCAAGGAGAAGCTCACCACCAAGCACGCGGTGCGGCTGCTGGAGCTGTGCGTACGCGATGCCTTCGAGCTGTGGCTCAATGCGCATCCCGAGGATGGCAAGCGCATCGCCGAGCTCGCGGTCGAGCAGGCGATGAACCGGCTGCGCAAAGGGCAGAAGTACGAGCGCAAGAAGTCCTCGGGCGTTGCGACGCTGCCTGGCAAGCTGGTCGATTGCGCCTCAGGCGACACGTCGCGCAACGAGCTTTTCATGGTCGAAGGCGATTCCGCAGGCGGGTCGGCCAAGGAGGCACGCGACAAGGACACCCAGGCGGTGCTGCCGCTGCGCGGCAAGGTGCTCAATACCATGAGCAAGGATTCGCGCACCGTGCTGGCGAACAAGGAGCTGCAGGCGATCGCCACCGCGATCGGCATCGATCCGCACGGGATCGACGACGCCCCGGATCTCACCGGCTTGCGCTATGGCCGCATCATCGTCATGACCGACGCCGACGTCGACGGCGGCCACATCCAGGCGCTGCTGCTGACGTTCTTCTTCATGCACTGCCCGAGACTGGTCGAGTCCGGCCGCGTTTACGTCGCGCAACCGCCGCTATTCAAGATCGAGATTGCCGCGCAGGGCAAAGGCAAGCCGGCGCGGCGGGTGTATTGTCTGGACGAGGAAGAGCTCGACGATGCGCTGGGTCTATTGCGAAAGGAAGGCGTCAGAGAGGGCGCATGGGAGATTTCCCGGTTCAAGGGCCTGGGCGAGATGAGTCCGGAGCAACTGTGGGACACGACCATGAATCCCGACACCCGTCGTCTGGTGCAGATGCGTCTTGTCCGCGACCAGATCAAGCAAGTTCGCTCGACCTTCGAGCTCCTGATGGACGCCGGCGAAGCCGAAGGGCGGCGCAATTGGATGCGTGAACATTGGAAAACCGTAGAGGCCGACGTCTAGGGAGAACGCGCAAGGCGACGAGAAGGGTGCGGCCGCAGCCCGCTTCGCGTTCCCGTCGGACGCTCTTCCATCCGCTCGTTGCAAGGTAACAATCCATGGACGACACCTTAACCCGCGATCTGTTCGAGGAAGAGGGCGACGATGAGAACATCGCGCCGATCGAATCACACGCCTCGCAAGCCTACCTGAGCTACGCGGTCAGCACCGTGAAGGCGCGCGCGCTACCTGAAGTGGCCGACGGCCTGAAGCCGGTGCAGCGCCGGATTCTCTTTGCGATGCATGCCGCAGGCAGCCAGGGCTTCGCCAAGTGCGCGCGCTACGTCGGCGAAGTGCTCGGCAAATACCACCCGCACGGCGATGCCTCTACCTATGAGGCAATGGTGCACCTTGCCCAGCCCTTCAGCATGCGCTATCCGCTGATCGAAGGTCAGGGCAACTTCGGCAGCCGCGACGGCGATTCGGCGGCGGCTTATCGCTACACCGAGGCGCGGCTCGCGCGCTACGCCGAGCTGATGCTCTCCGAGATCGACGAGGGGACGGTCGACTTCCAGAAGAACTACGACGGCAAGTTCGATGAACCGGTGCTGCTGCCGGCGCGCCTGCCGTTCGGGCTGCTGAACGGTTCGTTCGGCATTCCGGTGGGATTCTCTACGCGCATTCCGTCGCACAATCTGGGCGAGGTCGCGCGCGCTGCCATCGCTGTCATCCGCGATCCGAAGATCGGTGTCGACGACATACTCGCGCTCATGCCGGGACCTGACTATCCCGGCGGCGGGCAGATTATTTCGCGCCCGGACGAATTGCGCGCCGCCTACGAGTCGGGCCGCGGCTCGATCACCATGCGCGCGCGCTGGACTGTCGAACAACTGGCCCGCGGCCAGTGGCAGATCGTCGTGACCGAGCTGCCGCATACGACCTCGGCGCGCCAGGTTCAGGAGGAGATCCAGGCGCTGGTCGAGCCCAAGCCTCCCGCGGGCCGCAAGGACGTGAGTCCGGAGCAGAAGCGCACGCGTCAGTTCATCCTCGATCTCATCGAGTCCGTGCGTGACGAATCGGATCGCAAGTCGCGACTGCGCTTGGTGATCGAACCGCGCTCGTCGCGTCAGAGCGTCGAAGAGACGATCGCCGCACTTCTGGTGCACACGAGCCTCGAGACCAAGATTCCGCTCAACATGACTTGGATCGGGCTCGACGGCTTGCCCGACCAGAAGGGGATCGTCGCGATCCTGCGCGAATGGGCCGAGTTTCGTCTCGCGACCGTGCGTCGGCGCACCGAGTTCCGGCTGAAGAAATGCGAAGACCGGCTGCATATCGTCGAGGGGCGCATCGAAGCGTTTGCCCATATCGACGAGATCATCAAGGTGATCCGCGCCTGCGAGGACGTGGCCTCGGCGCGCGCCGCGCTGATGGCGCGCTGGAAATTCACCGAACGACAGGCGCAGGATATCTGCGACCTGCGGCTCGGGCAGTTGACGCGGCTCGACGGGATCAAGCTCAACGACGAGCGTAAATCGCTCGAGGTCGAGCGCGACGAATACAACCGCGTCCTTGGCTCCGATCGTGCGCTGCGAGCCGTGGTCGTGAAGGAACTCGAGCACGACGCGAGGAAGTACGGCGACCCGCGCCGCAGCGCGATCGAATCGGCCGAACGCGCCTCGATCGAACACTCGGTGGTGGAGGAGCCCGTCAGCGTGATCGTGTCGCGGCGCGGCTGGATCCGTGCGCGCAACGGCCACGGCATCGATATGAGCACGGTATCGTTCAAGGATGGCGACGAGCGCTTCGTCGAGGTCGAGTGCAAGACCACGGACCAGATGGTGCTTCTCGGCCAGTCGGGCAAGACCTATACGCTGGCTGTCGCGAGCTTGCCGACGGGGCGCGGCGATGGTGTGCCGGTCAACACGCTCGTTGCGTCGGATCGCGACGCGATCGCGTGGATCGGCGCCGGTGATGCGCACACGCTGCTCCTGATCCACACATCGGCCGGCAACGGCTTTGTCTGCAAACTGGGCGACATGGTGAGCCGCATGCGGGCGGGGAAGGAATTTCTCAGCGTGCCGCAGGGCGCACACGTGCTGCCTGCCCTGCGGCTGTGGCGCGCGGATTCGCCCCCGAAGGGCAGCGACGGCTACTGGGTCGCCGCTTTGTCCTCGGACGAACGCCTGCTGTTGTTTCCGCTCACCGATGTACCTACCCGCTCGAACGGCGGGCTCGGGGTGGCGCTGTTGGCGCTGCCCCCGGGCGTACAGCTCGCTTCGCTCGCCGTGACCGACGGCCGCACACTCACGGTGTCGGGCGAGCGGCGGGGCAGGATGATCGAGGAGGTGCTGGGTGCGCCGGCATTGCACGATCACATGGGCAAGCGCGCCCAGCGCGGGCGCGTACTCGATGTGCGGCTCAAGGCGCCGCGCCTGATCGCGCTCTCGTATGAGTAGGATGATGATCATGACATACTCGGTTCGACCTACCCGCGTGAGCGCCGCCATCGTCGCCACCGCGCTTTCTTTGTCGGCGGCCACCGCCGGTGCGCAGCACGACGCCAATCGCCCGATCCGCATGGTCGTCGCCGTCGCCGCAGGCGGCAGCACCGACATCGTCGCGCGCTTGGTGGCAGCGCGTTTCACCGAGCGTACCGGGCAGCAGGTCGTGGTCGATAACCGCCCGGGTGCGGGCGGTGTCATCGGCTTAGAGCTCGTCGTCAGGTCGGTTCCCGATGGTCACACGCTGATCATGGGTCCGGGGTCGTTCGGCACGATCAACAGTTTCTTCCCGAAGGCGCCGGATGTGCAGAAAGAGCTCGCGCCGATCGCGCTGCTGGCCACCTCGCCGTATCTGCTGGTCGTGCAGGCGAAGCTGCCGGTGCACAGCGTGAAGGAACTGATCGCGTATGCAAGAGAGCGCCCTGGCAAGCTCACCTATTCCGGGTCCACGGTGACGTCGCTGCAGCGTCTGTCGGGCGAGCATCTCAAGCGCATGGCGGGCATCGACATGCTGTTCGTCCCCTACAAGGGGACCGGCGCGCTGATGCCCGACCTGCTGGCGGGACGTCTCGATGTCGCCTTCGACAACGTGCTGGTCCTGACCACGTACGTGAAGAGCGGGCAATTGCGCGCACTCGCGGTCACTGGAGCGAAGCGCTCCACGGTGATGCCGGAGCTGCCGACGATCTCCGAGGCAGGCGTTCCGGGATTTCAGTCCGCGGGCTGGTTTGGCGTCTTCAGCCCGGCCAAGACCCCGCGGACGGTTATCGACGAGCTGAATAAACAGTTCTCGGCGCTCATGGAGGCGCCGGGATTGCGCGATCGACTTATTGCACAAGGCGCCGAGCCGCTTTCCGGGCCGCCCGATGCGCTTCGCAAGCACCTGGCGCGCGAGATCGAAACCTGGAGCAGGCTCATCCGTGAAGCAGGGCTGAAGGTCAACTGAACGCGCATGCGCTCGCGTCGACGGCGCGGGCCGGACTTGCAACGAAGTACGCCGTTACGCGCCGGGCCGCCGGCCCAAGGCCGTCGCGCGAAGCAAGATTTTCAGTGCACCGGCAATACGTTCAGTGCGGGTTGTGCGGTGCTTGCGTGGACGTGCGGCCGAGTGCGGGCCGCCCGGATTTCATCGACCTGCTCGCACCCGAAGTCCGCCAGGCGCTAGAATGAATGGTCGCTCAATTGCACACCGCCCAAGTTACTTGATCGCAATCACACTGCTTTTTCTCGGTCTCGGCGGCTTCGTCTTGTGGCGCTTGCCGCGCACGCTGTTGCGACGCTATTGCGCCGCGTTTCGTACGCGTCACGGGCTTGGTGTGCAGCTCGGACTTACCGTGCTTGTCACCGCGACACTCTCGATGGTGCTCGCTACGGCGCTGCGCCCCGGCCACGGGTTGATGGAATTCGTCGACGCGCTCGTGGTCGGCGGCCTCGTGGCCGCCGGCCTTGTCGACATCGCGCGCTTCAGCCGGCGCTGAGCTTGCTCAGGCCTGCAGGCGCGACGCACGCGCGATACTGAGTGCCCAGATCGAGTCGATGATCACCAACGCGCCGAGGATCACCGCGTTCCACGCAGCACCTGATTCGACACTGTAGAAGCCGAGCACGAAGGGCGAGATCACCAGCCAGATGCCGAGCACCAGCTCGACCCATTCTTCCCACGGACGCGCCGCGGCGAGGGCGATGATCGCGAAAAGAACGACCAGAATCCCGAGGATGTACGCATTCGTGGCCGCCACGCTTGCGGCAGATGCATAGCCGAACATCCAGAACGGGGTAAAAAACAGCCACACTCCGAAGATGAGCATGACCCAGTCTTGCCAGCGTTGTGTCTTCATGACGGTCTCCCGATGTCAAGGGAACACCAGGATTGGCGCAATTCTCATGCCCTCGCTCCGGCTCGAGCGCCGTCGACCGCGGCGTTACGGAAGTGGTATGCGTCCGTGCGCTTGGGTGTCAGCAACGAGCCGGTGAGCGCAATGGTTCGGCGCGCAGGCAGACGGAACGAGGCGCGGGGTTCGCGC
>WYBJ01000048.1 GCA_011525945.1 Burkholderiaceae bacterium | reverse complement strand
TCCCGGCGATCCTTCCGGCCGTGAGCGCCGACGGCGGGCGCGTGCTTCCGGGCGAGCCCGGATACGCCGAAGCCGCTCTGAATCCGGCGGCGAAATGGCGCTGAGCCCCATCGTTCCCGGTCGGGTCGACACGCTGAGCGCGCGCGTGCGGCGCGTCACCGCCCCCAATCCCGGTGTCATGACGGGCCCGGGCACCAACGCCTACGTGCTCGGTACGCGCGAACTCGCGCTGATCGATCCAGGGCCTGCGATCGGGAGTCACATCGAGGCGTTGCTCGAGATCGCCGGTGCGCGGCTACGCTGGATACTTTGCACCCACACGCACCTCGATCATTCGCCGGCGACGGCTGCGATCCGCGCCGCCACCGGCGCCCAGGTGCTCGGCAAGCCGCCGCCGAACGACGGCCGCCACGACGTCGCGTTCGTTCCCGATCGTGTGCTGGAGGACGGAGAATCGCTCGCGACACCGGAGTTCCACTTGCGCGCCGTGCATACCCCCGGCCATTCCTCCGAGCACCTGTGCTACCTGCTGGAAGAGGAGCGGCTGTTGTTCACCGGCGATCACGTCATGCAGGGCTCCACGGTGGTGATCGGGCCGCCCGACGGCAACATGAGCGCCTATCTCGCTTCGCTGGACAGGTTGCTCGGCTTGGACGTGGCGCGGTTCGCGCCGGGACACGGTCACCCGATCGAGGATCCGCACGGCGAAGTGCGCCGCCTCATCAGGCATCGGCTTGCGCGCGAGCAGAAGGTGCTCGCCGCGTTGCAGGCGCTCGGGCGCGGCGCACCGGATGCGCTCGTGCTGCGCGCGTACGACGACGTCTCGCCCAAACTGCACCCGGTGGCATTACGCTCGCTCAGCGCGCATCTGCTCAAGCTCGAGCAGGACGGGCTCGCCCGGCGCGAAGGCGAGCAGTGGATTGCGCTGCGCGGGGCAGCGCAATCCGCAGACTGACAGGCGCGCTCGCGCCGGCGCGACCAGCCAGTGCGTGCAGGCGGGCAACGCGCCGCTCGTCGCTGTGCGCGCTCATACGCACGACACAAGGCGAATCAGCGTGCACTGCTGCCATTCGGCGGCGTCTCCTCGGCGTTGCCCGATGGTGGCGCCCCGATCGGCGGCAGCAGCGGATATTTATTGCGTTTTTTTTCGGGCGTGCGCGCGGGCAAAGCGTCGGTATCGTCATCGGCCGCACCCGATTTTTCGCGGCCCTTGTTGATGCCCCAGCCCTCCTTGTAACGCTTCCAGATCGGAAGCTTGGAATCGACCGTCCTGGGTTCCGCGTGCGGCGACTTGAGCCGCGCCTCGATCTTTTCGGGTTCCTCGGGGAAGACCGAGGCGCGCTTGAACTCGTACCAGGGATCGCTTGCTGCCGCATCCCACAGCAGCGTGCGCAGTATGCGCAAGTGGATGAACGCCTGCGTCTCGCCGTCGAACCTCAGTAGTGCCCAGCCGCGATTTACGCCTTCGAATTGAAAGCGCTGCGTGCGGGCGAATCGTACTGTGGCGCTACGGAAGCTCGGCTGGCTGAAGAACTCGGTGCGCGCATATTTCTCGTGCTCGGGAACGTACCAGTAGAAGCCATCGGGCACGAGCTCGGTCGCTGTCGCGATGCATGCGAAGCACGCGAGGTAGGTACACGCGCACGCGAGCGCGATACCGCCGATCGAAGCGGGCCGGAAAAGCTTGAGCATCGTGCTACGTGGGGGCATGGTCGGATCGTGACGAATCGGCGCAGGCCGGGATCCCGAGTCCGAAATTCGCCGTCGCGGCTCGCGCCCGAGTACGGACGTGTCAGGCGACGACATCGGCCTCGGCCAGTATAGCCGTGACGCGCGCCGCTGTCAGTGCGGCGCATGCACGCGATCCGTTGCTCGTACGGCGTACATCGGGGGCGGCGACCCGCGACGAAGATCGATCGTCGCTTGCGACATATAATCGATGCCATGCGCGCGAGCCTCTCGGCACGAGCGGGCGCGTGCTCGATGCGCCGCTGGCGGATGAAAGGAGTGTCACGATGATGCGCGGGGTCGGTCGCACGATGGCGGTATTCGATTGTTTCTCCGAAGACCGGCCGAGCCTCAACCTGCAGTCGATCGCCAATTGCGTCGGGCTGCCGAAATCGACTGCCTTCCGATTGGTGCAAAGCCTGGTGCAGGCGGGCTACCTGGTGCGCCAGGACAACCAGGCGTACTGTCTGTCGCCCAAGTTCCTGCGCCTGGCGCGGCTGGTCGGTGTGTCGCACGACGTTCGCGGCCTCGCCCGCGAAGTGATGGAGCAGGCAGCCATGGCCTCGGGCGAGGCGGTGATCCTGAATGCGGTGCGCGGACGCGAGCGTGTCTGCCTCGAGGTGATCGACACCTCCTCCTCGCTCGACAGTATCGCGAAGCCGGGCGAGCACATACCGCTGGTCGAGGGCGCGACCGCCAAGGTGCTGCTTGCATTTCTGCCCGGAAGCGACCTCAAGGAGGCAGTGGGCTACGCGTCCATGGTCTCCGGCCAGCCGTGTTCACAGCTGCTGTCGGAGCTTGAGCGGGTGCGCAGCGCCGGCTACGCGGTCACCCACGGCGAGCGCGTCGTCGGCATGAGCGCGGTTGCTGCGCCGGTGCGCGACAGCGACGACGTCCGATACTGCATCGCGATCGCCGGTCCGACCGAGCGCATGACGCCGCGCCTGTCGGAACATATCCGCATCGCCACTCGCGCCGGCGAGGAGGTATCCCGGCGCCTCGGCGCACGCGCATCGCACGCCGCCGCGGTTTGACCGTCCAGGCCGGCGCATGAGCACGCCCGCAGCGCAGATCCGGCTCGCCACGATCGCCGACGCGAACGCGATCGCGCGCATGTCGCGCGACACCATCGAGACCGGCCTCGGTTGGTCGTGGCGCCCGCCGCGCGTGCTGGTTTCGCTGCGCGATCCGAATACCCTCTCGAATGTCATCGGTGATAACCGCGTGCAAGGTTTTTGCATCACGCAGTTCGGCGACGAGATCGCTCACCTGAGTCTGCTCGCTGTCGACGCCAGATTGCGCCGCCGCGGACTTGGCCGCAAGCTGGTGAGCTGGATGCTGGTTTGCGCCCGCACCGCCGGGATCGCGACCGTGCACGTGGAAATGCGCACGACCAACCTCGCGGCGCGCGCGTTTTATCGCTCGCTCGGATTCGAGGATGCCGGCGTGGTGGCAGGCTACTATCGAGGCGTCGAATCGGCTCTGCGCATGGTCTTGAGCCTGCGCGCGCGGGATTATCCGGAAGTGATCTGGGAGCCCCCGCTTGCGTGGCGTCGCCCGACCGATTCCTGACGGCGCTACGCCGTCGCGTGCTGCCATTGCGCGCGGAAGAGGTCGGCGGGCGTCATGCTCAGCGCAGCTCGCTGCCGGTGACACGTTCGAGCACGCGCACGATCTCGGTGTGGTCGGCGCTAGCACCGAGTGTTTTCTCGGCATCGTTCCAAACGGGCACGCAGTGCGCCCCGAGCGGCATCGGCGCCTCGACCTGCTGCGCCAGCTCAAGCGCGGTGCGCAGATCCTTGGCCATGAGCGCGATGGAAAAGCCCGAAGCAAACGTACGCGACAGGATGAACTGAGCGAACTTGTGCTCGGTGCTGTTGTTCTTGCCGGAGGAAGCGTTGAGTACCTCCAGGGCCTTGCCCGTGTCGAGTCCGAAGCGCTGTGCCGCCACTAGGCCTTCGGCGGCGGCAAGCAGCCCCGCCGCCGAGACGTAATTGTTGAGGCACTTGATGGCATCGCCCGCGCCCAGGCCGCCCACCACGAACAACTGGCTGCCCATTGCGCTCAGTACCGGGCGGCAGCGTTCGATCAGCGCCGGATCGCCGCCGATCATGACCGCAAGCTGGCCCGTTATGGCGCGGCGCACACCCCCGGACACCGGCGCGTCGATCATGTCGACGCCGTAGGCCGCGAGTTCCGCGCCAAGCGCGCGCGTACCGACCGGCGCCGACGAGCTCATGTCGATCAGCACCGAGCCGCGGGCAAAGCCCGCTACCAACCCGGACGCGGGCCTTTCTGTTGCGCCGGGCCCGGGCATCCTCGTGTGCCCTAGGGCGATCTCACGCACGATCTTGCCGTCCGGCACCATGGTGATGACCACACGACAGGCGCGGGCGAGGTCGGGCAGGTGCTCGAATATCTGCGCACCCAACTCCTCGCCGAGCGTGCGCGCAAGCCTGGCATCGACATCGTTCAGTGCGAGCTCGAACCCGGCTTTCTTCAGGTTGCGAATCATGGGCGCGCCCATCTTGCCCAATCCGACGAACCCGATACGCTCGGGCGCGGTGAATGCATCGCTCATACGTCCTCCAGTTCGGCCGTGCGGTTGACCGAAGGCAATGTTAGCAGGCATGCCGGCCGCTCACGTGCGGCCGGCGGGGGCAGGGCGCGTGGCATAATCGGCGCATGTGATCCATTCCACGCGGCGGTATGCCGGCGCGACGTATCGATTGCATTCAGGAGATGTGGCGATGAAGCAGCTCAAGCTTCCGGCGGTGTTCATGCGCGGCGGTACCAGCAAGGCGATCGTGTTCAGGCGCGAACATCTGCCCGCTGAGCGCTCGGCGTGGGACGAGATCTTTCTTGCAGCCATCGGCAGCCCCGATCCGAGCGGGCGCCAGCTCGACGGCATGGGTGGGGGCGTGTCGTCGTTGTCCAAGGTGTGCGTCGTCGGACCGTCGTCGCGCCCGGATGCCGACATCGACTACACGTTCGCGCAGGTGCTGGTGAAGGAGAAGCGAGTCGACTATTCCGGCAACTGCGGCAATATGTCGTCGGCCATGGGACCGTTTGCGGTAGACGAAGGACTGGTGCGCTCCGCTGGCGACGAGGCGGTGGTGCGTATCCACAACACCAACACCCGCAAGATCATCCGCGCCCGCTTCGCGCTCGACGAGGGTATGGCCGCGGTCGACGGGGACCTCGCGATCCCCGGTGTATCGGGGACCGGTGCGCCGGTGCGGCTGGAGTTCCTCAATCCCGGCGGAGCGACCACCGGCCGCTTGCTGCCGACGGGAAATCCGGTCGATGTGCTGGATGTCGCGGGGGTGGGGCGCGTTTCGGTCTCGATGGTAGATGCGGCCAACGCCTGCGTGTTCGTGCGCGCCGAAGATATCGGCCTTGGCGGCATCGAGATGCCGGAAGCATTGGATGCGGATCGCGATGCGATGGCGCGCCTTGGCGCAATCCGGCTGGCAGCCTCGGTGGCAATGGGCATTGCACCCGATGCCGCTAGCGCGGCAGTCAAGACCACCGTGCCGTTCGTGGGCTTCGTGTGCGAGCCGCACGCGGCTCGCACGCTCGCCGGCGAGCCGATCGAGGCGGCGGACATCGACCTCACCGCACGCGTGCTGTCGAACGGTCAGACGCACCGAGCGCTGCCGTTGACGGCCTCGCTTTGCATGGCGGTGGCGGCGCGTATTGAAGGCAGCATCGTGCATCGCGCCGCGCGCCGTGCGGACGATCCCGCAGCGGCGCTGCGCATCGGCATGCCTTCCGGGGTGCTCGTGGTGGCGGCGAAAGTCGTGTCCAGCGCGGGGCAATGGGTTGCCGAGCAGGGCGCGTTCTATCGCACCGCAAGGCGCTTGTTCGATGGCGCGGTGTATGTGCGCGCATCCCGGATTGGGCACGTAACGGATGGCGCGAGCGCGACCACCGTTGCGGCCTGACCGGTCGATGATCGTCAACCTTGCGGGTACACTGTCTTGACGCTGCTCGTCATCCTGCTCTACTTCATCGCGAGTGCCTTCATCGTGCTGGGCTTTATGATGTTGTTCGTGTTTCGCCGCACGCGCCGTTGGGAGCTGCTGGTGCTTTCGTTCGTTTACTCGGGCTCGGGGCTGGTGGCGGGCTATTCGATGCGATGGTGGCCGCTGGTCGCGGGTTTCGTGGTGGCGTGGCTGCTCAAGCTCGCTGGTTACAATGTCGATGCACCCGCTCCGGCGGCGGGCAGCGGCACGCAGAACGCGGGTGGCGACCGTCCGGCAGACGGTGCTTGACGGCGTCGGTGGCCGCGTTATAGGGTGAATTCGATCAGCTCGAAATCGTATCCGCGCTCGGCGCTCGCTTCCAGGCGGGCGCGTTTCCAGGTGCGTTCGAGCGACAACATACATTCCTGCGGATCGGTGAAAACGCCCGGTTCAAGCAGGAGCACGGTTCGATCGTTGGCGCGCAACAGAATCGCGTCGTGAAAGGCATCGGTTGTCCCGGCCACGGCGGCCCACGGGTTGCCCCCATCGCCCGTGTCGAAGCGCACGCGCGTGCACGACGGCGCACCTTCGATGGTGCGCGCGCCGATACTGAGCTTGCCGTCGGCCGCGCGGCTCAGCCGGCGAATCACGCCAAGGTTCCAGTCGAGGCTGTCGAGCCGGCGCAAGCCGATCAGCATCCCAGTGCGCGCCCAGCCGCCGTGCGCGGCTGCGAGCGCACCGATACCGTTCGCACTCACATCGGTCAGAATCCAGCGCTCGGTCATCTGCCGGTCGCCTTCGAGCTCGAATTTCTGCAGGGTCTCCAGCGGTGTGGTCGGGACAGCGGCTTGCGCGGACTGCGGTGCGGCCTGCTGTTCGACCGAGCCGAACCGCAACTTGCCGAATAGCTTGTGATCGTAGGGCGTGCTGTCCTCGTAGCTCAGCTGTCCGCCAGACCGTGCGTATTCGCTAGCAGCGATCATGCGGCGCACCTGCCCGACGCCGCGGCTCACCAGCACCTCGGCCTCGACCCGGTCGCGCCGCTGCTGGCGCTGTGGCGGTTGCGACGACCAGTGCGTAAGCAGAAGATCGAGCAGGCCGCAATACGCGGCAGGGTCGAGCCGCGCGCGTTCGAGCCAGTCCGGAACGTCGCGTGCGGCCTGCTTGCGCAGCGCCGCGAGTTGCGCATAAGCGCCGCCGATGCCGAAGTAGCGCTGGCCCGGACGTGCACTCAAACCCTTGAGCGAGCGGCGCACGCCGGGTTCGCGGTCGGGTTCGATCACGAACGGCGCGTTATCCCGGAAGGCATCGGCAAACTGGAAGTGCGTCGCCAGGCGGCGCAGCAGGAAATCGAGACCGAGCAATTGCGCGGGCAGCAGGTTGCCGGTGGGTGCAGCGTCGTATGCCAGCGCGATCAGGTATTCGCGCTCGATACTGCTCTGGTAGCCGCTTTTGGGATAGAGCTCGATCAGCGTCCTGGCGCCGCCGAAAGCGTTGCTCCAGGCCGCCAGGCCATGCAGGTGCGCCCAGTAACCGCTGTCGACGTCGCGATAGCGCATGCGCATGAGCGCCTTGTAGCGCCCAAGGGCTGACATCGCGCGCCCGGCGGCGAGCACGACATCGGCGCGCTCTTCGTCACCAAGCTCGGTGCGACCGCGGACGTGCCCGAACCAGACGTCATAGCCGGCGTAAACGTTGCGAAAGAATCGCGCCAGCACGAGCCAGGCGCCATCGGCGACTTCGCGCCCACGCTCGTCGTCGAACAGCGCCTCCCACACGGCCTGCAGCGGCTCTTGTGCGCGTTCGTCCAAGCGCTTCAACGCCCGGATTAGCCGCGCCGGTGCGAGTCCGAGGCTGCGCGCGCCTTCAAACGGTTCGCCGAGCGCTTCGATCGTGCGCGCCGGCACCGTCACCGGGAGCGCTGCGATGAAGTTCTCAAGCCCCGTTTCCGATGCGAGCGAATCGGGGTCGTCGTCTTCCCGGGAAAACTGCCGCGCGAGCCACTTCAGCATGAGTCGCCGTTACCGGTTCCGTCCCTGTCGACACGGCAGCAGCCGTGTCCGCAAACAGAGTACCAGCGTGCGCGGCGGCCGTAAATTGTGTACGACACGATAGGGTCGCTACGCGGTGTCGCCCCGGAGCGCCGCGGCTGTGCTAATCAAGGGTGCGCCGATAGAAAAGAAGCCCGATGGCGATGACAGCCGCAAGAAAGGCGCCGATCGGCCATAGCGCGGGCCAGAGCTCGGTCGTCGTACTGCCCTTCAGAAGGATGCCGCGCACCAGCACCAGGAAGTGGGTCAGCGGCAATATCGAACCAAGCGCCTGCGCCCACTCGGGCATGCCGCGAAACGGGAACATGAAACCGGAAAGGAGTATGGATGGAAGGAAGAAGAAGAATGTCATCTGCATGGCCTGCAACTGGTTGCGTGCCAGCGAGGAGATGGTAATGCCGAGCGCGAGGTTGGTGGCGATGAACAGCAGCACGACCAGGAACAGCAGCACGATGCTGCCCTCGAGCGGCACCGCGAACAGCCAGCGCGCCGCAATCAGAACCAGAACGACCTGGATCAGACCGATGAGGATGTAAGGCACGATCTTGCCGGTCATCACCTCGAGCGGTCGAGCGGGCGTGGCGAGCAGATTCTCGAACGTGCCGCGCTCGCGCTCGCGCGTCATCGCCAGACCCGTCATCAGGACCATGGTCATGGTCAGTATGACGCCGAGCAGACCCGGGACGATGTTGTATTGCGTGAGCCCTTCGGGGTTATAGCGCCGGTGCACGCGCAGTTCCACCGGCGAGGCGCCGGGTGCAAGCGCGGCAAGCGGGCCTTTCAGGTCGTGCGCGAGCGCCGTATCGATCACCCCGCTCAACGCGGCGAGCGCATTGCTGGTCGCCGCCGGATCAGTGGCGTCGGCCTCGACCAGCAATGCGGGCCGCTCGCCACGCACCAGCCGGCGGCTGAAGTCGTACGGAATCTGCACCAGGAACTGAATCTGTCCCGCTCGCAGGGCCTGGCGCGCTTCGTCCTCGTGGCGCAGGCTGCGCACAACGTCGAAGTAGCCGCTGTTTTGCAGCCCTGCGACGAGGGTGCGCGAGAACACGCCCTGGTCCGCCACGAGGATGGCCGTGGGCAGGTGCTTCGGATCGGAGTTGATCGCGAACCCGAACAACAGCAACTGCAGCACCGGAATGCCGATCATCATGCCGAAGGTCAGACGGTCGCGGCGCAGCTGGATCAGTTCCTTGACGACGATGCCGGTGAAGCGCGACCAGCTTGCCGCGATCCGACTCATCGCGCTTCGTCCCGGACTTCGTCCATCAGGCTGATGAAGACGTCCTCCAGGCCGGGGGCGACCGGCTCGAACCGATGCGCCGGGTGACTGGCGGCCGCGATTCCCATCGCCTCGCCAAGGCTTCGCGCATCGCGGCCGGTGACATGCAGCACGTTGCCGAACGCGGTGACATGGTCGACGCCGGCGAGTGCTTCGAGCGTGCGCGTGATGGCCGACAACTCCGGCCCGCTCACCGCCCACGCGCCAAGCCCGCGGCGGGCTACGATCTCCTGCGCCGTGCCCATGGCGAGCAAACGTCCGGACGCCAGGTAGGCAAGGCGATGGCAGCGCTCGGCTTCATCCATGTAGTGCGTCGACACCAGCACCGTCACGCCGGTCGCGGCCAGGGCGTGAATCTCCTGCCAGAAGTCGCGCCGCGCCTTGGGGTCGACTCCCGCGGTCGGCTCGTCGAGCAACAGCAGGCGAGGCTCGTGCAACATGCAGGCGGCGAGCGCAAGGCGCTGCTTCCAGCCGCCTGATAGCGTGCCGGCGAGCTGATCGCTGCGCTCGGCCAGGCCGAAGCGGTCGAGCGCGCGCGCCACTGCCGCGGTGCGCGAGCGTACGCCGTACATGCGGCCGATGAAATCGAGGTTCTCGCCGATGGTGAGGTCTTCCCAGAGCGAGAAGCGCTGCGTCATGTAGCCCACTTCGCGCTTGATCGCCGCCGTTTCGCGCACCACGTCGTGGCCGAGACAGGTGCCCGAGCCGCTGTCGGGAGTGAGCAGGCCGCAGAGCATGCGAATCGAGGTCGTCTTGCCGCTGCCATTGGGCCCGAGGAAGCCGAAAATCTCACCGCCAAGGACGTGCAAGCTGAGATCACGCACGACATGCTTCGCGCCGAAGTGCTTGTTGAGCTTATGCACGTCGATCGCGAGAGCGCGCATTGGTTTGCCGGGCGTGGTTTCGAAGGGCACGCTAGCGTGGTGGTGTTCGCACGGCACTCGTGGGCCGAACCTCGATCGGCTGGCCGGGGTTCAAGTGCGCCGCCACCGCCGGGTCGGGCCGCGCTTCGACCAGGAAGACGAGCTTTGCCTGAGTCTGCCGACTGTAGATGATGGGTGGGGTGTATTCGGGTCGCGGCGAGATGTAGCTCACGGTGGCATCGATGGGCTGCGCGCAGCCGTTGCAACGGGCCTGCACGCGGCTGCCCGGATGCACCGCCCCGAGTTGCGCCTCGGGCACGTAGAAGCGAAGCTTCAGCTGCGCGGGCGGCAGCAAGCTCACCACAGGCGTGCCGGCAGGGACCCATTCCGCCGGATTGAAGTACGTCTCGTACACCCGCGCGGCCGTGGGCGCGCTGCGGCTTCTCTGACTGAGTTGCCACTCGCGCTGCTCGACTTCGGCCTCCACGGCACGAATCTCCGCTTGCGCTGCGGCAACTTCGCCGGCGCGCCCGATTGCGATCGAAGCGCTCAAGATTCGCGCTTGCACCTCTGCAACCCGAGCGCCGTCCCTCGCGTGGTTGGCGATCGCCTCGTCGAGTCGGGCCTTCGACACGAAGCCGGAGGCATAAAGCTCCTCGACTTGACGCAGCTGCAGGCGCGTGAGCTCGCTCGCCGCGCGTGCGCTCGCCGCCTCTGCCCGCAGCGCTTGCAGCTCGGGCTCGCGCCGTCCTGCGAGCAGATTGTCGAGGCGCGCCCGCGCTGCCTGTTGGCGTGAACGCGCTTGCGCCACGGCGGTCCGCTCGAAGGTGTCGTCGAGGCGGAACAGCGGCGCACCCGACTCGACGCTCTGACCGCGCGTGACCGACAACTGCTCGAGTCTTCCGGAAAGCGGCGCGGCGATGTCCACCAGTTCAGCTTCCAGGTAGCCCTGGAAGGGGACTGGCGCTCGTTCCGGCTCGCAGCCGCCGAGCAGCAGCGCGACTGCGAGCGCGTGTGCCGCGGGCGCCTTCAGCACGATGCGCTCATGCTGCCAGCATGGCGAGAAACACCGCATGCGCGGGCATGATTCAGCGGCACTCGACGAGCCTGCCGCGCATGCGACACACGCTGCCATCGGTTCCGTACACCGACTTGCCCTGGATCTGGAACCGATTGCCGTCGTTGCCGGTCACGGTGTTGCCGCGACGCGAGTAAGCAGAACCATCCGAGCCGGTCACGCGCCTACCGACATCCCGGTAGCGCGTGCCGTCGTCGCATTGCAGGCTCTGGTAGCCGATCTGCCGGCAATGCTTCGACTGCGCCCGCTCCGGCAGCGGACCGAAGCGCGGGATCTTGCGGTATTCCCACGGCGGCACCGGATTCGCGTCCTGCCAAACGCCGCGCCGCTGCGCGCGCGCCTGCGTGCAGGCGTGCGCGTAAGCATTCCGCAGCGCGGCGGGCACGCTCGCGCTGTCGCCCGGGTCGCACCAGGCCAGCCCGGCCTCGAGCAGAACGAGCCCCAGGTCGCCGCCGTCGACGCCCACACGCCCATGCACGCGCGCATCGTCACCGATCGCGTCGATCGTGATGGCGATCGGGCCGGTGCCCAGATGATCGGAGGCGAGGCGTTGCGCCTGCTGCGCGAAGCGTTGGTCCCGCTCCGGCGCATCGACGCCGGTCAGCTTGATGCGCCGCACTTTCTTCTCGGCATCGAGAACAGCGAAGGCGCTCGCGCTGCCGTAGGCGACAATCTTGGCATACATGGTTTCGCCCGCGGCGGGCTGCGCGTGCACGGTCGCGCTCGCGAGCGAGGCCAACGCACATATCATGGGTACAACCGATCGATCGACGAACGCCATTCGTTGCGGTTCGAACTGGCGCCCCCGAGACGAATCGAACGTCCGACCTACCCCTTAGGAGGGGGTAGCTCTATCCACTGAGCTACGGGGGCATGGCGGCGATTCTAACCTAGCAAATACTGCCGACGCGCGCATCGCTCGGGTGCGGCTGCGAGCGCCAATGCACGCGTGCTTGCATCGATCGTGTCGATCGGCGCATGATACTCGTCGAGCCTTGCGCGGGAGCAAGCGGCCCAAGTGATATCCCGCATCGATCATGTCGTTTTGTCGCGTGCGACGTAGTCAGGCACCCACCTTGCACGTCGCGCGGCGGCGCAATCGGAGCGCGTACCGTATCGGTCCCGCCGAGTCTTCCTGTCGCGGCGCACAGGCGCGACGAACCGCATGAACGCGCCAATTGCAGCGGCTTCGGCTGTCTGCTCTGGGTTTCTGTCGCGGCCGCAGTCGGTTAGGGTGGCGACGCACGATCGGATGCGATCCGACCGGCAGCTTGGCGCGGTTTTGGGGTTTCTTGCGCAGGGCGTTGCCGCGCCGGTGCAGGCAAGCGCGGGGTGCGCGTCCCGCAAGTCGGGCTGCAGGCGCGTGGCGAGGCCGATGCACCGCCCGCATCAGGCGATACCTAGGTGGCCGCCGGCCCGGCGTTTGCTTGTCAGCGGATGAACTGCACGGGGGAGCTTGTGTCTCAGGAACTGTAGTTGCAGGAAGCGGCCGGGTTGCGAGAGCCGAGTGTCGAGAGCTCTCATGGCCGCAACTGCCGCTGGCGCAAAGGCCTAAGGCCGGGAGAAATCCATGACGACGTTGCTCGAAGGTTACAAGAGTCGCTACTCGTCGGCGCAGGAAACGGAGCTGTCGCTCGAGGAGTACCTCGACCTGTGCCGTCGCGACAGGACCGCGTACGCCAACGCGGCCGAGCGCATGCTGGCCGCTATCGGCGAGCCCGAAGTCGTCGACACGCGCAACGATCCGCGGCTGTCGCGGTTGTTTTCCAACCGTATCATCCGCCGCTACCCCGCTTTTCGCGAGTTCTACGGCATGGACGAGGCGATCAACCAGATCGTGTCGTTTTTTCGCCACGCCGCGCAGGGGCTGGAAGAACGCAAGCAGATCCTTTATCTGCTCGGTCCGGTCGGTGGGGGGAAGTCGTCGCTTGCCGAGCGCTTGAAGCAACTGATGGAAAATCAGCCTATTTACGCGCTCAAGGGATCGCCGGTGAACGAATCTCCCCTGGGTCTGTTTCCCACGGAGCAGTACGCCGAGCTACTGGACAAGGAGTTCGGCATCCCGCGCCGCTATCTGAGCGGGATTCCATCGCCGTGGGCGGTCAAGCGCCTGGCCGAATTCGGCGGCGACATTTCGAAGTTTCGCGTCGTGCGCCTTTATCCGTCGGTACTGCGGCAAACGGCGATCGCGAAGACCGAACCGGGCGATGAGAACAACCAGGACATCTCCTCGCTGGTGGGCAAGGTCGATATCCGCCAGCTCGATCAATACGCGCAGCACGACCCCGACGCCTACAGCTACTCGGGCGGCCTGTGCCTGGCCAACCAGGGCTTGCTCGAGTTCGTCGAGATGTTCAAAGCGCCGATCAAGATGCTGCACCCGCTGCTGACCGCCACGCAGGAAGGCAACTTCAAAGGCACCGAGGGTTTCGGCGCGATCCCCTTCCACGGCATCATCCTCGCGCACTCGAACGAAGCCGAGTGGCAGAGCTTCCGCAACAACAAGCGCAACGAAGCCTTCCTCGATCGAATTTACATCGTGAAGGTGCCGTACTGCCTGCAGGTCTCGGAGGAGGTGCGCATCTACGAGAAGCTGCTGCGTGGCAGCTCCCTGGCGCAGGCGCCGTGCGCACCCGGGACGCTCGACGCGATGGCGCAGTTCTCCGTGCTGACCCGGCTTAAGGATCCCGAGAACTCGAGCATCTTCTCCAAGATGCGCGTATACGACGGCGAGAGCTTGAAGGACACCGATCCCAAGGCGAAGTCTTATCAGGAGTATCGCGATTACGCCGGCCCGGACGAAGGCATGACCGGCATGTCGACGCGGTTCGCCTACAAGGTGCTGTCGGCGGTGTTCAACTACGACCACAGCGAGATCGCGGCCAATCCCGTGCACCTCATGTACGTGCTCGAGCAACGCATCGCGCGCGAGGATCTGCCGGAGGAATCGCAGCGCCGCTACCTCGAATTCATCAAGGGCTGGCTTGCGCCGCGCTATGCCGAATTCATCGGCAAGGAGATCCAGACCGCCTATCTCGAGTCGTATGCCGAGTACGGGCAGAACATCTTCGACCGCTACGTCACCTACGCCGACTGCTGGATTCAGGACGAGGAGTTCCGCGATCCCGACACGGGCGAGGTCTTCGACCGCGCCGCGCTCAATGCCGAACTGGAAAAGATCGAGAAGCCGGCAGGCATCGCGAACCCGAAGGACTTCCGCAACGAGATCGTCAACTTCGTGCTGCGTGCGCGGGCCGCGAGCAGTGGTAAGAACCCGGCCTGGACGAGCTACGAGAAGCTGCGCGAGGTGATCGAGAAGAAGATGTTCTCGAACACCGAGGATCTGCTGCCGGTGATCTCGTTCAACGCCAAGGCTTCCGACGACGATCGCAGCAAACACGAGAATTTCGTCGCCCGCATGGTCGCGAAGGGTTATACCGAGAAGCAGGTGCGGTTGCTGTGCGACTGGTATCTACGGGTACGGAAGTCTTCCTGACGCGAGCGCGTATCGGAGGCCGCAGGCGCAGCGACGCGAGCGGGAGGCATATGGCACACCTGATCGACCGGCGCGAAAACGCTCCCAACAAGAGCGCAGTCAATCGCGCCAGATTTCTGCGCCGCTACAAGGAACAGATCCGGCGCGCGGTGCATGACATGGTGTCCGAGCGCTCGATCACCGACATGGACCGGGGCGGCGATGTGAGCGTGCCGCGCAAGGACATCTCCGAGCCCGTGTTCCGGCACGGCCCCGGCGGCGATCGCGAGATCGTGCACCCGGGCAACCGGGAATTCACCAAGGGCGACCGGGTCCCGCGTCCCGACGGCGGCGGCGAGGGCGGTGGCAAGGAGCCGGGCGCGGGCGAATCCGAGGACGAATTCGTGTTCGCGCTCTCACGCGAGGAATTTCTTCACATCTTCTTCGAGGATCTGGAGCTGCCGCGGTTGGAGCGCAATATGCTCGCCGGCATCGAAGAGCAAAAGCCCCAGCGCGCCGGCTATACCACGACGGGCTCGCCGACCAATCTGGCCATCGTGCGCACCATGCGCACTTCGCTCGCGCGGCGAATCGCACTCGGCGGGCCGCTTGCGCGCGAGATCGAAACGCTCAACCAGGAGCTCGTACGCGCGCTCGCCGAAGACCGTCCGCAGGCCGAGATCCAGGCGTTGCGCGCGCGCATCGAGGAGCTCGAACGCAAGCTCGCACGCGTGCCTTTCCTGGATGAATTCGATCTGCGCTACCGCAACCGGGTGAACGTGCCGGAGCCGACCGCGCGCGCCGTGATGTTCTGCCTGATGGACGTTTCCGCCTCGATGGACGAGGCGAAGAAGGATCTCGCCAAGCGCTTCTTCACGTTGCTGTACCTGTTTCTCACGCGCAAGTACGAGCACGTCGAGCTGGTGTTCGTGCGCCACACCGACAACGCCGAGGAGGTGGACGAGAAGACCTTCTTTTACGATCGCAAGAGCGGCGGCACGGTGGTGCTCTCGGCGCTGCAGTTGATGGCCGAAATTGTCGAGGCGCGCTACGCGAGCGGCGGCTGGAACATCTACGCGGCGCAGGCCTCCGATGGCGACGCGTTCGGGGCGGACGCGGGCAAGAGCGCGCGCTTTTTGGCCGACCGCATCCTGCCGCAGACACGCTATTTCGCCTACCTGGAAACGCCCGACGAGTCGGGTGCGCGCATGAGCAGTCTGTGGGTGGAATACCAGGAGATCAGCGCCGTACCCGGTTCCTTCGCGATGCGACGCGTAACCCGGCGCGATGAGATATACCCCGTGTTCCGCGAGCTTTTCCGCAAGGATGCAGGGGTGCAGGCGGCATGAAAGTCACGGCAAAGGGGTGCCGCTCGCGGGGGTCGACCGCAAGCCGAATGGAACCTTGGCCGGCGACGGTTGGGCGGTCGAACCCCGTCATCGCGTCACAGGCGCTGGCATGAGCTTCATCTCTACCGGCGCGGATTGGGACTTCGACCTGATCGAGCGCTACGAAAAAGCGATCAGCGGGTGTGCAGCCGAGTTCAACCTCGACACGTACGCCAACCAGATCGAGGTCATCAGCTCCGAGCAGATGCTCGATGCGTACGCGAGCGCGGGGCTTCCGGTCGGTTACCCGCACTGGACCTACGGCAAGGAGTTCATCCGCAACGAACAGGCGTACCGTAAGGGCTACCAGGCGCTCGCCTACGAGATCGTGATCAATTCCGACCCTTGCATCGCCTATCTCATGGAAGAAAACACCATGATGATGCAGGCACTGGTGATCGCCCACGCATCGTTCGGCCACAACTCTTTTTTCAAGGGCAACTACCTGTTCCGGCAGTGGACCGAGGCCGATGCGATCATCGACTATCTGGTGTTCGCGCGCCGCTACGTGATGGAGTGCGAGGAGCGTTACGGCGAAGCCGAGGTGGAAGCGATCATCGATTCGTGCCATGCGCTCAGCCTGCACGGTGTGGATCGGTTCCGGCGCCCGCAGCCGCCATCGGCGCGCGAGGAGCGAGCGCGTGCCGAGGCGCGTACGGCTTTCGAGCAACGGCAGTTCAACGACCTGTGGCGCACGGTGCCGGGGCGCGAGCCGACCCATTCCACCGGCAAGAAGCGCGATTTCCCGGCCGAACCGGAGGAGAACATCCTCTACTTCGTGGAGAAGCACTCGCCCCGGCTCGAACCCTGGCAGCGGGAGCTCGTGCGCATCGTGCGCAAGCTCGCGCAGTACTTCTATCCCCAGGTCCAGACCAAGGTCATGAATGAAGGATGGGCGACTTTCTGGCACTTCAACCTCATCAACCGGCTTTACGACAAGCGCCTGGTCAACGACGGGTTCATGCTCGAGTTCCTGCAGTCGCATACCAACGTCGTCTGCCAGCGCGGTTTCGACGAGCGCGGCTTCGGCGGCATCAACCCGTATGCGCTCGGCTTTGCGATGTTCACGGACCTGCGCCGCATCTGCGAAAAACCCACCCCCGAGGACCGGCGCTGGTTCCCGGAGGCGGCGGGCTCGGACTGGGGTAGAACGCTCGACTTCGCGATGCGCAGTTTCAAGGACGAGTCGTTTATCGGTCAGTTCCTGTCGCCCAAGCTCATGCGCGAGTTCCGTTTCTTCGCAGTCGCCGATCACGAAGCCGAATCCGAGCTGGTGATCGACGAAATCCACGACGAAACCGGCTACCGGCGGCTGCGCAAGCTCCTTTCCGAGCAGTACAAGCGCGAGAACTCGGTGCCCGATATCCAGGTGGTACGCTTCGAGCGCGACGCCGACCGCTCGCTCACGCTGCGGCATTTCGAGGCGCGCAATCGGCCCTTGAAGCTGGAAGAGGCGCGGGAAGTCATGAAGCACCTGTCGCGCCTATGGGGCTTTGCCGTGCGCTTGGAATCCGTCGATTCCGACGGCACGACCAAGAACACGCTCGAGTGCCCGGCGTGAGCCCGCGTCACCGCGACTTGTAGCGGCGCGCGGCCCATCCCGGTTTGTCTTCTGCGTCATGCGCGTGCCACAATCGCGCTGAGCGACATGACATTGTGGTGGGTCAGTTGGAAGACCGGATGCAGGCCGCGGAGCGATTCCAGCAAATGGCGCAAGGTCCCGATGAGGCCATCGACCTGGTCCGCGGCGCCTTGCTGATAGCGGCAGAAGAGTATCCCGAGCTGGATATCGAGGGCTGCGTCGGGGTGCTGAACGGCCTCGCCGAAGTGCTACGCAAGCGGCTGCGGCCCGATATCGGCGCAAGCGATTCGATCCGGGCGCTCAATCGCTACATGTTCGAGGAGCTGGGCTTCCACGGCGCGACCGACGATTACTACGATCCGCGCAACAGCTTCCTCAACGACGTCGTGGCGCGCCGCACCGGCATCCCGATCACACTCGCGATCGTCTACATGAGCCTGGGTCAGGGAATCGGGTTGCGTCTCGAAGGGATCTCGTTTCCAGGCCACTTCCTCGTCCGTTGTCCGATGCGCGACGGCACCGCAGTTCTGGATCCCTATCACAAGGGGGTGTCGCTCGGCATCGCGGATCTGCAAAAGCGCCTTGCACCGGTACAGGGCAAGACGCCCGGCCGAGCCGAGGTGGCGGCGCTGCTTGCGCCAGCGAGCGCGCGCGAGATCCTGTCCCGGCTGTTGCGCAACCTGCGCGGCATCTACCTGCACTACCGACAATTGCCGCAGGCGCTGGTAGCGACATCCCGCATCCTTGCCTTGTCGCCCGACAACGCGCGTGAATGGCGCGAGCGCGCGAACCTGCACCTCGCGCTGGAGTGCTTTCGTGCGGCGCTGGCGGACTTTCGAAGCTACCTCGCGCTGGCGCCGGATGCCGACGACGCGGAGGCGACGCGAGCGCGGTTGGTGGAGCTGCAGCGCACCTGTTCGATGCTTAATTGACGCTGCGCACGGCAAGCGACCAGCCTGTAGCCGCCTTGCGATGAACGCGCGGCAGCGCGCTGCCCGGCCGGCCTGACGCGAGCGGTGTACCGCGTCCGCGCCAGCTAACGCCCGAGCCAGACGCGCACGACCCTCGGGGCAGGCGGGCTCGCACCGTCGTCCGACTGGGCGGGCTGCGCGCCGAACGGCGGCACCTGCGCGGCTCGGTTGCGTTCGCTGCGGGAATCGACGTTCAGATCCGATGGCGCCACGGCAGCCGAGAGCGGGTCCGGTGCGCTAGCCGCCGCATCCGGAGTCGACACGATATTGCCGAACCGATCGACCAGCACGCTCGGGGGCGTGGGCTGCGGGATTTCGCTACGCGGTGCAGGGGCGGGCTCTTGCAGGTTCTCTTCGGGCTCCGGCGGCGGGTTGCCGTCGTGCACGAGATTGCGCCGCCGCTGCAGGAAGGCGTCGCGGATAAAGGCGTAGCGGTCGGGGCCGGCCGCGGCGTCCAGGAGTTTCTCGCTGTCCAGCAGCGCCTCGCGGTGACTCACCACGCGCGTCCCCAGCAGGATGTTCCGGGTGCGGATGTGGTCGATGTACCACACGAGGTCGGTATAGGCGGCATCGACAAACTTGCCCACGCCATCACGAAAAGAACTCGGTCCCAGGAACGGAATGACCAGATACGGACCGCTGCCGATCCCCCAGTAGCCGAGCGTCTGGCCGAAGTCCTCGTTGTGCTTTTCCAGTCCGACCTGCGTGGCGACATCGATGAAACCGAGCAGCCCGACGGTGGAATTGAGGACGAAGCGGCCGGTGTCCGACAGCGCCTGCGGAATCTTGAGCTGCAGCAGGTTGTTGATGAGGACGGTTACGTCGTCGAGATTGGAGAAGAAGTTGCGCACACCGGTGCGCACGAATTGCGGGGTCACCGCCCGGTAGCCCGTGGCCACCGGCCGCAACACCGCCCGATCGACCGCGTCGTTAAAGGCGTACACGCCACGGTTGAACGGCTCCAGAGGGTCACGCGGATTGTTGTGAGCGCACCCCGAGACTGCGCCTACGAGGACTAGAAGGGTCATCGCGATCAGTCGTCGCGTACGAGACTCGGTGGCGCTCATCGCTACGTCGCTCTTCAATGTTGTAGTCATTTTCGTAAGCGGCGCATTATAGCAACAGTCCCGCTACTGTCAGGGGGCGCCTTGCCGGAGATTACGGAATGCCCGTCGTAAACCTTTAGCTGTGCCCGGTCGATGCGCGCAGCGACCGCGGCGGTGCGAGTTCGCAGCGAGCGCGTGCGGGCGCCCGGCAAGCCACGAGCCGGCGGCGCCTTGCTATACTGCCTGGTGAAATCGTCGGCAGCACGGCGCGCGAGCGCGTGTCCGCGGCGATGTGTCGAAAGGATCCTGCCATGTTGCAGAAGGTAGCACCGCAGCCCCCGAAGCTCAACGATTCGAAGCTCTTTCGCAGCCAGTGCTACATCGACGGCGCCTGGTTCGATGCCGATGACAAATCCACCCTCAGCGTGACCAACCCGGCCACCGGAGCCGTGGTCGGCACGGTGCCGCGCATGGGTGCGGCCGAGACGCGACGCGCAATCGAAGCCGCCAACGCCGCGTGGCCGGCATGGCGCGCTAAGACGGCCAAGGAGCGCGCCGCGATTCTGCGCAAGTGGTTCGAGCTGATGATGCAGCACCAGGAGGACCTGGCGGTGCTGATGACCACTGAGCAAGGCAAGCCGCTGACCGAATCGCGCGGCGAGATCGCGTACGGCGCCTCGTTCATCGAGTGGTTCGCCGAAGAAGCCAAGCGCGTATACGGCGATACCATTCCGGCGCAATTCACCGACCGGCGCATCGTCGTCATCAAGCAGCCGGTCGGCGTCTGCGCTGCCATTACGCCGTGGAACTTCCCGAACGCGATGATTACCCGCAAGGCGGGCCCCGCGCTCGCCGCCGGCTGCACCATGGTGATCAAGCCCGCGTCGCAGACGCCGTTCTCGGCGCTCGCGCTGTGCGAACTGGCGGAGCGCGCCGGCGTTCCGAGGGGCGTGCTGAGTGTGATCACGGGCGTATCCGGACCCATAGGCAAGGAGCTCACCGAGAATGCGCTGGTGCGCAAGTTCACCTTCACCGGGTCGACCGAGATCGGCAAGCAGTTGATGGCGCAGTGTGCGGGGACGGTGAAGAAGATATCGCTCGAGCTCGGCGGCAACGCGCCTTTCGTCGTCTTCGACGACGCCGATCTGGATGCCGCTGTGGAGGGCGCGATCGCCTCCAAGTACCGCAATGCCGGTCAGACCTGCGTATGCGCCAATCGGCTGTACGTGCAAGACGGCGTCTATGACGCGTTCGCAAACAAGCTTGCCGAGAAAGTCTCGCAGATGAAGGTCGGCAACGGGCTAGACGCCGGCGTCGTGCAGGGCCCGCTGATCGACGCCAAGGCCGTCGAGAAGGTCGAGGAGCACATCGCCGACGCACTCGGCAAGGGGGCGAGCGTGATCGTCGGCGGCAAGCGACATGCGCTCGGCGGCACGTTCTTCGAGCCCACCGTGCTGGCGGGGGTGACACAGCAGATGGCGATGGCGCGCGAGGAGACATTCGGCCCGGTGGCGCCGCTATTCCGCTTCAAGACCGAAGCCGAGCTCGCCGACCTTGCCAACGCCACCGAGTACGGTCTGGCTGCCTATTTCTACAGCCGCGACATCGGCCGCATCTGGCGTATCGCCGAAGCGCTCGAATTCGGTATCGTCGGCGTCAACATCGGGCTCATCTCGACCGAGGTCGCGCCGTTCGGCGGCATGAAGGAATCCGGTATCGGGCGCGAGGGCTCCAAGTACGGGATGGAGGAGTTTCTGGAAGTGAAGTACCTGTGCATGGGAGGGATCGATCGCTGACGATTCGGAGCGTGCGGCGCGCGTTGGGCTGGCGTGACCCGCACTGCGTCAACCGCGCAGGCGGCAGCGGCGTTTGCGGCTGCATTGCGCGGCGTTGCCGGCGTGCGTCCCGGAGAGTCTCATGAGTCGATATCGATTGCCCTCGGTGCGGTTCGCATTGGCGCTGGTGGCGTGCCTGGGCGTGTTCGGTTCGGTATCCGCCGCCGCCCAGGTCGCGGTCGTGCTCAACTCCGGCGAGGGCACGGTAAGCCTGGTGGACATGGCATCGCGCAAGGAAACCGCCCGCCTTCCGGTCGGCAAGGAACCGCACCACTTGATGGCAACCCCCGACGACAAGCAATTGATCGTCGCCAACGCCGTCAGCAACAACATGGTGTTCCTCGATCCTGTCACGGGTCGGCCCGGCCAGCGCGTCGAGCGCATCTCCAACCCCTACCAGATCGCATATTCGCCTGACCGCAAGTATTTCGTGTCGGCATC
>WYBJ01000047.1 GCA_011525945.1 Burkholderiaceae bacterium | reverse complement strand
CCCAACCCCTCTCCCGGTGGGAGAGGGGAGCGTTGTGTGCCCGCGCGGCGGGCAGGTTCCTGGGTAGGGGTCGGGGGTGAGGGAAGAGACTGCACGACAGCGTTCCAGGGCGCAAACCGCGACATACCCGTCGTGCACTCTCTCCCGGAGGAAGCGGAAACCTTCACCTTCCCGCCGGGCAAACGCTTTCCTGGCAAGCGGGCGTCAATGCGCATGCTCGAAATCGATGGTGAGCGGGGCGTGGTCCGAAAAACGCTTGCGCGTATAGATAGTGGCCGCTCGAGCGGTAGCGGCGAGTCCTGGCGTTGCAATCTGATAATCGATGCGCCATCCAACGTTCTTGGCCCGAGCCTGACCGCGGTTCGACCACCAGGTGTAGCGCTCCGGGCGATGATCGAGGCGGCGAAACACATCGACGAATCCCAATTCGTCGAACACGCGCGTGAGCCAGGTGCGTTCCTCGGGCAGGAAGCCGGAGTTCTTCTGGTTGGCGCGCCAGTTCTTGAGATCGATCTCCCGGTGCGCGATGTTCCAGTCGCCGCACAGCAAGACCTCGCGTGCGCCCGCGCGCAACCGCGCGAGATGCGGAAAGAAGCGCTCCATGAAGCGGAACTTCACGGCCTGCCGCTCGGGCGAGCTCGATCCCGACGGCAGATAGACCGAGATCACGCTCAGCGTGCCGAAGTCGGCCTGCAGGTAGCGGCCCTCCGCGTCGATATCTTCGATGCCCAGACCGCACTGCACCCGGTCTGGCATGCGACGAGCATAAATGCCGACACCGCTATAGCCTCGCTTGCGCGCGCAGTGGTAATACGCGCTGAAGCCGCGCGGAATGGCGAGCGCAGCGAGGTCGCGTTCCTGAGCCTTCAGTTCCTGCACGCAGATCACATCGGCGCGGCTGCGCGCGAGCCAGGCGAACGCACCCTTGGATGCGGCGGAGCGCACTCCGTTGAGATTCAAAGTGATTGCGCGTAACATGGGCAGATGACTGATTTCAGGCAAGATTTTTTTCGCTTCGCGGCCTCGCAGCGGGCTCTGCTGTTCGGCGAGTTCGTCACCAAGGCCGGGCGCACCTCGCCATACTTCTTCAACGCCGGGAGGTTCGCGAGCGGCGCGGCGCTCGCGCGCCTCGCCGAATTCTACGTGAAAGCTCTTGCCGCAGCGGGCGTCGAGTACGACATGCTGTTCGGCTCGGCCTACAAGGGCATACCGCTCGCCGCCGGAATTGCGATGTCGCTCGCATCGCACGGGCGCGATGTCGCATTCAGCTTCAACCGCAAGGAGGCGAAGGATCACGGCGAAGGCGGCACGGTGATCGGCGCGCCGCTCGCGGGCCGTGTGCTGATCGTGGACGACGTGATCTCGGCGGGCACGTCGGTGCGCGAATCGGTCGCCCTCATCCGCGCCCATCGCGCCACGCCGTGCGCCGTTGCGATTGCCCTCGACCGGATGGAGCGCGGCAGCGGAGCGCTGTCGGCAACGCAGGAAGTAACCCGTGAGTATGACATTGAAGTCATCAGCATCGCGACCCTGGACGATCTGGTGGCGTTTGTCGGCGCCGAGCCACAGTACGCCTCGCACCTGGAAGCGGTCGTGAGCTATCGCAGCCGTTTCGGGACCGCCGCCCATGCGCGCTGAGGTTGCAGCCGCCACGGTGCTCATGGGTATCGCTTTGAGCTCTCATGCGGCCTTGTACAAATGGGTCGACGACAAGGGCCGCGTTCAGTACAGCGACAAGCCGCCGAGCGAGCGCGACAAGAGCGCGGTGCAGATGACCAACCGCGGCGTGATCATCAAGAAGATCGAGCCGGACAAGAGCGCCGAGCAGAAAAAGGCGCAGGAAGAGGATCTCGCGCGCAAGAAGCTCGACGATATGAGGGCGGCCGAGCAGCGCAGGCTGGACAACGCATTGCTGCAGTCGTTCACCAGCGTGCAGGAAATCGACATGAAGCGCGATCGAGAGCTGCAAGCCCTCGATACGATTATCGCCAATCTGCGCGGGCAGGAGCGCTCGATGAACGAGCGCATCGTCGAGGATCGCAAACGACTTGACTTCTTTGCCAAGCGCAACAAGCCGCCCCCCGATTCTGTACAGGAAGACATCCAGCGCAATCAAGCGCAGGCGAAGGTGCTTCGCGACGACATCGAGCGCCGCCACCAGGAGGTGCTCGCCACGAGAACGAAGTACGAAGCGCTCAAGAAGCGCTATCAGGAATTGCGCGAGGAGCAAGCCGCCGGCGTGGCGACCAGTGCGGCAAGCGGCGGTGGTCAAGCGCCGGGCAAGAAATAGCCGGGCAGCGCCAGCTTCCGCCGCAATATCTCGCTCACCTGCTGCGGATTGGCCTTGCCCTTGCTCACCTTCATCACCTGGCCCACCAGCGCGTTGAACGCCTTTGCCTTACCCGCCCGGTAATCTGCCACTTGCGCGGCGTTCTGCGCGAGCACCTGGTCGGTGAGCCGGTCGAGTTCGGAGCTGTCCGAGATCTGGCGCAATCCGCGCCGCTCGATGATCGCATCCACCTCGCCCTCGCCGGCCCAGAGCGCCTCGAACACCTCGCGCGCCATCGCGCCCGAAAGCGTGCCATCGGCCACGCGTCCGATCAGCGCGCGCAGCTGCTCCGGTGCGACCTTGCTCTGCGTGATATCACAGCCGGATTCGTTCAGCCGGGCCGCGAGCGCACCCGTCATCCAGTTGGCGACGAGCTTCGGCGTGGTTCCCGACAACCCGGCGCAGGCGCTCTCGTAGTAGTGCGCGAACTCGCGCGATGTCGTCAGCAGGCTCGCGTCATAGGGCGTCAGGCCGAACGTGGCGACAAAACGGTTGCGCATGGCGCCCGGCAGTTCGGGCATCGATTGCGCGATCGAATGAAGCGAATCCGCGCCGATCTCGAGCGGCAGCAGATCGGGATCGGGAAAGTAGCGATAGTCGTGCGCGTCCTCCTTGCTGCGCATGGTGCGCGTCTCATCGCGCTGCGGATCGTACAGCCGGGTCTCCTGCCGGATCGTTCCGCCCTCCTCCAGGACGTCGATCTGGCGCCGTGCCTCGTACTCGATCGCCCGCTCCAGGAAACGGAACGAGTTGAGGTTCTTGATCTCGCAGCGGGTGCCGAAGTCGGTTGTGCCGGCGGGGCGCACCGACACATTGGCATCCATGCGAAACGAACCTTCTTGCATATTGCCGTCGCAGATGTCGAGCCAGCGCACCAGGGCGTGCAAGGTCTTGCCGTAGGCGACCGCCTCGGCGGCGCTGCGCAGGTCGGGCTCGGAGACGATCTCGAGCAGTGGTGTGCCGGCGCGGTTCAAGTCGATTCCGCTCATGCCATGGAAATCTTCGTGCAGCGACTTGCCGGCATCTTCCTCCAGATGCGCACGGGTGAGTCGGACCGTCTTGCTGCGTTCACCGAGTACGATCTCAAGACTGCCGCGCTCGACGATCGGGATCTCGTACTGGCTGATCTGGTAGCCCTTCGGCAGATCGGGATAAAAGTAGTTCTTGCGCGCGAACACCGAGCGCCGATTCACCGTTGCGTCGACGGCAAGACCGAAGCGCACTGCCTTCTCGACCGCGCGCGCGTTGAGCACCGGCAGCACCCCCGGCAACGCCACGTCGATCTCGCACGCCTGGGTGTTGGGCTCGGCGCCGAATGCGATGGATGCGCCCGAGAAGATCTTCGAGCGCGTGGAGAGCTGGACGTGGGTTTCCAGTCCAATGACGATTTCCCATTGCATGACGAAATATCCGGGCTCGCCTTCCTCGAACGTTCAGCCGGCAAAGTCCGCCGGCACCCGTCGGTGCCAATCGGTCGCGCGCTGATACTGGTGCGCGACGTTGAGCAGACGCGCTTCAGCAAAGTAGTTGCCGATCGATTGCAGTCCGACCGGCAGACCCGCCGCGTCGAAGCCCGCCGGAATCGAAAGACCCGGCAGACCCGCCAGATTGACCGCGATGGTGTAGATGTCCGACAGGTACATCTGCACCGGGTCGCTGGTACGGCTTCCGAGCTCGAACGCCGTGGTGGGGCTGGTTGGCCCCATGATCACGTCGCATTGCTCGAACGCGCGCGCAAAATCGGTTGCGATCAAACGGCGGATCTTCTGCGCCTTGAGGTAATAGGCGTCGTAGTAGCCGTGCGAAAGGACGTAGGTGCCGATCATGATGCGGCGCTTGACCTCGGCGCCGAAACCTTCGGCGCGGGTGCGCTCGTACATGTCGACCAGATCGTCGAACGCATCCGCTCGATAGCCGTAGCGCACTCCGTCGTAGCGGGCGAGATTGCTCGATGCCTCGGCCGGGGCGAGTACGTAGTACACCGGGATCGACAGATGCATATTGGGCAGACTCACCTCGACCGAGGTGGCGCCCAGGCGGCGGTACTCGCCGATCGCCGCCTCCACCGCCGCCGCGACCTCGGGCTGCACGGCATCGCTGAAGAACTCCTTCGGCAGACCGATGCGCAGCCCCCGCAGCGGGCGTTCGAGATCGCGCGCATAGTCTTCGGCTGCGCGCTCGAGGCTGGTCGAATCACGCGCATCGAATCCGGCCATGGCATTCAGCATGAGTGCGAGATCCTGGGCGCTGGTCGCGATCGGGCCGGCCTGGTCGAGGCTCGATGCGAACGCGATCATGCCGTAGCGCGACGCCACGCCGTAGGTGGGTTTGAGGCCGCACACGCCCGATAGCGCCGCGGGCTGCCGGATCGACCCGCCGGTATCGGTCCCGGTCGCGGCCAGCGCCAGACGCGCGGCTACCGCCGCGGCCGAGCCGCCGGAACTGCCCCCGGGAACCGCGCTCGTGCGCCACGGATTGCGCACCGGACCGAACCACGAGGTTTCATTCGACGAGCCCATCGCGAACTCGTCCATGTTGGTCTTACCCAGAATGACCGTACCGGCGGCCTCGAGTCGGGACACCACGTGCGCGTCATACGGTGCGACGAAATTTTCCAGCATGCGCGAGCCGCAGGCGGTGCGCCAGCCATTGGCGCAGAAGATGTCCTTGTGCAGAATCGGTATGCCGGTGAGCGATCCCGCTTTGCCGCGCGCGATATGCTCGTCGGCGGTGCGAGCGGCGGCGAGGCTACGCGCCTCGTCCAGCGTGATGATCGCGTTCAGGCGCGCGTTGTGGCGCCGGATGCGATCGAGGAAATGCTGCGTCAGTTCGACCGCCGAAAACGCTCGGGCGGCAAGCTGTCGGGCCGTTTCGGCAATGCCAAGCTGGAACATGCGGGATTCTCGAGCTTCGGGCGAGCGCGCAACGGGCGCCGGGGCTCACTCGATCACTTTCGGCACCAGGTAGAGCCCGGCCTCGGCGCGCGGCGCAAGCGCGAGCAACGCCGCACGCCGATCGGGCTCGGTGATTTCGTCGGCCCGCAAGCGCTGAGCGACGTCGCGTGGGTGCGACATCGGTTCGACGCCGCTTGTGTCTACCGCCTGCATCTCGCCAATTAAGTGCAGAATCGTGTTCAGTTCGGCGAGCATCGGTGCAGCCTGTGCATCTTCGATTCGCAGCCGGGCGAGTTGTGCGACGCGACGCACGTCATCGATTGCGAGGGCCATGGCGATCGGCTGCTTGCCGCAAAGAGAGTGAGAAAGGGGGAAGCCTAACACAGAGCGCTTGCCGGCCTGTGCATCGCCGCAGCGTGCGCTCGTGGCGGCGCGGGACGCCGTAGCGGCCCGGTTCCATCTTCCAATGAAGGAGCGGCGACATGTTTGTCCGTATCGACCACATCGTGATCGGCGTCACCGATCGCGATCGGGGCATGGCGCAGTACGCCAAGCTCGGCTTCAGCACGCATCCGGGCGGCGATCACCCCGGCAGAGGCACCCACAATGCCATCGCGTTCAATTGCGACGGCTAGCTCGATCTGCTGGCAATCCGCGATCCGGTCGAGTATCAAGCTGCTTTGCGCGTTTCGCCCAGACGCGACGGTGACCTGGGGACGTTTGCCGCCGCAGGCGGCGGCATTCGCTCAATCAGCGTGCAGAGCGACAATCTGGCGCACGACGTGGCCGCGATGCGCGCTCGCGGTGTCGATGCGAGCGACTTGATCGACGGCGCACGACGCACCCCTGCGGGGCTGGAGCTGTGCCGGACCCACGAAGACGACCGTGTAGCCATCGGCGGGCGCCCTGGCCGCGATCTCGGTGCGGACCACCCCGCCCGCGCCAGAGCGTGGATCGACCACGACCTGCCTGCCCCACATGGGACATTGACCGGGCGCATGATTCTATACCCGCGGCGATGGGCACCGTGCAATCGCCGGCCGGTCGGACAACCCGCAGCGCCTCGCGCGGGTTCACCTCGCCAGCCGCGGCGCCGGGCATCTCGCCGATCAACCGCGGGGTCCGATGTCGGACACTGCGCGTAGCGTGCGCGGTGTCGCTTCGCACAATCCAATGCGGTATCATGTTTCATTCGCCGTCAAGGCCGCAATCCTGCGCGCTCCCTCGGGGAGCCACCGT
>WYBJ01000046.1 GCA_011525945.1 Burkholderiaceae bacterium | reverse complement strand
TCGTGTTCCGAGTGCGCAATGCGGGCTGTTTCGGGCGTTTGGCGAGGAACCTCATGGCCAGAAATGATTTGCCGGTCCTGATCGCCGGCGGCGGCATCGGCGGACTGTCGGCTGCGCTCGCGCTTCCGCTCAAGGGCCGGCGCGTGCACGTGCTGGAGAAGGCGGCTGAGTTCGGCGAGATCGGCTACGGCATCCAGATGGGGCCGAACGTGAGCCGCATGCTCGAGAGCGCCTCGGACTGCTGCAGGCGCTCGAGCCGCACGCCGTCTTTCCCGAGGCGCTTATCCTGGTCGATGCGATCGAGAACCGGGAGCTGACGCGAATCGCGCTCGACGACGCGTTTCTCAAGCGCTACCAGCACCGCTATTTCGTCATCCACCGGCGCGACCTGCACGGCGAAATCCTCAAAGCGTGCCGGAAGCGCGAGGAGATCACGCTCAAAGCTTCGCGCGGCCTGGCGAGCTTCGAGGAGCGCGACGGCACGGTGATTGTGCGCTGCGAGAACGACGCGGAATACTTGGGCGCGGCGCTCATCGAAGCCGACGGCCTGTAGTCGCCGACGCGCCAAGGGATCGTCGCCGACGCCACCGCGCCGCGCGTCTCGGGCCACGTGAGCTACCGCGGCGTCGTGCCGATCGAGGAGATCATCGACAAGACGCGCATCGACTCGATGACTGCTGCATTACGTGGGCCGCGAGCGCAACTGGGTCCTGAACGACCGCGAGCCGGCAACCAATTGGACCCGCGCAGATGGCAATCGAGGACACGGTGGTGCTCGCTGAAAAGGTCGCAGCGGCGGGAAACGATTTCAACCGGGCGTTCCTCGCTTACCAGCGCGATCGCATGAACCGCAGCGCGCGCATGGTGCTCAGCTCGCGCTTTTTCGGCGAGTACATCCACGCCGATCGCGGCGCGCGCGAGCTGCGAAACGAGCTGGCGCGGCGCCGCGACCCGGCCAATCCCTGGGAGGCCGACTGGCTCTATCGCGGCATCGAACCGGACGGCCGCCTGTGAGAATCGATCCCTCGAGCGCGACCTCACCTGTGCTGCTTGCGGACGATGCCGCATTCGCCAAGCAGCTTGCGGCGCTCGCGCTCAGGCCGTCTCAGCGGGTCCGACGAATTTAGCGCGCGGTCTGATCATGAAGGCGGCGAGCCGCTGCTCGAAGGCGTGCGCGACCCAGCCCGCGGTGCGCGCCAAGGAGCGCAGTCCGCTCGAAGTCTGGGGCGGCAGGCGCAGGGCGCGGCACAGCATCACCGAGCCCAGCTCGAAGCTCGGGCGAAGGTCGAGCTTGCGCTGCGCCACGTCGATCGTCTCGAGCAGGTTTCGCACGGCACGGCGCGATCGGCCGATGTCGCGCGCGATCTCGATCAGGAGCGCCGCGCGTGGATCGCCCCTCGGGTAGAGCGGATGGTTAAATCCCGGCACGCGCTGCGCCGAGGCGAGAACGCTCCGGATCCGCGCGATCATGGTGGCCGGATCCGCGCGCGCGTCGAGCAGCTGCTCTACGCTATCGGCGCGGCTGCCGGTGAGCAGGCTGTGATGCGTGTTGAGCGCGGCGCCGATGCAGGCGTGCAGATCCACGCCGCACGATGCCGCGATGCGCGCGACGAACGTGGACGAGGTGAGCTCGTGGTCGACGTCGAGCACCAGGATCGCGTTGAGCGCCCGCACCGCGGCGGGCGTCGGCGCGATGCCGAGCGCGCGCGCGAGGCCGGCCGCGACTGGCTCGCCGGCGCGCAGCGGCGCGAACCGCCTGCGCGTCCCGAGAAAACCGAACACCCCGGTCATCGTGCGGATCGCCTGGCGCGCGAGGAGCACCTGGGTCGCGCCGGATTCGATCCGCATGCGCAGGCTGCCGTGATACGCGCCGAGCAGCCCCACCGCCAGGACGAGCAGCTGAACGATGTGCGGGCGCGTGCGCAGCTTCGCGCCGAGCGACAGTTGCGCGACGACTTCGGCTGGAGTGTCTGGGGCGGTCCAGCCGTCCGGCCGGTCGATGCAGTTCCCCTCCCAGAGGAAGTCCGCGACCGTCTCGAAGGAAGCCTGAGCCCTTACCAGGTCGGCGGCGAGCCGGCTGCGATAGCGCGGCCCAGCGTCGGTGATCTGCGTGACGCTCGTCGTGATGACCGGTTCGCCCCAGCGCATCGCGCTCGCGGCGACGGCGCCGAACCCTGCCCGCGCCGCGCTTTTCAGCCGGATGCGCTCGACGTCCTCGCGCAGGTAGTAGCTCGAGCGCCGGTCGGCCTGAGGCACGCTGTGGATCAGTCCGCGGCTCACGTACGCGTACAGCGTCTGCGGCTTGATGCCGAGAACCTCGAGCGCTTCGGCGCGGGTAAGGTAGTCGCCGCCGGATGCGGCGTTGCGGGGGCCAGAACCGTTTCTCGCCATACGCGCCGCCGCCGTTATCTTGAGCGGCAATCAACATTGACCAACATATGGAGGGACTTTAGCATGCCCGCGTCGCTCACCGACAGAGGAGCAGTGACATGAGCGCAGTGCTGGAGACGCAGTCCGTCGTTTCGGATCTCGAAGGGTATTTCCGCCGTTTCCCGGACGTGCCGCGCGAGACAATCGTCAAGATCGAGCTGCTCAGCTGCGGCCACTGGTTCACCGACGCGGCGCTCGCGGCGACCAAGGGTTCGGTCGTCAAGTCCTACCGGCTGTTCTCCTATGACCTCGTGCCGATGAGCGACCTTAAGCGGAACGAGGCGCGCCAGGTGCCGGAATGGTTCTACATCTTCCAGGGCCCGTACGACCTGCGCTCGGTCATGGTGCAGACCACGCTCGATCCCAGCTCGCCCTACGTGATCGACGTGGTCGACAGCCGCCTGGTGCTCACCGACGGCCGCCAGGTCATCTGCAACGTCAGTTTTCCGGTCGCACCGGCGTACTACACGAAGAGCTTCGCCGACGGCGTGCTGTATCACGAGGTCATCGCCTACGGCTATTTCGTCACCGTGTTCCGCAACTGCCAGTACTGGGGACCCAAGGAGGAGTGCCGCTTCTGCGACATCAACGAGAACGCGCGGCAGATGAAGGAGTCGCGCACCTTCACGCTCAATGCTCCGGTCAAGAACGTCGACTACGTCGAGGAGGTCGGGCGCGAAGTAAGCCGCGAGGCGCTCGAGCGCTACGGCCACCAGGCGGGCGTACGCTTCCTCATCACCGGAGGTACGATCACCAAGACTCTGCGCGGCTTGGGCGAGAACGAGTTCTACGGCCAGTACCTGCGCGCGCTGAAATTCGGTGGGCCGCGCCGCCATGTGGCGCTTCAGACCAATGCCAAGACCAAAGACGAAATCAAGTGGCTGCACGCCGAGGGCATGGACGAGCACAACGCCAACATGGAGGTGTGGGACCGGCGCCTGTTCGAGTGGATCAACCCGGGCAAGAACCGGCGCATCGGCTACGACGAGTGGATAAAGCGCATGATCGAGTCGGTCGACGTGCTGGGAGAATTCAACGTGCGCCCGAATTTCGTCGGCGGCGTGGAAATGGCCAAGCCGCACGGCTTCGCCACGATCAAGGAGGCCGTCGACTCGACCACCGCGGGTATCGATCTGATGATGAGCCACGGCATCGATCCGCGCTTCAACCAGTGGCGGCGCGAGCCCAACACCAACCTCGTCAAGGAGCACGAGCAGCCGCCGGTGCCCACCGAGTTCTACATCCGGCTGATGAGCAACCGGTACGAGATATGGAAGAAGTACGGCCTGACCCTGCCGGTGAAGCGCGAGTTCGAGCCGGCGCGCTGCTATTTCGCGAACGACCACGGCACCTACGACGACTTCCCGCTGCTCAAAGAGGCGCCCTACTACCAGGATCCGAAGCTGCGCACGCCCGAGGAGATCCTGCAGAAGGCCGCTGGCTGGCCCGAGCCGCGCAAGCTCAGCATCCACGGGCCGGCGGATACAAAGACGTAGTGCCGATGCTTTTCGCATCCGTGCAGGGGATCCGGCGGCGCCAAGCCGCCGGCCTGCGATTCATAGTTGCTAAATGATCGTAGCGACGGCAGGCCACATCGACCACGGCAAGACGGCGCTCGTCAAGGCGATCACCGGCATCGACACAGACCGGCTGCCCGAGGAGAAAGCGCGCGGCATCTCGATCGACCTGGGCTTCGCCTACTGGCCGCAGCCGGGCGGCGGCACGATCGGCTTCATCGATGTTCCGGGGCACGAGCGATTCATTCGCAACATGCTGGCCGGAGTGTGCGCGATCGACTACGTGCTGCTCGCGGTAGCCGCCGACGACGGCCCGATGCCGCAGACGCGCGAGCACCTGCAGATCGTGAACCTTCTCGGCATCGACCGGGGCATGGTCGCGATCACGAAGTCCGACCGGGTTTCGCCCGATCGCGTGGCGCAAGTCTCGGCGAACGTGCGGCGCATGCTCGCCGGAACGGCGCTTGCGAACGCTGAGATCATCGCGGTGTCGGCACTGCGCGGGAACGGCATGCAGGCGCTGCGCGAGCGCCTCGCCGCCGCACTCGCGGCGCACGTCACACAAAACCACGCCGGACGGCACTTCCGATACGTGATCGACCGCGCCTTCAGCATCGCGGGCAGCGGCACGGTGGTCACCGGCGCGGTCATTGCCGGTTCCGTCGCCGCTGGCGACAGGCCCGTCGTCTCACCCGCCGGCACCGAGGTCAGGGTGCGCTCGATCCAGCGGCACGGCAAGCCCGTGAGCCAGGCGTTCGCGGGCGAGCGCTGCGCGCTCAACCTCGCCGCCGTCAACCACACGGAAGTCGGTCGCGGCGACTGGATTGTCGCGCGCGCGGTTCACGCGCCCACCGAGCACCTCGATGCGCGTATCACGGTCCTCGCCGACGCGCCTCGCCCGCTCAAGCATTGGACCCCCGTGCAGCTTCACATCGGCGCGGCCGCCCTGCCCGCGCGCATCGCGATCCGCCGCAGCGAATCGCTGGCGCCGGGCAGCTCGGGCGTGGTGCGCATCAAGCTCGATCGCACGGTGACGGCGCTGCGCGGCGATCGCTTCATCCTGCGCGATCAATCCGCGAGCCGCACGATCGGCGGCGGCACGGTCATCGATCCGTTTCCGCCTGCAGCCGGACGTCACACTGCGGCAAGGCTGCAGCAGCTCTCTGCGCTCGAGCAGGGAGTGCCGGCCGAGGCATTCGCGGCGCTGCTCCGCTGCTCGCCCGGCGGCGTAGACATCGCCTGGTTCGAGCGTGTGTACAACCTTACGCCGGATTGCATCGAACCGCTGCTCAGCGCGGCCGGGGCGACGGCAATCGGCAAGGAGCGGCGTATGGCGCTGCCTGCGGCCGCGGTGAAAGCGCTCTGCGAGCGCGTAGTGCAGGAATTGGCACGCTTCCATCAGGCCGATCCCCAAGCCCTCGGGGCCGAGATCGAGCCGCAGCGCCGCCAGCTCGCCCCAGCTCTTGCGGCCCCGGCATTCCTCGCCCTGCTCCAGGAGCTCGCCCACGAACGCAAGGTCGAAATCGCCGGCTCGCGGGTGCGGCTGCCGCAGCATGTGTCCACGGCGAACCCGCGCGACGAGAAAACCTGGCAGACGATCAAGCCGCTGCTCGACGCCGCCGGGGCGAACGTGCCCTCGGTGCGCGAGCTAGCCGAGTGCGCGCGGGTCAGCGAAAGTGACCTGCGCGACTTCCTGCATCGCAAGAGCCGCACAGGTGACCCGATTCGGCTCACGCCCGAGCGCTTCGCCGCGCGCGTCACGCTCGCGCGGCTTGCGGCGGCGGCGAGGGACCTCTCGAGCGCCCCCGGCGGACGCTTCACGGCGGCGCAGTATCGCGACCGCATCGGCACCGGCCGCGGGCTCGCGATCGAGATCCTCGAGTGCCTCGACCGGCTCGGGATCACGGTGCGCATGGGCGACACCAGGCGCTACGCAAAGGATTTCGAACCGATTCTCGGCACCGCTTGCGCGAACGCGGGGGAGACAAAGGCCTCACTGGCACCGCTGCATCGCCCCGCCGTGCAGCCAAGATCATTCCGCAAGAGATAGGCGAGTGGAAACTGACGCTTCTACGTTCGATGTCATGGTGATCGGGGCCGGCGTGGCCGGATTGACCGCTGCACGGCAGGCCGCGCGGCGCAGCCTCTCGGTCGCATGCGCGGAGCAGCTAATGTTCGGTGGGCTCATTCTCAACGTGAACGAGCTCGATCCCGCGCCGCCCGCGTTTCCCCGTTCCGGTTCGGAACTTGCCTCCGATCTGATGGCTGAGGCGGCGGACCTCGGCGTGGTCAGCGTCACTGGCACAGTCAGCGCGCTCTCGCGCGACGCCACCGTATTCGTCGTGACGACGAACGGTGCGCAATACCGCGCCCGCTCGCTGATCGCGGCGAGCGGCGCGAGGCTGAAGCGCTTGGGCGCACCGGGCGAGGCGAGGCTCGAGCACCACGGCGTGTCGCAGTGCGCCGACTGTGACGGCCCCTTCTACAAGGGCGAAGAGGTGGTAGTGGCAGGCGGCGGCGATTCCGCCCTGCAGGAGGCGCTCGTGCTCGCGAAGTGCTGCAATCGCGTCCACCTGATCCATCGCGGCGAGCGGTTCACCGCCCGGGCGCACTTCATCGAGGCGGTGCGCGCGCATGAGAAAATCCGGCCGCTCCTAGGGAGCGTGGTCGAGGAGATCCTCGGTGAGGACAGCGTGAGCGGAGTGCTCGTGCGCCGCCTCGCCGACAGCCGAGCCGAAGAAATCGCCTGCAAAGGGTTCTTCGCCTACGTCGGCCTGGAACCGAATTCGGCGTACCTTCCCCCCGAAGTCGAGCGCAACGCGCTCGGCTTCGTGAAAACCGGCACCGGGATGCAGACCACCGCGCCCGGCATCTTCGCGGCGGGCGCCGTGCGGTCCGGCTTCGGCGGGCTGCTCACCGACGCGATGGCCGACGCCGAGCTCGCCGCGGCGGCTGCGGCTGTCTATGTAGCGAAACTCTAGGGAAGGGATTCATCCCCGGTGGGATGGCCGGACTTCAAATCCGGTAGGGGCTGCTACAGTCCTTCGTGGGTTCGACTCCCATTCCCTTCCGCCACTGGGCGCCACAGCCCCGTACTGACACAGGAGCAAGCACATATGGAAAGTGTCGGCCTGATCGGCCTGGGCAACATGGGCGCGGCAATCGCGCAGCGCATCCGCTCGGCCAGCTTCGAGCTGTCGGTCTGCGACGTTTGCCCGGAGGCGGCGCGCGCCGCGCTCGATTCCGGCGCGCGCCGCGCCGCTTCGCCTGCCGAAGTCGCACGCACGAGCGACATCGTTCTCAGCTCCCTGCCCGCGCCGCGCGAAGTCGAGCGCGTGCTAAAGAAGGCGCTCCCGATCTACGCTACCGGAGCGATTGGCGCCATCGCCAGCGAGCTGGGGCTCGACTGGCGTCTGTGCCGCGGCATCGCGGTCATCGGTCGCGCCGTGGGCCTCGTGGGCCACATCTGCGCGGTTGACTGTCAAATCAACGCATTGCCGTAAGGGATGCCGGGCTCGACAATGCCGCCCGGATTCCCGGGGAGAGTTGCGAATGAACAGCTATCAAACAGTGAGGGTCGAGGTCGCCGACAAGATCGCAAAGGTCGTCCTGAACCGGCCCGAGCAGAAAAACGCCATGAGCCCGCAGCTGCATCGCGACATGACGCAGGCGCTGGAAGACCTGCGCTACGACGATGCCGTCGGCGTTCTGGTCATCACCGGCGCCGGGAACTC
>WYBJ01000339.1 GCA_011525945.1 Burkholderiaceae bacterium | reverse complement strand
GGCTCGAGCGCCGTCGACCGCGGCGTTACGGAAGTGGTATGCGTCCGTGCGCTTGGGTGTCAGCAACGAGCCGGTGAGCGCAATGGTTCGGCGCGCAGGCAGACGGAACGAGGCGCGGGGTTCGCGCTAGCGCGACACGGCCCCGCGCGTGACGGTCGGGCGGTACTTCGTAGAGAACGTGCCATACTCGTCAAGGGCTCGTAATCAGTGATCGTCGCGCTCACGGTCGCAACGACTGGGACTGCCGCCGCGCACCGGAGCTGACGATGGAAAGGGGATTAGCGGTATGAGCGACAGAGCGTCCTTCGACGAAGCAAGCGCGCAACGCCTCGATCGGCAATATGCGGCGCCCGCGCTGGTTGCGCAGCGCCGACGCGCGCTCGATGCCATGGCGCTGCATGCGGGACAGACGGCGCTCGATATCGGTTGCGGTCCGGGCTATCTCACACTCGAGATGGCCCAGCAGGTTGGGACGCAGGGCCGAGTCATCGCCGTGGACACGAGCGAGCCGATGCTGGATATCGCGCACGCGCGCTGCAAAGGACTCGCGCAGATCGAATTCCGGCTGGCCGAAGCCGCGGCGCTACCATGTCCGGATGAAAGCATCGACGTTGCGGCTGCTGTTCAGGTCTACCTGTTCGCCGCGGATCTGGACGTTGTCGTCCATGAACTCGCGCGCGTGCTGCGTCCGGGCGCGCGCGCGGTGGTGATCGATACCGACTGGGATTCGGTGGTCTGGCATTCGAGCGATCGCGACCGCATGGAGCGCCTGCTCGCGGTCTGGATGCGACGCTACGCGAACGCCCGCGTCGCCCGTCTGTTGCCAGGCGCCCTGGGCCGCGCCGGGCTGAAGGTGACGCACGCCGATGTCATTGCCGTGGTCGAACTCGACCCGGGCGACAACACCTATAGCGGCAGCCAGGCGGCGGAGCTTGCCCGCTACGTCGTAGCGAAGGGCGGTATCCTCCCTGCGGAGGCGAATGCGTGGAAAGACGATCTTCTTTCGCTCGCTGCCCGAGGCGAATACTTCTTCTCACTCAATCGGTACGTCTTCGTAGCGAGCAAACCCCGCTAGCCGCCACGATCTCGGCGGGATCAGCGCGCCTTGATCCCAGCGCGCTTTACGACATCCGCCCATTTCGCCATGTCGTCGAGCATGAACTGGCGAAACTCTTCGGGTGTGTTGTACTTGGGCTCAGAGCCGTTGTTCCTCATGGTCTTGATGAACTCGGGCGACTTCACCAGGGATACGACTCCGGCATGGATCTTGTCCAACAGCGGCTTGGGCAGGCCCTTCGGTGCCGCAACGCCATACCAGCCGACGACGGAGAATCCGGGCAGCACCTCGCTCAGCGCAGGAATATCCGGAGCCGTTTCCAGACGCTTGGGCGCGCTCACCGCGATGGCGCGCAGCTTTCCCGCACGAATCTGCCCGAAAGCTCCGGTCAGTCCCATGAAGTTGAAGTGATACTCGCCGGCCAGTAGGCCGATGATCGCCGGCCCCGTGCCCTTGTAGGGGATGTGCTGCCCCTTGATTCCGACCGTCAGCAGCAGCAGTTCACCCGCGAGGTGGCCGCCGCTTCCGATACCGGCCGATCCGAAATTGATCGGGTCCTTGGTGGTCTTGAGCCAGTTCACGAACTCCTTGGCGTTCTTCGCCGGGTGCGATGGGTTGACCACCAGCATCAGTCCGCCCTCGGTCATCTGCGTGATCGGCGTGAAGTCGTTTACCGGATGGTACGGCAGCTTGGCGATGAGAGCCGCGTTCACGGTGTGCTGATGGTACGGTATGAACAGAGTGTAGCCATCGGGCGCGGAATTCTTGGTGATCTCGGCCGCGTTCACGCCCGAGGCGCTGCCCCGATTGTCCACGATCGATTGCTGGCCCCAGATCTTGGTGAGATGCGCCGCGAGCAAGCGCGCGAGGAAGTCGGTCGTGCCGCCGGGATTCGCGGGCGTGATGATACGAATGGGGCGGCTCGGATAGGTATCCGCAGCCAGCGCTGATGCCACCGGCGCGGCCACGCCCAGAGCGACCAGCAACAGAAGCAATCTTTTGCAGAAACTGAACAGCCGGTGCATCGACGTCTCCTTCTGATGAACGTGGTGCAAGTTCGAAGCGTCGAGGATACCTGATCGGTTCGACTTCCGCACCGCATGCGCCGGAGCGTCGCGTCCGACGCTCACATAGACTGCGTCGTCGCAAATGCAGAATGCGGTGCGTGCAGCGTCTTATTTGACGGTGCATCGGGCGGACGATACAGTGGCAACGGGCAGCGATAGGAGCGGGTCGAAGACCCTGTTGGCGGATCGAATGGGGAGGGATCGTGAAGCACGTGTTGCGGTGTGTGTTGTTCGGAGTCGCCGTTTCAGCCGCATCGGCTGGGTTCGCGCAGTCGTTTCCGCTTAAGGGCAAACCCATACGGATCATCGTGCCGTACGCACCGGGCGGGGTCGCGGATCTTCTAAGCCGTATCGTGGCTCAGCGCCTGGGTCCGCTGTACGGCAATCAGATGCTGATCGACAATCGGCCCGGCGCGGGGGGGCACGTGGGTGGCGAACTGACCGCGAAGTCGGCGCCTGACGGTTACACGATCATGCTGGGTACGACTACGCACAACGCCGCGTACGCGATGTACTCGAAACTTGCCTACAGTCCGCCGAAAGACCTGCAGCCGATCGTCTTGCTGGCCGAGTCGCAGGGTGTGCTGGTCGTGCACCCGACCGTGCCGGTGAAAACGGTCAAGGAGTTTCTCGCGCTCGCGCGCGCGCGGCCGGGCGATCTCAACTACGCCTCGGCCGGCCCAGGGTCGGCGACGCACCTCATGGCCGAGCTGCTGAAGATGGTGGGCGGTATAAAGCTGACGCACATCGCGTACAAGGGCAGCGGGCCCGCGATGATCGACCTCATGTCCGGTCACGTCGAGACGATGGTCGAGAATGTTTCGACCGCCGCACCCTTCATCAAGGCTGGCAAGGTGCGCGCCCTCGGCGTCACCAGCCGCAAACGCGACCGTAATCTGCCGGACGTGCCCACGATCGCGGAATCCGGTCTGCCCGGTTACGAAGCGGTCCCCTATTACACGATGTCCACTGCGGCGAAAGTACCGCGCGACATCGTGCACAAGCTAAGCAGCGACATCGACGCGATCGTGCGTCATCCGGATCTCGCCAAACGCTGGGACGAGCTCGGCATCACGCCGCTCGGTGGTTCGCCGGAAGCCGCGGTGCAGCGCAACGCGGTCGAAACCGAGAAATGGACCAAGGTCATCAAGACCGCCGGCATCCGGGCCGATTGATCGATGTCCGGGCTTTCGCTTGCGATCGATATCGGCGGCACGTTCACCGATATCGTCGTTTACGACCCGCGGGCCGCCAGGCACTACATCTACAAGGAGTACACGACGCCCGAGGATCCTGCGCGCGGGGTTCTTAGCGGCGTGCGCGCGCTGCTCGAACGCGACCGGCTGGCAGCGTCGTCCATCGAGCGTGTAGTCCATGCGACGACGCTCTTCACCAACGCGCTGATCGAGCGCAAGGGCGCGAAGTGCGGGCTCATCACGACCGAAGGCTTTCGCGATCTGCTCGAGATCCAGACCGAGCGCAAGTACGAGCTCTACGACATCTTCATCGAGACGCCCCGGCCGCTCATCCCGCGGCTGCTCTGTCGCGAAGTGCCTGAGCGCATGAGTGAGCTGGGGGTGGTGGAGACGCCGCTCGACCTCGACGCTCTCCAGCGGGAGGCCGATCTGCTGATCGCGCACGGCGTCGAGTCGATCGCCGTCATGTTCCTGCACTCGTATGTAAATCCGGTGCACGAACAGGCGGTAGTCGCCGCGCTCGCACGGCGGCACCCACGGCTATCCGTCAGCGCCTCGTTCGAAGTCGCACCCGAGATCCGCGAATACGAACGACTGTCGACGACGGTCGTGAACGCCTACATCAAGCCGCTCGCGCAGCGCTATCTCGACCGGCTGGCCGCGCAGATTCGCGAGCTAGGTATCGACGCGCCGTTCCTGCTCATGCTTTCGAATGGCGGCCTCACCGATGTCGCCGAGGCGAAGCGCACGCCCATCCGCTTGCTCGAGTCGGGCCCCGCGGCGGGTGTGCTCGCCGCGACCTACTTCGGAGACGAAAGCGGCATCGAGCGTCAACTCGCTTTCGACATGGGCGGCACCACGGCCAAGGCGAGCCTCGTCGACGCCGGTGAGCCGCTCATCGCTTACCGCTTCGAAGCCGCGCGCGAGAAACGCTTCACCGAAGGCAGCGGTCTTCCCGTCAAGACCTCGACCATCGAGCTGATCGAGATCGGGGCGGGTGGCGGCTCGATCGCGCACATCGATGAGCTCGGCCTGCTCAAGGTCGGACCCGAAAGCGCCGGGGCGACGCCGGGTGCGGCGTGCTACGGACGCGGCGGCATGCACCCGACCGTTACGGATGCCGATCTGCTGCTCGGTTATCTCAATCCGCAGTTCTTCCTCGGCGGCACGATTCGCATCGACGTGGCAGCCGCGGAGGCCGCTTTCACCGAGCTCAGACGCAAGACAGGCATGTCGGTGATCGAGCTGGCGTGGGGCATACACGACATCGTGAACGAGAATATGGCCTCGGCAGCGCGCGTGCACATCGCCACTCGCGGGCGCGATCCGCGTCATTACACGCTGATGGCGACCGGCGGCGCGGGTCCGGTGCACGCGTACCACGTCGCGCGCAAGGTGAATTTGCGCCAGGCGGTCTGTCCGCCCGCCGCGGGCGTGGGTTCGGCGGTGGGACTGCTCATGGCGCCGGCTCGCATCGATCGCGTTGCGACGTTGGTGAGTCTGCTCGATCGGCTCGACTGGAACGCGTGCGAGGCCACCTACCGCAGCATCGAGACCGAGGCTGTCGCCGTGCTGGCGCGTACCGGCGCCGATATGTCCCGATTCGAGGTGAAGCGGTTCGCCGACATGCGCTACTTCGGGCAGCAGTCGGAGGTCGTGGTCGCACTGCCGCGGGGCCCATATCGTGCGGACTCGCGCGACACGATCGTGGCCGCATTCGAGAAGACGTATCGCGAGCTTTTCGTGCGCACACCGCCGCAGGTCTCGATCCAGATCGTGAGCCTGCGCGTATCGGTATCCGCGCCTGTGCCCGGCGGCGGCATGGTCTTGCGCGGCAGCCGCGAGGGCTCTGCGGCCGACGCGCGTAAAGGCGCGAGGCAAGTCTATTTCCCGGATGGCGGCGGCTTCGTCGAGAGCGAAGTCTACGACCGCTACCGGCTGCCGGTCGGGGCGCGGCTCGACGGTCCTGCGGTGGTCGAGGAGAGGGAATCCACGTTCGTCTTCGGCCCCGGCGCGGTGTGCGAGGTGCACGCAAGCGGCAGCCTAGTCGTGACATTACCCGCAACGGAGTCTTGACGATGGCGAGCTCGGCATTCGATCCGGTCACGCTGGAGCTGATGTGGACACGGCTTATCTCGGCCGCCGACGAGGCGGCGGCTGCACTGGTGCGCACCTCGTTCTCGACCCTGGTGCGCGAGTCCTACGACTTCTCCTGCATCGTCACCGACGAGGCCGGCCAGTCGCTGGTGCAAGCCACGCAGAGCATACCGTCGTTCATCGGCACGCTGCCCGCAACGGTGAAGCATTTCCTGCACGACTACCCGGTCGAGAGGGTGCAACCGGGAGATGTTCTCATCACCAACGACATGTACCAGGGCACCGGGCACCTGCCCGACATCAGTCTGGGCAAGCCGCTGTTCCATCGAGGCCGCATGATCGGCTACGCCGCGACCACCGCGCACGCGCCTGACATCGGCGGCAAGATCCGTTCGCCCGAGCCGCGCGAGGTGTTCGAAGAAGGTCTGCAGATCCCGATCATGAAAATGATCGACGCTGGCCGAGTCAACGACTCGCTGGTCTCGATCATCCGCAAGAATGTGCGCACCCCCGAGCAGACGATGGGCGATCTGTGGGCGCAGGTGGTCGCGCTCGACGTCATGGAGGCGCGTACGCTCGCGCTGCTGCAGGATGCGGGGCTGACGAGCCTGCGCGAGCTCGCCGCGGAGATACACGGTCGATGCGAGTCGGTGATGCGTGCCGCCATTCGTAATCTCCCCGACGGCGTCTACCGGACCGCGCTCGACATCGACGGTCAGCTCGACGAGCCAGTGCATCTCGAGATGGCGGTGACGGTTGCCGGCGATACGCTCGACATCGATTTCGCCGGCAGCTCGGCGCAGGTCGATCGCGCAATCAACTCCGCCATGTGCTTCACGTTCGCGCAGACGGTCTACGGCGTGAAGTGCATGCTCGCGCCGAACCTGCCGAATAACGAAGGCTCGTTCAAGCCGATCACGGTGCGCGCACCCGAGGGTTCGATCGTCAACCCGGTGTTTCCCGCATCCGGCGGGTCGCGCATGCTGACCGGGCACTTCCTCGGTAGCATGGTGCTGCAGGCTTTGGGCGGGGTCGTTCGCGATCGCGTCATGGCGGCGCCAGGCTCGCCGCACTGGGGCGTGAATCAATCCGGAGTCAGGAACGGCAAACCGTACGCCAACATGTTCTTCTTCAGCGGCGGCCTTGGCGCCAACAGCCGGCGCGACGGCATCAGTTGTCTCGGCTGGCCGGGCAACACCGCCTATACGCCGATCGAGTTGTCGGAGCAGATCGCACCATTTCGCATCAAGTGCAAACGGCTGCGCCCTGATTCGGGCGGTGCCGGCAGATTCCGCGGCGGGCTCGGTCAGGAGATCCTGCTGGAGAACCGCTCCGATTCGCCGATCGCCGTGTCATTCCTCACCGAGCACATCGTGTATCCGCCCCGAGGCATCGCCGGAGGCGAACCCGGCGCGTGCGGCGTGCTGCAGATCAACGGCAAAGCGGTGCACGCGAAACGACAGCACGTCATCCACAAGGGCGACACGATCCTGCTCGCAGTGCCGGGTGGGGGAGGGTACGGAGACCCGAGACACCGCAGCCGCGCGCAGGTCGAGAACGATCTCGAGCAGGGGTACATCACCGACGAGCGGCCGTATCGTTGACGCGCCCGGCTATTGCTTTTGTATATTCGCACGCGCGCCGACAGCGCTCCATCAGGCCTGCAGCATCTCGATCAAGGCGTCGCACGCCTCGATCTTGAGCAGATGGGATTCGCGCATAGCGACGAGCGCCTGGCGGACGAAGTCCTGCTCGATGTGCGAGAGCGCCTGCCCGATC
>WYBJ01000338.1 GCA_011525945.1 Burkholderiaceae bacterium | reverse complement strand
GATCTGGCGACCTGGCGCGGGTACGTTCGTGCCGCCGGCTTCATCGAGCTCGAGCACTACTACCGGCCTGACAACGTACCACTGAACGAACGTCCATGGCTCGCAACGGTGTGGCGCGCATCGCCTTGCGCATGACCGCATCGAGCACGGCATGTCGGTATGAAGAGCGACTGCGGTCCGGCCCGTATCGCCTTTTGCGAGTCTCGCGCCGTGCGCCTCGCCATGATCGCATCGAAAGCGGATTCGCGCGATTGACCGTCGAACCCGCTGTCGATACGCTAGCCCGATTTACCCGTGGAAGAAGTGCGGCCGCGACGATTCCTGCCAGCACGAGGATCGTCCGTTCCGGGCCATCGAGACCTCACACCGATCAAGGAGGAGTCAGCGCGATGAAGATTGTCGCCGCAGTTGCCATCAGCATATCCGCAACATGTCTTTCGACGCTTGCAACCCCGGCGCTGGCACAAGCGGATTTCCCCAGCCGACCGGTGCGCATCATCGTTCCGTTTCCGCCCGGGGGAAGCACCGATCCGATGGCCCGGTTGGTCGCTCAGAAGCTGAGCGAGCGCTGGAACGGCGTGAGCGTCGTGGTCGACAATCGCCCGGGCGGTAACACGATCATCGGCACCTCGATCGTGGCCAAGGCCGCGCCCGACGGCTATACGATGGGCTATTGCGGTCCGTCGTTCTTCTCGACCGCGACGCTCATTCCGAATATTCCCTTCAACGCCGTCACCGATTTCGTCGGGGTCACCGCCATCGTCAGATCGCACGTCGTGCTCGTCGTCCATCCCTCGGTGCCCGCAAAAACACTGAGGGAACTGATCGCGCTGGCGAAGTCGAAGCCAGGAGAGCTGAGCTTCGGCACATCCGGGATCGGCACGAGCACACATCTTTACGCCGAGCTATTCATGCAGCTGACCGGCACGAAACTGCTGCACGTGCCCTACAAAGGCTCGGGCCCGGTGACCGTCGACTTGCTGGCCGGGCGTGTCAACATGTCCTTCCAGATCTCGATCACCCAGATACCGAACATCAACGCCGGCAAACTGCGGCCGCTTGCCGTCTCCGGGGATAAGCGATTGAAGGCGCTGCCCGACGTACCGACCTTCGCCGAAGCCGGGCTGAGCAATTTCGGTCTGGAAGGGTGGAACGCCCTCTGCGCCCCGAAAGGCACCCCGCTCGATGCCCGGACCAAGGTCGCGAACACCTGGGCCGAGATCGTGAAGTCGCCCGACATCGAGGCGCTGATGGAGAAGCAGGGAATGGACGCCCTTGCGACATCGCCCGACGAGACTACACGGCGGATCAAAGCCTCGGTGGAGGAGTACGGTAAGGTCATCAGGAACGCGAACATCGTCTGGAAGCCGTGAGCCGCTGTACCAATTCGGGATGGCTCTCGGGCAATCCGCGCTGTCGGACTGGCACGATGCCGCTCGCGTTTCGCGCCGACCGGTACGTCGCAAGCGAGCCGCTTGAGTTTGCGGCGCGCGCGCCGCCTTCTGCGTCCCTTATTGGATGCGGATCCCGGCCCCCTTGATGATGCCGGCCCACATGGCTCTTTCCTTCTTGATTCGTGCGACCAGCCCCGCGATCGTGCTCGGCTCGGGTTCGAAGCCGAGGCGTTCCATGGCGGCCAGGACACCGGGATCTTTCTGCGCCTCGAGCGCCGCATTGCGGATGCGATTAACAACGGCCATCGGCGTACCCCCCGGAACGGCCATCGCATACCACTGCCGGATCTCGAATCCGGGGTAACCCGATTCGGCCACGGTGGGCACATCGGGCAGCGCCTTGTTGCGCTTGCTGCCGGTGGTCGCCAGCGCACGCAGCCGCCCGGCCCTGACGTAGCCTATTGTCGAGGCGACCGAGCTGATGTTCATGTGGATCTCGCCCGCGAGCACGGCGGCGAGCGACGGTCCGGCGCCCTTGTACGGCACATGCACGACATTGATCCCGGTCACCTTCTTCAGCAGCTCCGCAGCCAGATGATTCGAACTGCCCACGCCGCCCGATCCATGGCGAAACTGGCCGGGCTTGCTCTTGGCAAGAGCGATGAACTCCTTGAGCGTCTTGGCCGGTACGCTGGGATGTACGACGACAGCCTGATCGGTCGCAGCCAGTATGACGACGGGCTGCAAGTCCTTTTCAACGTCGAACGGCAATTGGTAGAGACTCGGGTTGGCGGTGAACATGGAATCGAGCACCAACAGCACCGTGTTGCCGTCCGGACTGGCATGAGCCACGAGCTCGCTCGCCAGGTTGCCGCTGGCGCCCGAGCGGTTATCGACGATCCAGTTTTGGCCCGTAACCTCGCCCAGCCGCGGCGCGAATATCCTCGCGATGGCATCGGAACCGCCGCCCGGAGCGAACGGACAGATGAATCGCACGGGCCGATTCGAATGCGCAGAATCGGCCGCCTGCGCAATGCCGGCGACGATGCAACAGGCGAGCAAGACGACAGTGTTCGTGATGCGTTGCATGCGGGCACGGCTCTGCATGTCGGTCTCCTCGTTAACGATCCGGCGCGATGACGGATTCATCGCATTGCGCGACTTTGACTATTCTTGCGCAGATTCTCTCACGGTCAAGCGTCATCCTCCTTACGTGCCGCGATTGAAGGGGCCGCACACCGCTTCCGCCGCCAAGCGGCGAACCGGACCGTGATGATTGAGACTCGCGGCTACACCGCGTCGAGCTGCATCAACGGCCCGGCGGGTGACGCCGACATCGCCCGCATGGGCGCAGAGGCGGGCGGCGTTCCTGCGATGACAACGACGGATGCCGCCGTGAGATGCCTGCGTTCGGTCGGCGCACGACGGCTCCGGCTTGCACCACCCTATCCGGAGGAACCAACCCGGTCTGCCGCGGACCTCCTGACCTCGCGAGGACGCGAGGACCCGGGATCGTCTCGATCGAGCGGCCGGGGGTCGCGCATAGACCCCGTCGGCTCATGACGGCGGCGGTCCTGGCGCCCATGTCTGGTGGAAATTGGCCGGGTACGGGTACCAGACCGATCGATAGCCCTTCACATCGAGCGACACATCGATGTCGATTACGGTCGGCACGCGGGCATCGAGCGCGCGCCGAAGTGCGCCCGCATACTCCTCGGCGCGCGTCACCTTGATGCCACCGGCGCCCATCGCGTCGGCCCATTTGCAGAAGTCGGGATTCCAGAGCTCCTTCGCGCCGACCTTGCGGTAGTCGCAGAACGCTTCGCGGCCGTAGAGGCGCAACATCAACTCGCGCTCGATCTGAAGCGAGCGGTTGTTGAGGACGACCCAGACAATCGGCAGGTTCTGCTCGACCGCGGTCGCGACTGCGGTACCACCCATCATGAACGAGCCGTCTCCGATCAACGCCACGACGGGGCCGTTGCCGTGTGCGATGCTCGCGCCGATTACCGCGGAGGCGCTCCAGCCCATGCGGTGGAAAAATCCACTATGAACGACGTGCCGCGACGAGGCCGTCAAGAACGGTGGAGCGAAGCTCAGCAGATGTCCCGTATCGAAGAACACCGGCATCTGCGGGTTCGTGTCGGCAATGACCTCGCCGGTATCGTGGCAGATGCGCGCGTAATGCAGCGGGGAGAGCTCGCTGTGACGCTGCTCGGCCACCGATTCTACCCACGATGTTCTTTCCTGCGCGATCTCTTCAAGCCACGCGCCGCGCTCGCCCGCGCCCGCTTTGGCGGTCGCTTCGAGGAGCGCCTTCAGGCCGAGCCGTGCATCGCACGCGAGCGCCACCGCCGCCGGATAAGCCCGGCCGAGCTCGGTCGAATCGATGTCGAGATGAATGAGGGCAGTGTTCCCGGGGATGTCGAACAGCGTCCAGCCGCCCGTGTCGATGTCGCTGAAATGCGTTCCGATGCCGACGACGACATCGCAGCGCCGCGCCGCGGCGTTGCCATGTCCGGTGCCCGCACGGCCGATGCAGCCCACCGAGAGCGGATGTCGTTCGGAAATCGCACCCTTGCCGCTCGGGGTGGTCGCAACGGGAATGCGAGTCGCTTCGGCAAAGCGCAACAATTCGCTCCATGCGCGCGCGTTATGGACACCGCTGCCCACGACGATGAGCGGACGCAGCGCCCGAGCGAGCATCGCGGCGGCTTCCTCGACGCCGTCCGGATCGGGCGCAGGCGCGCGCCACTGCATCCACGGCTTCGGATCGGGCAACGCCGCCGCGATCGGCGTGTTCTGGATGTCGAACGGGATCTGGATCACCACCGGCCCGGGTCGTCCGGAAAGGGCCGTGTGATATGCGCGCAAGAACATGTCGACCGCTGTGTCGGGGCGCGTGACGAGAAACGCTTTCTTGGTGATGGGCTTCAGCGCGGCCACCCAATCCTCGGGGCCGCCGCGATACGCCTCCTCGATGCCGCCGCGATCGAACCAGTGGGTCGCACCCGCGCCCGCGAGCACGAGCAGGCCGATCGATTCGTAGAATGCGGTGGCAACCGCGGGAACGATGTTCATGTTGCCAGGGCCGACACTCGTCGTCACGACGGCGAGCGGCGCGCCGCGCCGCATGCGCCAATAGCCGTCGGCCATCTGGACGGCCTGGTCCTCGGCGCGCGCCGGCACGCCGCGTATGCGCGTCTCGTGCACGAGCGCATCGAGCAGCGCCCAGTTGCCGTGTCCGTTCACCCCGAAGAACACTTCGGTTCCCATCTGCTCGAGCAATTTGGCCAGCGCCCGCGCGACCGTGATCTCGCTCATACTCAGCTCCTCGAAGCGTGGCGCCACTGCGCAACAGTCATTCGATGCCGTGGGCGACAAAGAGCGCTTTCGCGACCGGCGTCGCCAGGAAACGCACGAATATTCTCGCGCCGGCGGCATTGCGCGCGGCGTTCATCGGCACCGCGGCGTACCCGGTGTAGTGCTGGACTTCCGCGGGCAGGGGCGCGGCCAGCTTCAACCCCCTGTCGCGGAACATGAGGATCTCGACAACGGCGCCGAATGCGATCTCGCTTCCGCGGCCGCGGATCACGTGCTCCATCATCTGTGGTCCATTCGCGTAGCGCGTCGTCTTGCCTCGAATCGATTCGAGCAGGCCCAGTCTAGCGAAAAGCCTCTCGATGTAAAGACCGCTCGAGGCGCAGTTGAAGACCACGGAATCGGCATCGAGCACGGCGCACCGGAGCGCTTCCACGCTCGACACATCGGGTACCGGCGCGTCGTTTCGGATCACGACGCCGATGCCGACTCGTCCGAGGTAGGCGCGTTCGTCTGCGGCAACTTTTCCCGCGCGCGCGAAATCATCGGCCACCTCCGGCGGCACGACGAGAACATCGGCGCCGCCGCCCGCGCCGACGCGTTGTCGGATCGCGGGCGTCGTCGCCCACGCGATCTTCACGTCCTGCCCCGTCTCGCGGCGAAACGCTTCGGCGGCCATGATCAATCCGGGCTCGATCGCGCCCGCGCTCAGCACCTGAACGGCGGCGATCATGCGCGGAGAATCGTCGTGCAGGTCGGCACATCGCGCGCCGACTTCAGTTCGTCAACCGCCTGCAGGAGATCGAACAGCCTGCGCGCCTCGGGCGGCGCGTGCGTCCTGGCCGTGCATTCGGCAAACTTTTCCCACAGCTCGTCGGTGCTCAAGGGGTCTTCGGCGTGGCCGCGGATCACCCTGATCGGGCCGGTGTCGAGGACCTCGCCGTTTGTCAGCCGAATCACGACGCGCTCCGTCGGCGAGTGCACCGGATCGCGCGCATCGTACTCGTCCACCGCCTTCACCTTCACCTTCGGAAAGAACGCCCGGATATCGGGCCGGCGCACGATCGCATCATCGAACTCGGGCACCCCCATGCGGCCGAGTATCGCGGCGGCGGCCATCGCGAACTGCTCGCTGAACTTCGCCTCGAGCGCGGTCTGCGGCCGCTCGTTCACGAGCACGGTGGTCTGCCCCCTGCCCATCGTGACCTCGACCTCGACCACGTCCTCGGCTGCGAGCCGGCGCCCGGCGAGCATCTTGACCACGGCTTCGAATGACCGATGCATGAAGTAGCACGCCGGATAGCGCTTGATCAGCAGACTGTGGCGCAGCAGATACGACTGCGTACCCACGCGCACCGGGGAATCGCGATCCGGCGTGCCGGCCGCAGACATGGCCGTCAGGAATCCATGTTCGTTTTCCAGCGCATCACGCCCGGCAGTCATGCCCGCGGCGGCAAGGCGCGTGGACGCGAGTCCGGCGCGGGAAGCCATGCCGGCGTGGTAGGGCTTCGTCATGGTGCCGAAGTTCGCGCCCAGGCCGCTCGCATGCGTCGCCGCGATCGCGAGCGCGGTCGCCGCACGCTCCGCGCAAAGACGATTGAGCACCGCCGTCGATGCCGCGGCAGCGAGCACACCGAAGATCGAAGTCGGATGCCAACCCTTGCCGTGGTAGTTTAGATCGCGCCGCCACAATTCGGTCCAGACCTCGTAGCCCGCCACATACGCCGTGACGAGTTCGCGCCCGTTCGATCCCAGCCTTTCGCCTTCGGCGAGGATCGCCGGGACCAGCACCGAGCTCGGATGTCCGGAAAGCGACTGGTCGTCGAAATCGAGGGCGTGCGCAGCGGTTCCGCCAAGCAGCGCCGCGTCGGGCGCGGATACGTAGCACGAAGAAAGACACGCGCGCGCCTCGTGCCGCGATGGCGTTTCGACCAGTGTGCGGCGCACGATGTCTACGATCGGCTCGGTGATGCCCACCATGATCACCGCGATCGTGTCGGTGAACGCATTGCGCACGAGCGGCAGCACGCCCGCCGGCAACTGCTCGAATTTGACGTTCGCGAGGTACTGGCCGAGCTCGGCCGTCAGTGCAGTCACGCTAAAAACCTCCCTTCGCACACCGCCTCGGGTCGGTTCGACCCGCGCGGCGTACGCCTTCGCGGCCTCCAACCGGATGCGTGCAGGCGCACTTCATACTACTACGGAGCCTGGGAGACATGCGCTTCACGCCGATGATTGCTGGCGCTTTATTGATCGAAGTTAAACGCGCCGCGCGCCGAGATCGCCGCGGCCGGGCCGTACGTCCTGCGCCGAGGGAAGACATCGTCCAGCACGGCGCCACCGGACCGCCGCCCCGCCCAAAGGCCGATTGCGTTGCAAGGGTCGCGCCGGCGCGCAGGTCGACTTATACTGCGCGGCCTAGCCTGGGTTTTTTCGCGCGCGGGTTAGTACCCAACCGCTGAGTGCTTGCCGGTGATCACAAACGATGTCGCCTGGCGAAGCGCCCGGAACAGCAAGAGAGGAACCGCCATGCATTTGCGTCTTTCGACGGCTCTGGCCTTGGCCGCAACGGCTGCCCTGGTCACGCCCTTCGCCACCCGCGCACAGTCCACGTATCCCACGCACGCGATCCGCGTCGTGGTCCCGTTCTCGCCGGGCGGCGTCGTAGACACGATCGCACGCCTCTGGGCGAAGCAGGTCGGCTCGTCGCTCGGCACGATCATCGTAGACAATCGCAGCGGCGCGGGCGGTACGATCGGCGCCGGCGAAGTGGCCCGGGCGGCGCCCGACGGCTACACGATCCTCCTCGGTAACACGAGCACGCAGATCCTCAACCCGGTGACGATGAAGGTGTCGTACGACCCCGTGAAGGACTTCGTGACCGTCGATCTCATCGCCATCTCCGCGACCTCGGTCATCGTTCATCCCTCGTTGCCCGTGCGCAGCCTGAAGGAGCTGATCGAGTACGCGAAGGCCAATCCCGGAAAGCTTTCCTACGGATCGGCGGGGACCGGTACGCTGACGCATCTGTCCGGCGAGATGCTCAAGCAGAAGGCCGGTGGTCTCGACATCGTACACGTGCCGTACAAGGGCGCCGGCCCCGGTATCGCCGACCTCCTGAGCGGCTATGTGCCGATGATGACGCCGCACATAACCGCCCGTCTCCTCAGCCTGCACAGAGCCGGCAAAGTGCGCATCCTCGCCATCAACGCGCCCGAGCCGCTCAAGGCTGCACCCGACATTCCGCTCTCGAAGGACACGTTGCCGGACATGATTGCGCAGCTCTTCACGGGCTTATTCGCGCCAGCGGGCACGCCGCAGGCGGTGGTGAACAAGCTGTCCGCGGTGACGCGACAGGCGCTCGCGGACAAGAAGTTCCAGGAGGTTCTCTACAACTCGGGCTCCGAACCCGTGCTCGATTCGAGCCCGGCCAAGGCACAGCGTCACGTCGACGAAGAGCGCGAACGCTTCCTGCCCTTGCTCAGGAAGAAGTAGGGCCGTCACCACCATTCTGCCCGGACGAGGACGCGCGCTGGCGGAAAGCGAAGGTCATCGGCGCGACGTCGCAACCGATCCGCTGCTTATCGATGCAAGCCGCCGATGCTGCGGAAGCGACCGCGGCCTGGTGATTACGGCCGTCGCTGCGAGCATGCCGCGCCTCCAGATCTGGTGATGTAAGCTACGCTGCGGGTCGACGAAATCCCGGAGGTGGTGCATGGCCATACACAAAGAGCACAAGGAGTTCCACACGCCCGATCCGAGCAAGGGCTGGGAGACGCCGGCAGGCTACCCGCGCGGCATCGAGCAGCAGATTCTCGCCGGCATGCTCGACGAGAAGGAAAGGCGCGGTCATCGCTCACGCCACCTGCGCTTCGCGCCGGGCGTGTACACGACCGAGCCGTTCGTGCACGATTACTGGGAAGAGGTCTACCTCGTGTCGGGCGATCTGATCGTCGGCAACGACCGGCAGGGCAATGGTGGAGAAAAGTTCGGCCCCAATACCTACGCCTGCCGTCCGCCGGGTACGCCTCACGGGCCATTCAAGTCCGACGGCGGGTGCCTGCTGTTCGAGATCCACTATTACGACGAATCGTAGCTCAGGGCTCGCAGCCGCACGGATTACGCAAGCAGGCGGCGCGGTCACATCACCTCGCTTCCGATTAGGTCCCTCAGATAGCGCCCATACGGGCTGCTACCCATGCGCTCACTCAACGCCACGAGTCGGCTGGAATCGATGAAGCCCATACGGTATGCGACCTCCTCGGGCGACGCGATCTTCAGCCCCTGGCGTTTCTCGATGGTGCGTACGAACAGCGAAGCTTCAATCAAGGACTCATGCGTGCCCGTATCGAGCCAGGCGTGGCCGCGCCCGAGCGTCACCACGTCGAGTTCCCCCAACTCCAGGAAGCGCCGGTTGACATCGGTGATCTCGAGCTCCCCTCGCGCCGAAGGCTTGAGCGCCTTGGCGAAATCGACCACGCGCCGATCGTAGAAATACAGACCGGTAACGGCATAGCGCGACTTCGGGACGGCCGGCTTTTCCTCGATGCTGACGGCATGCCCGCTCGAGTCGAACTCGACCACGCCATAGCGTTCGGGGTCCTGCACCGCATAAGCGAAAACCGTCGCACCGTGCTCCCGGGCATTGGCTGCACGCAGGTCCTGCGCGAGCTCGTGCCCGTAGAAGATGTTGTCTCCGAGAACGAGGGCCGATGGGGATGCGCCGATGAACCGCTCCCCGATGATGAAGGCCTGCGCCAGACCGTCCGGGGAGGTCTGAACCGCGTAACTCAAGCTAAGCCCCCACTGGCTTCCGTCGTCGAGCAGCCGCTGGAACCTCGGCACGTCGTCCGGGGTCGAGATCAGGAGTATTTCCCTGATGCCGGCCAGCATCAGCGTGGTGAGCGGGTAGTAGATCATCGGCTTGTC
>WYBJ01000045.1 GCA_011525945.1 Burkholderiaceae bacterium | reverse complement strand
CGACTTGCGCCCTGGAACCTCGCGTGGCGCCTCTTCCCTCACCCCCAACCCCTCTCCCGGTGGGAGAGGGGAGCGTTGTGTGCCCGCGCGGCGGGCAGGTTCCTGGGTAGGGGCCGGGGGTGAGGGAGGCGGCGCCACGCACGATCACGGAACGCAAGCCGCAGTGGATCAGCCCCTCCTGGATGCGGTGCAGAAGGCGTTCGCCGAATGTGGGGCGTTTCAGTGCGGCTTCTGCACGCCCGGGTTCGTGCTCATGAGCCGGCAGTTGCTGGACGAGAATCCCGCTCCGAGTGAAGACGAGATACGCCGATTCCTCTCGGGCAATCTGTGCCGCTGCGCGGCCTATCCCGAAATCATCCGTGCGGTGCAACTCGCGGCCCGCATGCGTGCAGGCGAGGCGTGAGCGCCGCCGCCGGCAATCCGCTCGACCTGCGCGCCTGGCTCGATGAAGCGCGGCGCTTGGGCGAGCTGCGCGAGGTCGAGGGCGCGGATTGGAACCTCGAGCTCGGTACGATCAGCGAGCTGAACGTCAAGAAGGCAAATCCGCCCGCGCTGCTGTTCGATCGTATCGCCGGCTATCCCGCGGGCCATCGTGTGCTCACCTGCAGCACCTCGAGTCCGGCGCGGCTTGCTTCGATCCTGCGCATCGGTCCCGAGCAAGACCACCACGCCCTGGTGCAGAAGCTGCGCGGCCAGCCTGCGCAATGGCAGGTGCGCGCGGCGCAGTTCGAGCCCGTGGTGGTCGGTCGCGGGCCGGTGTTCGAGCACGAAAGCAGTGGCGACGACGTGGACCTGTTCGCCTTTCCGTCGCCGCTCTGGCACGAGGGCGATGGCGGGCGCTACATCGGCACCGGTTGCATGGTGGTGACACGCGACTACGACAGCGACTGGATCAACGTCGGCACCTACCGGGTGATGATCCACGACCGCAACCACGTCGGGCTCGACATGATCCCGGGCAAGCACGGCGCGATCCAGTACCGCAAGCACATGGCCGCTGGCAGTTCGTTTCCCGTGTGCATCGTGCTCGGCGCCGACCCGCTCGGCTACCTTGTGTCGGGGATCGAAGTGCCATTCGGCATGTGCGAGTACGACTACATGGGCGCGATCCTGAACGAGCCGGTAGCGGTGGTGAAAGGCGCGCTCACCGGGCTGCCTTTCCCGGCGGCCTCCGAGATCGTGCTCGAGGGCTGGGCGCAGCCGGGCGACGAGCGCACCGAGGGGCCATTCGGTGAATTTCACGGCTACTATCCCGGCAAGGCTGCCACCGCACCGGCGGTGAAGATCGAGCGCATCTATCATCGCAACGATCCGATCATGATCGGCAGCCCGCCCGCGAAGCCGCCGAACGACTACTCGTATTCGAAGGCGGTGATGCGCTCTGCGCTGCTGTTCGATGCGCTCGCCGCGGCCGGCGTGCCCGACGTTGCCGCGGTCTGGGCGCACGAGATCGGCGGCGCGCGCATGTTCAACGTGGTCGCGATCAAGCAGCGCTACGCCGGGCACGCACGCCAGGCCGGTCACATCCTGAACCAGTGCGGAGTGGGCGCTTACATGTCGCGCTATTCCGTGGTGGTGGACGAGGACATCGATCCGTCCAACCTGCACGAGGTGATGTGGGCGGTGGCGACCCGCACCGATCCGGCGATCGACATCGACATCATCCGCCGCGGCATGGGCTCGAAGAACGATCCGATGTCGATCGCGTATCCGTATGCCGCGCCATTGAGCTCCAAGGCGATCATCGATGCCTGCCGGCCGTATGACTATCTCGCCGAGTTCCCCGCCGTGGCCGAGGCGAGCAAGGACCTTCAGGCCAAGGTCCGCGCGAAATGGAAGGACCTGCTCTGAGCACGGCACCGAGGGGGAATCGGGGTTCGCGCGCACGGCGCCAAAGCGGCTCGTGCTCGCCATCGTGCTCGCGGCCGCGGGCGCAGCGAGCATGGCCGCCCCCGCCATCCCGCGCGGTGAGATCGAACGCAAGCCCGCACGGCTGCTGGTGCAATTCGGGAACGATGCGCCCATCGAGCTCGAAGCGCTGTTGGCGCCGAAGCATCTGTATCAATGGCAGCGCTACCTGGAATCGGCGGACCACAAGGCGTTCGCGATTTCGCCCAGCGGCCGCTTCGCCTGGCGCTCGGGTCGCTACGCGTCGGCAGCGGCGCGCACCGCCGCGCTCGAAGCCTGCGCATTGCAATCCTGCCGCCTGTATGCGCACAACGATACGTTGGCAACGGACGAGGTCGAATCGCACTGACGCGCAGCGCCGTGTCCGCCGCGCTGCGCTGGGCGAGGGCTCAGGTCGGCTTCGAGCGGCGCATGATGACATGATGGCTTTCACCTCCCTCGTGAAGATCTGGCTCGCGCTGCTTGCCGCGGTCTGGGCGATCACACCGCTTGCGAGCGCCGCCGCGCAGTCCTGGCCGGCGAGGCCGGTGCGCTTTGTCATGTCGGCGCCGGCCGGCAGCTCGATCGATCTGCTGGGGCGTGTCCTCGCGAGTTCCTTGAAGGACGCGTTCGAGCAGCCGGTCGTGGTGGAGAACATGCCCGGCGCCGGCGGGACCCTGGCGATGACCGCCGTCGCACGCGCGCCGGCCGACGGCCACACGTTAGGGGTTGGCTTCAACGGTCCGCTCGCGTTCGCGCCTTTCCTCTACAGCCGGCTCGGCTACGATCCGCGCAGCGATCTGCAACCGGTCGTGCTCACGACGGCACAACCGAATGTGTTGACGGTGGCCGCCCCGCTGCCGGTGAGGTCGGTGGCCGAATTGCTCGCGTATGCACGTGCGCGCCCGGGTGAGCTCAATTATGCCTCGGTGGGCAGCGGCAGTTCGTCGCACCTGACCATGGCGCTCATGCGCACGATGAGCGGGCTGGACATCACGCACGTACCCTACAACGGCTCTCCGCCCGCGCTCAATGCACTCGCGAGCGGCGATGCGCACATGATTTTCGCGGTACCGACCGCCATCGCTCCGCTGGCGCAGGCGGGCAAGTTGCGCATGCTCGCGGTCACGAGCGCGCTTCGTTGGTCGCTGTTGCCGGATCTGCCCACGCTCGCCGAATCGGGTCTCGCCGGGTTCGAAGCGACCGCGTGGAACGGCGTGGTGGCCCCTGCCGGCACGGCTGCCGAAATCGTGCAGCGGCTCAACCGGTCGCTGAACGCCGCGCTGCGTGATCCCGTTGTGAAAGCGCGGCTCAAGGCCGCGGGGCTCGATCCGGTGGGTGGCAGCGCCGAAGCGTTCGCCGCCTTGATCCGCGCGGAAGCCGACAAATGGGGGCCGATCATCCGTCGTACCGGCGCCAGGGTCGATTAGTCGTGGGCGCTCAGATCAAGAAACCCGCACTGCGTGCCGCAATGCCTACGGCAAGCTTCGCCGCTCGGCCTGCAAACGTCTATCATGGTCGCGGCGTGAACACGATCGCAAGGTGGCGCGCATGACGGCGAGTCGATGGGCAAGGGGCAGTGTCGTTCTGCTCGTCGCGGGTGTGACGTCGGGGGCACTTGCCGATTTCGAGGCAACCGGCCCGGATGGGCGGCGCATCCTGCTCAAGGACGACAAGACGTGGCGCTACGTCGAGCCGGATACGGCCAAGGATCCGAAGCCGGCTGCCGAAAAGGATGGCGCCGACAAGCCGGTAGCCGCGGGCGACAAGAAGAGCGCCGGCGAAGTGCTCCTGTACCTGGACGGGAAAATCGACGGCAATCGCGTCTGCCGGCTCGAGCTGCGCATGGTCAACAACCTGCCCTACGAGATCCGCAGCCTGGTGCCCGAGTTCTCCATTCTGCGCGCCAACGGTGTCGTCTACGATTCGAAGTTTTCCGGCTTCTCCTTCATCAAACCGGGCGACAGCCAGAAGCGCGAGGTGCGCTTCAACGGCATCGATTGCAACGACATCGCCCGGGTGAAGGTGGGTGGTGGCGATCGTTGCGAGATGGGCGACCTGGACAAATTCGCCAACGCCAAGGGCGCCTGCCTGGCGCACATCAGAGTCGAGCCGAGCAGCGTGATCCGGTTCGACAAGTGATGCCCGCAAGGGGCGATCGAAAGATTCGCCCCGCTGCACGCCTGGCGGACGAACAATCGCGTCAGCCCTTGTTCGACAAGGTCGATTTGCCGAGCGAGCGCGGATCGCGCGCCCGCCACGCGCCGGTGTCGACCGCGGTGAGGAAATCGAGTAGCGCGCGGTTGAAGAAATCCGGCTCCTCCAGGTTCACCGCGTGGCCGGTCGCGGGCACGACCAGCAGATTGGCGCTCATGCAAACGCGCTTGATGAATATGCCGGGCTCGAGGCAGTTGTCGTCTTCATCGCCGGACACCACCAGCATCGGAACCTTGCACGCGCGCAATCCCCGCTCCAGCTCGTAGACGGTTGGCCGCTTCGCCTGCACGCCGCGCAGCGTATTGGCCGAGCCGCGCGCGGAGTGTGCTTCGAACTGCGCTGCGAACTCGGCGAAACCGCGCGGGTCGCGCGTGAGGTATTGGACGCGCGACGGCCCCACCTTGTAGTCCTGCACCGCTTTTGGCATGCCGAGCTTATCGAAGCGCTGCGCCTGCGCTTCGGTATCGGCGAGAAATTGCTCGCGCTTGTCCGGATCCGAGCCGAAGCCCGCGCCGATCGCGGTCACCGAGAAGGCGCGCCGGGCGTAGCGCAGCGCGAAATGAATTGCCGCATAGCCGCCCATCGAGCAGCCGACGATGTGGGCTTTGCGGATCTCGAGCGCGTCGAGCACTCCGGCGATATCGTCGACATGGATGTCCTGGGAAAACTTCGACACCGCCGCGGGCACGTCGGAAGGCGGGTAGCCGCGCGCGTTGAATGCAATGCAGCGATAGCGGCGGGCGAAAAAGCGCAATTGCGGCTCCCAGCTGCGAAGATCACCCGCGAACTCGTGCACGAATACGAGCGGCGCGCCGCTGCCCGCCTCCTCGTAGTAAAGCCGCACGCCATCGACGCGAACATAAGGCATGGCAGTACTCCTTCAACGCGCAAGCAGTGGAGAACCTGGGAGCTCGGCGGGATCGGGCGCTTCGTCCGGAACGCTCGCGCGCACCAGCGCACCGATGTCGGCGAGCGAGCGCACGTTCCAGGTGAGGGCCAGCAGACGCTCGGCCTGATCGGTGGCAATGACTTCCGCGGCCAGCTCGCGAAACTTGTCCGACAGCTCGGAATCGCTGAGCGGGCGCGACGGATTACCGCGTGCACAGCGCACGCCGTGCTCCAGCACGCGCCCATCGAGCGTGCGCAGCAGGACGTGCGCGCCTGCCGCAGGCAGCCGCTCGTCGGCGCGTAGCTCGATGCGCAGCCGCAACTGCGCCACGCGCGTGCTCGCCACGCGCCGATCGGTGAACTGTTCGATGCCGGCGGTCCCGTCAAGCAGGGCTACGGCGAGCGCATGCTCGAGCGAGCGCCGCGCCTGCGCGGCAGTGGAGGGAATCTGCGTGTACGCACACACGAGCACCGAGGGGTGAACGTGCAGCTCGATCTGCGCAACGTGACGCGCGAGCGGACGGTGCAGGGCGCGAACGCGAAGTCCGGCCTCGATGACCGCGTGCAGCGCGTTGTCGCAGGGATAGGGTTTGTAGGCGATGCGGGCCAGATGCCACTCTTCGCCGAGGCCCTGCAGCAGTGCCGCTGCGTGTTGCGGTTCCTCGAGCCGCTCGGACAAGCACGGCTCGCCTGCTGGCGATTCGAAGCAATGAATCGGCGCGCGCTCGGCGTGCAATGCGACAGTCAGTGCGCGGCGCGCACTGCACGCGAGCTCGTCACGATCGCCTCCCTCGGCCTGGCCCGTAGCGGTATCGGCGCTCGCTGTCACCGTGATCGCATGTTCGAGCCGGGCGGCATCGAGACCGAGCAACTTCCCGCACGCAACGACCGCGCCAATGCGCCCGCACGCCGCGTACGCGCGGCGATCGTCGAAGCGACCCGCGTCGCTCAGCGCCTGCGCCAATCGGCAGGTGAGCTCCGCGCCCAGAACGAACGCATGAATGACGTCCGCGCCGGCGGCCGCGCGCGCCTGCGCCAGCGGCAGCAGCGCGGCGACGATGGGCACGCTCACCGCAGCGCCGCTCGGCGCGTGGATTGCGGCATAGTCGAGCGCGTCCGAGGCGACCGCCGAGCGCATCGCGGTCAAGCCGAGACCGCCACGGTCGCCTCGCCCGGGCAATGTCGCTTCGCCGCCATCGGGCGCATCGTCGCGCGTAGCGCCTATCGCGTCGACGCCAGGCTGCAGGCAGCCGCCGAGGCAGCAGCCGAGCCAGTCGACCAGCGCGCGCACGGCCTCGTCGCCAACCGGCTCGGCGATGCCCTCGAGCCGCGATTGCGTAACGAAGCGCGCGACGGCCGGCGCTACGTTCATCGCCGTCGGTGCGCAGGCGAGCGTTGTACCTGACATGCAGCGATTGTCTCCGCGCGCCGGTGCGTGCGTCAACGAGGACCGGTGCTAGAATCGATTCGGGCGGATGCAACCCGGATGCAAGCGAGCCGCGAGAACATGCCGGAGGTGGCGCGGGGCACGAGTTCGTGCGGGCCCGACGATCGAAGGGACGTGATGCCTGTGTACGACTTTCGCGCGGTAAGCTACCCGGTGCGGCTCTACAGCGGTCAGGATGCGGCCGCCAACATCAAAGCCGAGGTGGCGCGTAATCGTGGTAGGTGCGCCTTCATCCTGTGCGGGCGCACGGTCGCGCGCAAGACCGCGCTGATCGAGCGCATGCGCAGCCGCTTGGGCGAGCTGTGCGCCGGCGTCTACGACGAGATGGGGAAGGACTCGCCACTGGGGCCGATACTGGCCGCACGCGATGCCGCGCGTGCGGCGCAAGCCGACGTGCTGATCGCCGTCGGCGGCGGCAGCGTGATCCAGGCGGCGCGTGTGGTCGCGATCCTGCTCGCCGAGAAGGGCGATGCGCACGAGCTGTGCACGCAGTACCCCGAGGGCCAGCCGGCGCAAAGCATCAAGCTGCTGCAGCCGAAGCTGCCGATCATCAACGTCTGCACCACGGCGACGTCGGCGATGAACCGGGCCGGATCGGGCGTGAAGGACGCGCATGCCGATCATCGACTGGAATTCTTCGATCCGAAGACGCGCCCGAAAGCCCTCTACTGGGACGCCGAGGCCTTGCTGACGGCGCCGGTATCGCTCGCCCGTTCATCGTCGCTCTCGGTATATTGGCGTTCGCTCATGAACCTCGGCGCGACGGCCATGAATCCGCTCGTCGAGGGTGACCGGCTGCAGGCATTCCGGCTCGCCGCGCGCGCGCTTGCGCGCGTAGTCGATCCGCATGACGCGGCCCCGCGCATCGAGATGTGCGCTGCCGCCTTCCTGCACAACCGCGACCAGGACGACGGCGGCAATATCGTCGAGCGCCACTGGGTGATGCGCGTGGTGTATGCGTTCGCCACGGCGCTCTTCAACCGCTACCCCGATGTCGGCCAGGGCGAAGCGAACGCCGCCCTCACCCCGCATGTCCTGCGCAAGCTCGGCTACCGCAACGCGCGCGAAATGGTGCCGATCGCGCGCGCACTCGATGCCTTTCCCGCCGGGGCCGCCGAAGCCGATGCGCCGGCGGGCGCGGCCGACGCGCTCGCGCGCTATTTCTCCGATCTGGGCATGCCCGCCCGATTGCGCGAGCTGGGGGTGCCGCGCGATGGGCTCGATGCGGTCGTGGCCGACTCGATGAAGAACTTCAACGCCGATCCCGGGCGGGAGTTCTTGCAGCATCGCGATGAGCTGGCGGAAACGCTGCGCGCCTGCTGGTAGGCGGCATCATTGCCGGCCACACGGTCGACGGACAGCTTGCGCGGCAGCACACTATGCGTGACCCGCGAGCGGCGGTAAGCTCGATCGACCGGACCGGTCGCTTGCGCTCGACCGAGGCGACAGCATAGCGAGAAGGATGTGATGAAGCTCACGAGCGAATCGTACGAAGTGACCGACGCCTTCGAGGCGAACGAACTCTACCAGCGCAACGGCTGGACCGACGGATTGCCGATCGTGCCGCCGACCGAGGCGGGCGTACTGCGCTTTCTCGACGCTGCCGGACTTGCGGCCGCGGACGTGGTCGGCATCGAGCCCGTGCGCCGGCGGCGCATTACGGCCGAGAAGCTCGCCATCGCCGCGCTCATGGCCGGTTGCCTGCCCGAGTACATGCCGGTCGTGGTCGCGGTCGTAAAAGCGATGTGCGAGCCGCAGTTCGGTTTGCATGGTAGCACCGCGAGCACGGGCGGAAGCGCGCCTCTTGTCGTGGTGAACGGCCCGATCCGCATCGCGCTCGGCATGAACGCGACCCACAACGCGCTCGCCAACGCAGCCCGCGCCAACGCGACCATCGGTCGCACTATCCGGCTCTTCTTGCTGAACGTGCTCGGCGGCATTCCGGGCCAGCTCGATCGCTCCACACTCGGTCATCCCGGCAAGTTCACCTTCTGTGTCGCCGAGGACGAGGAGGACAGTCCGTGGACGCCGCTCGCGCAGGAGCGCGGCATTGCGCCCGGGCAGTCGGCGGTCACGGTGATGTCGGTCGAGTCGCCGCATCAGATCATGAACGAGTGGACGCACGATCCGACCGAAGTGCTCGACACCTATGCGGCTGCGATTCGCGCCAACATGCTGACGTACTCGATCTGGGAGGGCAACTATGCCATGGTCGTGCCCAAACAGCATCGCCAGATATTCAGCGCTGCGGGCTGGGACAAACGCCGCATCCGGGAGTACATTTACGAGACCGCGCATGTGCAGCGGCGCGAGTGGCGTACGGTGGGCAAGAGCACGATCGCCGGGCTCAAGGACGAAGACCGCACCTATCGCGCGTTGCGCTCGCCGGACGATCTGCTCGTGGTCGCGGCGGGCGGACCCGCTGGCGCATTCGGCGTGATTCTGCCGCCGTGGTACGGCAAGAAATCGCTTGCGGTGACCGCGCCCATTTCCGCACCGAAAGGAGACGTACGATGACGCTACGGGTATTGGATCCCCGGCAATCGGCCGAGGGCGAAGCCTTGCAAATGGCGCCGGCGCTGGCGTCGCTGCGCGACGCCGTCGTGGGGCTGCTCGACAACGCCAAGATCGGCACCGCGCGCTTCTACGACCATGTCGAAGATATCCTGCGCACAGAGCATGGCGTGCGCGAGTTCATTCGCAGGCGCAAGTCCGACGCCACGCGCCCGGCGCCGAATGAGATCGTGGCGCAGTTGAGCGGCGCCGATGCGCTGATCTCCGGCATCGGCGATTGAGGCAGTTGCTCGTCGTGCAGTTTGCACGACGCCATCGCCGCTGAGCGGCTCGGCATCCCGGCGGCTGCCGTGATGACCGATCGCTTCGTGAGGAGCGCGCAGGTCGTGGCGCAGGTGAACGGCTTGCCGGATTACCCGTTCGTGGTGATCGATCATCCGGTCGCCAACAATGACGACGAGGTACTTCGCGCCAAGGCGCAGATCGCGGTGCGCCAGATCGTGCCGATACTGTTGCAAAGGACGGCGCAATCCGCGCAGTAACGCGCGATCGGTGCGGCGCGAGGATTCGCCCGCGCGCGCCGCGCGGTGCGCTTACTTGGCCAGCCCGAGCTCGACCAGGACGGCCTTCATCGCCTCGTATTCGTTCCTGAGGTCATCGCGCATGCGTTGACCGGTGGCGAAATCAGCGGACCAGAAGTTGCGCTCCAGGTCTTTCTTGAATTCGGGCGCCGCGACGACTTGCTTCAGCGCATTCTCCCAGAAGGCGACTTGCTCCGCCGGCATGGCCTTAGGTCCCATGATGCTGCGCCAGCCGCCGAACACGAGCGGCACACCAAGCTCCTTCCAGGTCGGCACCTCGGCCAGCACGCCCGGCATGCGCTGCTCGGCGCAGATCGCCAGCACGCGCATCTTGCCGTTGGCGACATGGGTGGCGGCGTTGCCCGAAGCGGTGGTGACGAGGTCGACGTGACCGCCCAGCACCGCCGTGATGGCCTCGGCCGATCCCTTGAACGCGATCGCCCGCATGCTGCGCACGTCCGCGCCGATCGCTTTCATCAGCAGGCCGGCGGCGATGTGATTGTGGCTGCCGAGCGCCGTGGCGAAGCCGACGCTCACGGCCTTGGGATCTTTCCTCAGGCGCTCGACGAGCTCCGTACCCGACTTGATCGAAGACTCGGCGTTGACGCCGAACGCGATGTAGTCGTTCAAGAGCGAAGCGATCGGTGTGAAGTCGGTGTAGGTGAGCTTACTGCGGCCGACGATGTGATTGGTGAGGATGGTCGGCGTGCCGATCATGAGGAAATGACCGTCGCCGGCATGCTGTACCAGGTAGTTCATCGCGAGCGCGTTACCGCCGCCCGGCTTGTTGACGATCGTGATCGGCGTGGGAACGAGGCGCTTCTCGTTCAGGATGCGCTCCACCGTGCGCGCGGTCTTGTCGTTGCTGCCGCCCGGTGCCGATGGAACGACGATTTCGACCGGCTTGGTCGGTTGCCAGCCTTGTGCGGCGAGCGGAGCGGCCAGCGTTGCCAGGGACGCGGCGAGCAGAGCGCCGACCCAACGGCGGCGAGCGGTTGGACGTGAATCGCACGACATGACTTCGGCTTCCTTCTCGCAGTGGCGGCGCTTATGCGCTGTCGGTCAACAAGGGCCACAGGCGCTCGGCGCCCGCGTCCAGAATGCGCTGTCCAAGGCGCTCGCCCCAGTACGTTTCGGAACCGTACTCGGAGCGCCACGCTTGCAGGCGCAGCGTGCTGTGATGCAATGCGAATTCCTCGGTGACGCCGATGGCGGCATGGATCTGGTGCGCAATCGCGCTGCCCGTCGCGGCCGCCTCGCCGACGCGTATCTTCGCGCAAGCGACCGCGAGTTCGCCATCGCCGCGCTCGACCTCGCCCGCTGCCGATAGCGCCGCCGCGGCCGCCGCTGCGACCTCCGCGCCGAAGCGTGCGATCTCCTGCTGGATCGCCTGGAAGCGGCCGATCGCGCGCCCGAACTGCACGCGCGTGCGCGCATGCTCGATCGAGCGCTCGAGCGCGCGATCCAGGGCGCCGGCCATGAGCAGTGCGCGCGCGAGCGCGCCGCGCCGGTAGAAGGCTTCGATCGTCACGCCGCGGCCTGCATGCACGACCTCGTCGGCGCGCAGCGCAATGCGCTCGAAGCGCACGTCGTCGCGCGGCTCCCAGGCGAGATTGACGCCTCGCGCTATGGTGCAGCGGCCGGGATCCACCGTTGCGACCCGGTCACAGTCGCCGCCGCGCACGAGCACGACGAGGCGGCTCGCGATCGATGCCCAGGGCACGCGCTTGAGCTCACCCGAGAGGCGCCAGGAATCCGCGACCGGTTCGAGCCGCAGTTCGCCCTCGGTGCGCTGGAATGCCGCAGCGAGCGGTCCCGGCGGCACATTCAATCCCGATGCGGCGAGCATCCAAGCGGCCAGCAGTCCCGTCTCCGCCAGCGGCAGCGGCGCGCTGTGGCGGCCGGCAACGCGCAGCACCGCGGCCAAGTCGGACACACTGCCGCCGGCGCCGCACTTTTCCTCGGGAATCGAGACGAGCGGCAGTTGCGCCTGCTGTACGATCTCCCACAGCTCGGGCGACCAGCCGTCGCGCTTCGCAGCCTCGACGGTACGCTGCGAGCAGTGATCGCGGAAGATCCGCTGCGCCGTATCGACCAGCAGCGAGCGGATATCGTCGTCCTCGCTCATGCCGAACCCGCAGCACCCAGCAGCTTGCGCGCGATGATGGTGCGCAGCACCTGGGTCGTACCGCCGCGGATCGTTCCGACCGGCGTGGTGTAGATGCATTCGGCGAGATAGCGCTCGAACGTGTCCTCGGCGTCCGGACGCGGCTCGATGTCGACCAGCAAGCGCGCCGCCTCGGTGATGTCGCGCTCGTAGAACGTTCCCAGATCCTTCACCAGCGAGGCCTCGGTGCCGAGGTCGCGCATCGTTCGCTGGCTCGCGCCGCGGGTGAACTCGAACGCGATCGCGAGCGACATGCGCCGCAAAGCATGGAAACGCGCGGTGAGCTGACCGACGACCTGGCGCGCGCGCCGATCCGCGGTTCCTCCGAGCCGTCGTACCAGCTCGATCAGCAGCGGGAAAGTCGTCATGAAGCGCTCGGGTCCGCTGCGTTCGAGCGCAAGCTCGCTCGTCACCTGGCGCCAACCCGCACCCACTTCGCCCAGCACCATGTCATCGGGCACGAACACCTCGTCGAGGAAGACTTCGTTGAAGTGGTGCGCGCCGCTCATGAAGCGGATCGGACGCACCGTCACCCCGGTGGCGTGCAGATCGACGATGAGCTGCGAGAGTCCCAAGTGACGATCGCCCTCCTCGGGCGAGGTGCGGCACAGGCAGAAGAAGTGCTCGGCAAGATGCGCCCAGCTCGTCCACACCTTCTGCCCGCTCACGCGCCAGCCACCGTCCACTTTCACCGCGCGCGTGCGCACCGAGGCGAGGTCCGAGCCGTTGCCAGGCTCGCTCATGCCGAGCGCGAACGGGCTCTCGCCGCGCGCGATGGCAGGGAGAAAGCGGCGCTTCTGCGCCTCGCTGCCGTGACGCAGCAGCGACGGACCCGTCTGCCGGTCGCCGAACCAGTGCGCCGCGCACGGCGCCGACACCGCCAGCATCTCCTCGGTGACCACGAAACGTTCGAGATAACTGCGTTCCGCTCCGCCGAACTGCCTAGGCCAGGTCATGCCGATCCAGCCGCGCGCGCCCACGCGCCGGGAGAATTCGCGATCGAACTGCGCGTGTCCGAGATGCGGCACGATGCGTCCGGATGCGAGTTCCGCGGCGAGAAACGTGCGTACCTCGCGGCGCAGCGCCTGCGCCTCGGCGGGTAGCGTGAGGGCGGAGAAATCGACGTCGTCGAACAGCACCGCGGCTCCAGGACGGCAATGAGCGGATACGGCGATTATTGCCGCGGAATCCCGGCAGCCTTGATGACCTTGGCGTACTTGGCGATCTCGTCGCGCAGGAACTTGGTGAACTGCTCGCTCGAACCGCCACCGGGCACCTGGCCGCCATTGATCAGCCGCTCGCGCACGTCCGGGCGGGCGAGCACCTTGGCCACGTCGGCGTTGACCTTGCGCACGATCTCGGGCGGCGTGCCCGCCGGCGCGAGCAGGCCGAAGAACGTGCTGCTCTCATAGCCGGGAACGCCGGATTCGTCGAACGTCGGCAGGTCGGGCACCGCCGGAAAGCGCTCCTTGCTGCTCACGGCGATGCCGCGCAGCTTGCCGGCCTTCATCAACGGCATCTGCGAGGTGATTCCGGCGATGACCATCTCGACGTGGCCGCCGACTGCATCGGCAAGCGCCGGGTTGTTGCCCTTGTAGGGAATGTGCGTGATGTCGATGTGCGCCATCAGTTTGAAAAGCTCCCCGGCCATGTGGTTGGAGCCGCCCACGCCCGAGGTCGCATAGTTGAGCTGGCCCGGCTTTGCCTTGGCCAACGCGATCAGCTCGCGCAGGTTCTTGACCGGGAGCGAGGGATGGACCGAAAGCACATTGGCGCCTATCGTGCAGAGCACGACCGCGGCGAAATCCTTCATCGTGTCGTAAGGCGGGTTCTTGAACAGCGTCATGTTGACCGCGTTCGACGCCCCGCCCATGAGCAGCGTATAGCCGTCGGGCTGGGCGCGCGCGACCGCCTCGGAGCCGATGTTGGTCGCGCCGCCGGCGCGATTGTCGACGATGATCTGGTGACCCCAGGCAGTGGACAGGTGTTGCGTGATCAGCCGGGTCACGATATCGGTATTGCCGCCGGCCGCGTACGGCACGACCACGCGCACCGGGCGGGTGGGGTAGCTCTGCGACCAGGCTTGTGACGCCGAGACCGCCACGATCGCGGCAGCACTCATGTTCAGCAGCATCGTTCTTGCCATTGCAATTTCCTCCAGTCGAAACCGCATCGAGCGACACGAGCAAGCGCGCGTGCGCTTACGATGCAGCGGATACTTCGTTGACAAGCTGCTGGCCGCTCAGCCAGCGTTCGAGATTGGCGCCGAACAGGGCGAGCACGCGCGCGTCGTTGCCGCTCGATGCGCCGCAGTTGTGCGGCGTGACGATGACATTCGGCATGTCCCATAGCGGCGATTCCGGCGCCAGCGGTTCCTTTTCGAACACGTCCAGGTAGGCGCCGCCGATGCGGCCGGCGGCGAGCGCCGCAACGAGTGCCGCTTCGTCCACGACCTCACCGCGCGCCACGTTGATCACCCGGGCGCCGGGCGGCAGGCGGGCGAGCATGGGCGCATCGATGAGGCGCCGCGTCTCGGCGGTGAGCGGGCAGGCGATGGCAAGCCAATGACAGCGCGGCAGCAGCTCGGCGAGCGCTTGCGGCTCGTGCATCTCGGCAATGCGACCATCCGTTGCGTGTGTGTTCCTGCGGATTCCGATCACCGTCAGGCCGAGTGCCTGACCGAGCCGGGCGATCTCGGTGCCGATGCTGCCCATGCCGAGCACGCACAGCGTCTGGCCCGCGAGGTCGGCAGGTCCGCTCGAGCCCCGGAACTGCAGCCAGGTGCGGCTTTGCTGCGCCTTGATCCAGGCCGGAAAGCCGCGCGCCAGCATCAGCAGCCCCGTGATCGCCGATTGCGCGATCGGCACGGCCGAGGTGCCGGCGGCCGATGTGACGCGAATGCCGCGGCCGATGAGCTCGGCAAAGATCGGGTGATCGACGCCGACATTGAAGGTCTGCAGCCAGTTGAGGTTCGGCGCCTTGCGCACCGCCGAGAAGAAGGAACGCGCGCGCGTCTCGTACACGTCACTCGTGTAGAACGCGACGCGGATGTCGGGCAGGCGCTCGTCCGGCACGCGCGCCTGCGGGTCGGCGGGAACGTGGATCCAGGTGAGCACGCGGCCGATGCCATCGGCGTAGCGTTCGCAACGCCGGGCGAGATCGGCCGGAAAACGCTCGGACACGAGGATGCCGACCGCTGCCGCGGGATCCGCCGTCATGCACGCCCCCAACGCGCGCGGGCGGGCGCGGGAATGGCATGACGGCTGGACAAGCGAGCAACGCGAATACCGGCACTCGCCAGCGCTGAGTGATCGAAAAGCGGCACGGTGGTTTCCCTTCTCGAAGCGGTCGGCTCCGGGCTCGAGGTCCCGCCAGCGCCGGATGAGATCGTGTCGAGGAATGAAGCGATTGTAGCAGCGTCGCATTCGATCGGCGCCCGGTGAGGTGCCGTACGCGCGCGTTATACTTGGCCCGCGCCTCTTCAACGCTGCGTTGCCATCCGTGTCCATCACGACGCTCGACCTTGCCAAAGCCTTGATCGCACGCCCGTCCGTCACGCCCGACGATTGCGGCTGTCAGGATCTTCTGCGCGAGCACCTCGTGCCGCTCGGGTTTCGTTGCGAGACCGTGGCGCGCAACGGTGTGACCAACCTATGGGCGCGCCGCGGCGACTCGGGCCCGCTCGTTTGCCTGGCGGGTCACACCGACGTGGTGCCCACCGGGCCGCGCGAAAAGTGGGACAGCGATCCGTTCGCGCCGACGATCCGGGACGGCAAACTGTACGGTCGCGGCGCGGCGGACATGAAAGGCTCGCTCGCAGCCTTCGTGACCGCCGTACGCGACTACGTCGGCACACACCCCGACCACCCCGGTTCGATCGCCTTCCTGCTCACCTCGGACGAAGAAGGCCCGGCGCGCGACGGCACCGTGGCCGTGATCGAAAAGCTGGTAGCGCGCGGCGAAATTCCGCATTACTGCATCGTCGGCGAGCCGACCTCGGTGGAACGCGCGGGCGACATGGTGAAGAACGGGCGCCGCGGCTCGCTGTCGGCAAAGCTGACTGTTCATGGCGTGCAGGGTCATGTCGCCTATCCGGATCAGGCGCTCAACGCGGTGCATGTGGTATCGCCCGCGATCGCGGAGATGGCGAAAACGGTCTGGGACAACGGCAACGACTTCTTCCCGCCGACCACGTGGCAGGTGTCGAACCTCAAGGCCGGCACCGGCGCAACCAACGTGATCCCGGGCGAGGCGGAAGTACTGTTCAATTTCCGCTTCTCGACCGCGAGCACGCCGCAGAGCCTGCGCGACCGCGTCGACGAGATCCTCGCGCGTGGCGGCGTGCGCTGCGCTCTGGACTGGGAGCTTGGTGCGAAGCCCTACCTCACCGATGCGGGGGCGCTGGTCGATGCCGTGATCGAAGCGATCGGCGCTGTATCCGGCATCGCGCCGCAACTATCCACCACCGGCGGCACCTCGGACGGTCGCTTCCTGTCCGAGATCTGCCCGCAGGTCATCGAGCTCGGACCGACCAACGCCACCATCCACAAGGTCAACGAGTACGTTCCGCTGGCGGATCTCGAGATGCTGCCGCAGATGTATCGCGCTATCCTGGAGCGGCTGCTGCGTTTGACGCCATGATTGAGATCACTCCGAGCATGGCTTGAGGGACCTGGATACGGTCTGGAGGAATGACCATGAGCCTCGCAAGACGATTGATCGCGCTCGGCATCGCTGTTGCGGGCGCCGCGATATGGACGCTTGCCGGGGCGGCGGCGGGGCCGAGCGATTTTCCGGCCCGCCCGGTGCGTATGTTGATTCCGTATCCGCCCGGCGGCGGGCTCGATCTGCCCGGGCGCGCGGTCGCCGAAAAGTTCTCGCAGCAGACCGGCAAACAGCTTGTGATCGACAACCGCGGCGGTGCGGGCGGGATGATCGCCGGGGAGATCGTCGCCAATGCGAGTCCCGACGGCTACACCTTGCTGCTCGCGAGCAACGGTCAGATCTCGATCGCTCCGGCGCTGTACTCGAAGATGCCGTACGACCCGAGACGCGATCTCGTGCCGGTCACGCACTTCGTCAACACGCCGATGTTCCTGTTCGTGAACACCGGCTTCCCGGCGAAGACGGTGAAGGATCTGATCGAGCGCGCGAAGGCGAGTCCGGGCAAGATCGGCATTGCACTGTCCGGCGTGGGCGGCGTGTCGCATCTCATGATGGAACTCTTCCGCCAGAGCGCGGGCATCAGCTTGCTGGGAGTGCCTTACAAGGGCGCGGGCGCCGCGATGGTCGATGTCGCCTCGGGTGCGGTGCCGCTCATTTTCACCACCGCCTCGTCCGCCAGGCCGCTGCTCGACAGCCACCGCGTTCGGCCCATTGGCGTGGCGTCGAGCAAGCGCTCGCCTGCGCTGCCGGATGCACCGACCTTCGAAGAGCTGGGAGTGAGCGGGATGGACGCGCCGCTGTGGATCGGCGCGATGGCGCCGAAGGGCACACCGCCCGCGGTCATCGCCAAGCTCAACAGCGAATTCGCGAAAGCGCTCGCGTCCAAGGACGTGCAGGAGCGGCTGGCCGCTCAAAGCGCGGAGGTCGTCGCGGGGGGGCCGAAAGAATTCGGGGCGATGATCCGGCGCGACACCGAGCGCTGGGCGAAAGTGGTGAAGACGGCCGGCATCAAGATCGAGAAGTGACGAGGCGATTGCTCGATCGTCGCCGTCGCGAGTCGTTTGCCGGTAGCTCGCTGATCGTGAGCTCGCGTGCGGCGCGAGTGCGCGCAGGCGGGCTCGCCCGTGCCGGCCGGAATTCAAGGAGTGCGCTATGACATCGAGGAGAGCAACAGGCGGTAAGACAGTGTATGGGGCGCGCATCGGCATCCTCATGCTCGACACCAAGTGGCCGCGCGTTCCCGGCGACACCGGCCACGCGGCGACGTGGCCGTTCCCGGTGCTGTACAAGGTGGTGAAAGGCGCGAGCGCAAAGGTGGTCATCCACGAGCAAGGCAAGGGCCTGGGGCAGGCGTTTCTTGACGCCGCCGCCGACCTGGTGAAGGAAGGCGCCGACGGCATCACCACCACGGGCGGCTTTCTCGCGATCTTCCAGGAGCAGCTCGCGGCGCACGTGAAAGTGCCGGTGGCGAGCTCTTCGCTCATGCAGATTCCGCTGGTGCAACGGCTGTTGCCGCCGGGAAAGCGCGTCGGTGTGCTGTCGGTGCACGGCAACCGCATCACCGACGAACACTGGCGAGCGGTCGGTGCGCCGCTCGACACGCCCGTTGCGGGCACGGAGAACGGCCGCGAGTTCACGCGCGTGCTGCTCGGCGACGAAATGGAAATGGATTACGCCAAGGCGGAGCAGGACGTACTCGATGCGGGCGACGATCTGCTCAGGCGGCACCCGGAGGTCGGCGCGATCGTTTGCGAGACGCACAACATGGGACCTTACGCGCGCGCGCTCAATCATCGTCTCGGCATCCCGATCTATGACGTGACCACGTTCGTACGCTGGTTCCACTCGGGGCTGGAGCCGCGCGACTACGGCCATCCCGGCTCGTCGACGCCCGATGTTTGGCGGGAGCGCTGATGGACGAGGTCGTCGGGCTTGCGCCTTCGGGGTCGATGGGAAGCGGCTACAATCTCGACGCATTCAAGCACGGCATGGCCGCGAGACCGCATTTCATCGGCCAGGATGCCGGCTCCACCGACATGGGGCCGTACTACCACGGCACTGGCGCCACATTCCTGCCGCTTGCAACTTACAAGCACGACCTCGCAACCATGCTGCGGGCTGCGCGCGCGCAGCGTATCCCGCTGCTGGTCGGCTCGGCGCTCACGAGCGGCGCGAACGTCTCGCTCGCGCAGGCGGTCGAGATCGTGCGCGAGCTCGCGCGCGAGGACGGGGTGTCGTTTCGAATGGCCGTCATCAGCGCCGAGCTCGACAAGGCCGATCTGAAGCGCCGGCTCGCGCAGACCCCGTTCGAAAGTCTCGGCCCCGAGCCGCTCACGCCTCAGACGATCGACCGCTGCGGTCCGATCGTCGCCCAGATGGGTGTCGAGCCGTTCATGAAAGCACTCGACGCGGGCGCGCAGGTGATCATCGCCGGGCGCGCCTGCGACGACGCGATCTTCGCAGCGCTGCCGATGCTCAAGGGCTTCGATGCGGGGCTGTCGCTACATTGCGGCAAGATCCTCGAATGCGCCGGACTCTCGGCCGTGCCCACCGATCTCGCGGAGCCGTTGATCGGGCGCGTGCGGCGCGATCACTTCGAAGTCGAGCCGTGTCATCCGGATCATCGTTGCACGACGGTGTCGGTGGCTGGGCATTCGCTGTACGAGCGCAGCGACCCGTGCCTGCAGCCAGGTCCCGGCGGTATGAACGACCTGACCAACAGCGTGTTCACCCAGATCGACGCGCGGCGCGTCCGGGTTTCCGGCAGCCGCTTCATCGCCGATGAGCGCTATCGCGTCAAGCTCGAAGGCGCGGAAAAGCTCGGTTATCGCAGCGTCGTGCTGGTCGGTATCCGCGATCCGTTCATGATCAAAGCGCTCGATCTTCTGTTCGCCGACGTGCGCGAACGCGCCGAGGTGCGTTTCGGCATGAGCGCGAAAGGCGTCGAGCTCAACTTCAGCGTCTACGGAAAGAATGCCGTGATGGGCGCGCTCGAACCCCTGAGCGAAGCCAATCCGCACGAAGTCGGCGTGTTGATCGATGCCGTGGCGCCGGAGCAGGAACTCGCTACCGCGGTGGCGATGTTCGTGCGCGGCACGCTCCAGCACGCGAGCTATCCGGGCATTCGCAACACTGCGGGCAACATGGCGTATCCGTTCTCGCCGTTCGGCGTGCCGCTCGGACCGGCGTATCGCTTCGCCGTCTATCACCTGATGCCGCTTGCCGACGCATGCGAGTGTTTCCCGATGACGCTGGAAGAGGTGCGCAATTGAGCGCCGCCGCAAAAATCCCGAGCGACCGTGGCGGGCCGCAGCGCCCGGCGACGCTGCTCGAGCTCGCCAAGGTGATCCGCAGCAAGAACGCGGGGCCGTTCGAGGTGACGTTCGACATCATGTTCGACGATACGGCGAAGTACGAGCGCGTGAAGAAGTCCGGCGTGATCAATGCCACGCGCATCGCCGAGCTCTACCGCTTGCGCATGGACGACGTGCTGGTCTGCGTGCCTTACGACCCCGCGGTCGCGTTCAAGGTGACGATCCGGCGCCCGGTCGGCTCGGGCGATATCCGGGACCGCGACGTCTACGGCTGCCAGCAGCATGTTCCGCTGATGGCGATCGAGGTGCCGCCGCAGGCGTAGCGGATAACCCTGGAGCGGCCGTTGCGCCGGGTGTTGCCTCGACGCTCGGCGCCCGAACTGTCGGTGGAGGATCAGAAATGGGCAAGCTTGACGGACGCGTGGCGATCGTAACCGGCGCGAGCCGTGGTATCGGCGAGGAAATCGCGCAACTTTTCGCAGCCGAGGGCGCCAAGGTCGTATGCGCGGCGCGAACGCTCGAGGAAGGGGATCATCGCCTGCTTGCCGGTTCGCTTTCGGGCACCGTGGCGCGGATCCGAGCGGCGGGCGCAGATGCGCTCGCCGTCGCGGTCGATGTGTCCGCCGAGGGAGATTGTCGCAAGCTCGTGCAGGCGGCGATCGACGCCTACGGTCAGGTCGACATTCTGGTCAACGACGCCGCGCTGACCTATTACGTTCCGATCGCCGAGTTCGACGTGAAACGCTGGGTGAAGGCGTTCGCCGTCAACGTGCATGGCCCGTTCATGCTGTCCAAGTTTGTTCTGCCCGGTATGATGCAGCGAAGGTGCGGCGCTATCGTCAACATCTCGTCCGGCTCTGCGATCGGCCCGGGCCGCGGTCCGTATCGTGAGGCCGGTCGCGGCGGCACGATGTACGGCGCCACCAAAGCCGCGCTGGAGCGCTTCACGCAAGGGCTCGCGCAGGAAGTGGCCGACTACAACATCGCGGTCAGCGCAGTTGCGCCATCACACGTCGTGCCTACACCTGGCACCGTCTATCACAAGCTCGTCAGCGGCATGTCCGACCCGAGGGGCGAGTCGCCGATCCTGATGGCGCGAGCAGCGCTGTTGCTCGCGAGCGAGCCGGCGGCGAAGGTGAACGGACGCGTTACCTACAGCCAGCAGATCCTGGGCGAGTACGGGCTGATCGAAAAGCCCTCCGGGCGCGGCGTTACGGTCAAGGGCTCCGGCTACTCGCAGATCTGAGCGGCCTATCCGGCGTGCTCGCCGGTGGTATCGCGAAGCGAGAACCCGACCGAGAAGAGAGCGTTCGCCTTCCCGTCGAGATCGGGACGCGCGCTCGCAACCGCCTGATCCGCCGGGCGCGACCGGTCGCAGGCGCGGTCTTCGCGCTGCCGCCGGCGCGAGCCGTGGCCGAGCCGCCTGCCCGCGCTAAAGGTTTTGCCGCCCGCGCCGAAATGGTCGTTGACGCGTGCGGCGTAACCGGCTCGCGCGTCGATCCGTGCACGGACACGAGCACCCTATGGATACATCCGACCCGATTTGCGCCGATCCGACGTCGACCGACATCGTCTCACCCGGTGCCGCCGAGCTCATCAAGGAAATCGGCATTCCGCCCTGTCCCGTGGTGTTGGCCGAATTCATGGCCGAAAGCAACCGCGATGAACCCGATTTCCGTCGTCTCAGTCACCTCATCAACAAGGACGTGGCGCTGGCGGCATCGGTGTTGAAGACGATCAATTCCCCGTTCTACGGCTTGAGCAAGAAGGCGCGCACGGTGCAGGATGCGCTCGCGCTGCTGGGGCTGCGCGAAACGAGCCGCATCATCGCCGGTCTGTTGCTGCGCCGCGCGTTTGCCTCGTCGCAGTCGCCCGCGATGTACGAATTCTGGGATGCGTCCTCGCGCGTGGCGCTGATCGCCGCGTATCTCGCGCGCGAACTCGACGTGATACGCCTGGATGAGGCGCACACCTTCGCGCTCTTCCGCGATTGCGGAGTGCCGGTGCTGCTCACCCGCTACCCGGAATACGAGAGCCTCCTCGCTTCGACCCGCTGCGAGAACGAGCGCCGCCGCACTGGGCTCGAGCACGCGCGTTACGGCTTCGACCACGCGCTCGTGAGCGCCACGCTGGCGCAAACGTGGCACCTGCCGATCGACATGTGGCAGTCGATCCGCGTTCATACCCTGTACGATCGGCCCGAGTTCCGCTCCGATCGGAACTGGGCTCGCGCCGCGCCCCTAATCGCGGTGGCGCTGCTCGCCGAGCAATTGCACCGCATCCATCGTGGCACGTACGATTCTGCGGTCTGGGAGACGGAAGAGGTATTCATCACCGAGATCATCGGGCCGATGAGCGATCGGCTCGAGCCGCTCGCAAACGACATCGCGAGTCTGCTGGACCAGTAAGCACGAGCGTGAGAAGCGACGGCTGACGCGTGCAAGGCACGCAGCGCGCACGTCGTGTCCCACCTTCACCGCAGCAACGCGAACTTCGATGCCATGCTTGTCGCCCCCGAAGGGGGCGCGACACCGAGACGCGGGAAGCGTCTTCCAGACCTTTGTCGCGCCTACGGGGGCGACCCGGCTGTTTCTCGCAATTTCAGCATTACTGCTCGATCCGCAGCACCGCTTTGATCGTGCTGCCGGCGAGCATGTCGGCGACCGCCTCGTTGATGGCTGCGTGCGGATAGTGCCGCACCAGGCGGTCGATCGGCAGCTTGCCGGCGGCAAATAGATCGATCAGTTGCGGCAGGAAGCGCTGCACGTCGCTCTCGCCCTGTACGCAGCCGCGCACGACGCGGCCTTGCTGTATCGTCTTCATTTCGAGGCTCACCTCCACGCCCGGTGCGGCGCTGCCGACCAGACACGCCGTGCCGCGCGGGGCGAGCACGTCCAGGGCCGGTCGCAGCGCTGCCGCAAAGCCGGCCGCCTCGAGACAGAAGCGCGCGCCACGGCCACCGGCGAGGCGGCGCACTTTCGCGACCAGATCCGGGTCCTTGGCGTTCACCGTCGCGCTTGCGCCGAGCTCGCGCGCGAGCGCGAGGCGATCCTCGAACAGGTCGACCGCGATGATGGGGTCGCAACCGCAGAGCCGGGCTGCCAGCAGCCCCGCAAACCCCACCGTCCCGGCGCCGAAGGCGACGTACGAATCGCCCGCGTCGGGCTTGAGCACGTTGAGCACCGCACCGGCGCCCGTATTCACGCCGCAGGGGAATGCGGCCAGGATGTCGAGCGGTGCGTCTTGCGGCACGCGGATGGTGTTGCGCGCCATGGCGAGCGTGATCGCAGCGAACGACGATTGTTGAAAGAACGAGCCGTGGATCGGTTCGTCGCCGCGCGTGAAGGCAATCGAGTTTCCGTCGGCGCGCAAACCGCTGTGCTTCAGTCGCGGTGCGTTGATGCAGTAGGTCTCGAAGCCGGCACGGCAATCGTCGCAGTGTCCGCACGACGGGTTGGCCATGATGACGTGATCGCCCGGCGCGAGGTCGGTCACGCCGGCGCCGACCTTCTCCACGATCCCTGCGCCTTCGTGGCCGTAGATTGCCGGACATGGGATCGGAAAGAAGCCGTCGCGTGCGTGCACGTCGGTCTGGCAGATGCCGCTCGCGACTACGCGCACACGCACTTCGTTCGGCCCCGGCTCGGCGACCGTGACCGTTTCCATCGACCAGCGCCCGCGCGCTTGCCGCATTACTGCGGCTTGTGCCAGCATGGCGCGCTCCTTTCTCGTCCTTTCGCACGCTTGCGACGCTCGGTCGATGCGCCCGCCGCGATCCGGCCTCGCGCGCCGCGGCCGCTAGATGAGGAACCCCTCATTGCGATGGAATGTTGGCTGCGCGCACCACGCGCGTCCAACGCGCCGTTTCGGCTTTTACATGCGCCAGAAACGCCTCGGGTGTCGAAGTTCTTACCTCCACGCCCTGATCGGTGAGGCGCTTCTGCACGTCGGGTCGGTCGAGCGCTTGCAGCAGGTCGGCGCGCAGCTTGTCGAATACTGGCTTCGGCACGCCGGACTGGGCGCAGATGCCGTACCAGGAAGAGACGTCGAACCCCGGCACGCCTTGCTCTGCCACCGTGGGAACGTCAGGCAAGCGCGGGCTGCGCTGCGCCGAGGTGACCGCGAGCCCGCGCAGCTTGCCGGCGATGATCATGGGGTAGGGACCCGGGAGGTTGCCGATCATGAGCTCCATGTGTCCGCTGATCACGTCGGCCATGGCGAGCGATGCGCCTTTGTACGGGACGTGCTGGATGTTGATCCCGGCCTCGAGCTTGAGCAGTTCCATCGACAGGTTGGGCGACGCGCCGACGCCGGAGGAGCCGTAGTTGAGCTTACCCGGATTCTTCTTTGCGTAGGCGATCACGTCCCTGAGCGTTTTCATCGCCATGGCGGGATGGGTGGCGATGACGTTGGGCGTCGTGCCGACCATCGAGACGAAGCTGAAGTCCTTGATGTGGTCGTAGGTCGGTTTCTTCGACCGGGCCGGCGTGATCGCGTGTGAAGCGATCTGACACAGCATCAGGGTGTAGCCGTCGGGGTTTGCTTTGGCGGTGAGCTCGGTCGCGATGGCGCCGGCCGCCCCGGGACGATTGTCCACCAGCGCAGTTTGACTACCCCACACTTCGGTGAGCCCTTGGGCCACAATCCGGGCCGCCACATCGACCCCGCCGCCGGGTGCGTACCCGACCATGATGCGCACCGGGCGCGTCGGATAAGTCTGTGCTTGCGCGCTTGCGCAAGTCGCCAGGGCAACGGCTGCCGCTGCTGCCAACCGTAGGTGCTGCATGTCGTCCTTCTCCTCTCGGTAACGCGTTACTCCCGCCCGATCATACCCGCGCGCCCAAGCGTCCGGGCCGGCCGCGCGCTACGCGATTGCGCTGGCCTTCCTCGCGCGGCGCCCGAAGATCGCGGAGCCGACACGGACCAGGGTCGAGCCCTCCAGAATCGCGGCTTCCAGGTCGTCCGACATACCCATGGAAAGCGTATCGAGGGACATGCCCTGCACGCGCAGGGCATCGTAGAGCGCGCGCAGCTCGCGAAACTGAGCGCGCTGGCGCTCGTCGTCGGCGGACGGCGCGGGAATGGTCATGAGCCCGCGCAGCCGAAGATTGGGCAGCGCCGCCACGCGTCGCGCCAGCGCCTCGACCGCGTGCGGCGGCACACCGCTCTTGCTCGCCTCGCCGCTGACATTGACCTGGATGCACACCATCAGCGGTTCCAACCCGACCGGGCGCTGCTCGGACAGGCGGCGCGCCACTTTCTCCCGATCCAGGGAATGGATCCACGCGAACTGCTCGGCGATGGGGCGCGTCTTGTTGCTCTGGATCGGGCCGATGAAGTGCCATTCGAGCGCGAGCCGGGCGAGCGCCGCAATCTTGCTCGCCGCTTCCTGTTGCTGGTTCTCGCCGAACATGCGCTGTCCGGCGCGGTATGCCTCCTCGACCGCCGCCGCCGGCCAGGTCTTGCTCACGGCCAGCAGCCGGACTTCGTCGGGCCGGCGCCCGGCGGCGCGGGCGGCCGTTTCGATGCGCCGCAACACGGCTTGCAAGTTGCCGCCGATTGGGCTCATAATTTTTTCCAAAAGGCCGATAACCCAAAGGTTCTTCGGCGATTATCGCCGGGCCTTGGGATCGAGGAATTATAAATGGACATCTCCGAGCTGCTTGCCTTCGTCGTCAAGAACAAGGCTTCCGACCTGCATCTCTCGTCCGGATTGCCGCCCATGATCCGCGTGCACGGCGACATCCGCCGCATCAACCTGCCGGCGATGGAGCACAAGGACGTACACGCGATGGTGTACGACATCATGAACGACGGGCAGCGCAAGTTCTACGAAGAAAACCTCGAGTGTGATTTCTCGTTCGCGATCCCGAACCTCGCGCGATTTCGCGTCAACGCCTTCGTGCAGCATCGCGGCGCGGGGGCGGTGTTCCGGACCATTCCGTCGAAGGTGCTCACGCTCGAGGATCTGAAGGCGCCGAAGATCTTCCAGGACATCTCCGATCAGCCGCGCGGGCTCGTGCTGGTGACCGGCCCCACCGGGTCGGGCAAGTCGACCACGCTCGCGGCGATGATCAACTACATCAACGAGAACGAATACGGCCATATCCTCACGGTCGAGGATCCGATCGAGTTCGTGCACGAGAGCAAGAAGTGTCTGATCAACCAGCGCGAGGTCGGGCCGCACACGCTCTCCTTCGCCAACGCCTTGCGCTCGGCGCTGCGCGAAGATCCCGATGTGATCCTGGTCGGCGAAATGCGCGACCTGGAAACGATCCGGCTGGCGATGACGGCGGCCGAAACGGGTCACCTGGTGTTCGGCACCTTGCACACGAGCTCGGCGGCGAAGACGGTCGACCGGATCATCGACGTCTTCCCCGCGGAGGAGAAAGAGATGGTGCGCGCGATGCTGTCCGAATCGCTGCGTGCGGTCATTTCGCAGACGCTGCTCAAGACCAAGGACGGCGCGGGGCGCACGGCCGCGCACGAGATAATGATCGGCACGCCGGCTATCCGTAACCTCATCCGCGAAAACAAGATCGCGCAGATGTATTCCGCGATTCAGACCGGGCAATCGTTCGGCATGCAGACGCTGGATCAGAACCTGCAAGAGATCGTGCGGCGCAATCTGGTCTCCGCCGCCGAAGCTCGCAACCGCGCGGTGAACAAAGACCTCTTCCCGGGCGCGTAACGCCTGCCGGGACGGCGAGTCCCGCACCCATTGTCGACAGGAGCGGCGTATGGAACGCGATCAGGCAATGAAATTCATCTACGACCTTCTGCGCGCCATGGTGGCGAAGAAGGCCTCCGATCTTTTCATCACAGCCGGATTTCCGCCCGCTCTGAAGATCGACGGGCGGGTGACGCCCGTGTCCAACCAGACGCTCACACCGCAGCACACGATGGAGCTCGCGCGCTCGGTGATGAACGACAAGCAGGCCGAGGAGTTCGAGGCGACCAAGGAGTGCAACTTCGCCGTGAGCCCCGCAGGCATCGGACGCTTTCGCGTCAACGCCTTCGTGCAGCAGGCGCGCGTGGGGATGGTGTTCCGGACGATCACGACCGACATTCCGAAGTTCGAAGACCTGGGCCTGCCGGTCGTGCTCAAGGATGTCGTCATGAGCAAGCGCGGCATCGTGCTGTTCGTCGGCGGCACCGGTTCGGGCAAGTCGACCTCGATGGCGGCACTGATCGGCTATCGTAACGAGAACAGCCACGGCCACATCGTCACGATCGAGGACCCGATCGAGTACGTGCACGAGCACCGCGGCTGCGTCATCACGCAGCGCGAAGTGGGCGTGGATACCGAATCGTGGCACGCGGCGCTCAAGAACACGCTGCGTCAGGCGCCCGACGTCATCCTCATCGGCGAAATCCGCGACCGCGAAACGATGGATCATGCCATCGCGTTCGCCGAGACCGGGCACCTGTGCATGGGCACGCTGCACGCCAACAGCGCCAACCAGGCGCTCGACCGCGTGATCAACTTCTTCCCCGAAGAGCGCCGCTCGCAGCTTCTGATGGACCTGTCGCTCAACATCCGCGCCATCGTCTCGCAACGCCTGATCCCCAAGAAGGAGGGCAAGGGGCGCGCTGCCGCGGTCGAGATCCTGCTCAACTCGCCGCTCATCTCGGACCTCGTCTTCAAGGGCGAGGTGCACGAGATCAAGAGCATCATGGGCAAATCGCGCGAGCTCGGCATGCAGACCTTCGATCAGCACCTGTTCGAGCTGTACGAGAACGGCTCGATCAGCTATGAGGATGCCTTGCGCAACGCCGACAGCGTCAACGAGTTGCGCTTGATGATCAAGCTGCAGGGCCAGGAAGCGAAGGGCCGCGACATCATGTCCGGCATCGAGCACCTGAACATCGTCTAGTGTCCCGAGTCAGAAGTCGTTGCAACAATGTTCTTGATGCTCGCGACGCCACGTTGGCGCGCCCGCGTCATCGGGCGATGGCGTCGTTCAACTCGATCGCCATGGGCTCGCTCGTGTTCGCTGCGGATGGGGTAACAGCGGTCGAGCGCTCCGGCAATGCCGTGCCCGTAATCAACCGAGCGCGCGCGCGAGAAACGGCAGGCTCACGTCCATGCGGTAATCGATGTCGGAATGGTTGTCGTCGAACTCCTCGTAGCGGTGCGCGATGCCTGCTTCAGCGAGACGCTTCGACAGGATGCGCGCGCCATAGTGGATGTGATATTGATCGCGCCAGCCGCAATCGACATAGATGCCCCGCAGCCGCTGCAGGTTCTTGCGATAGCGTGCGACGAGATTGATCGGATCGTTCGCGCGCCACCGCCGCCAGCGCGCCTCGATGCGCTCGCCCGACTCGAGGTTGAACGGCACGCGAAACCGATTCGGCGCGCCCGGGTCGGGATCGTAGGTCGCGGCCATGCATAGATTCATCAGGCAATGTCCCTCGGCGTGCGAGAGCTTCTCGTTTTTCCAGGCGCTCGCGAGGAAGCGCGCGACCCTGCCATCGTCGAGTCCCTGCGCGAGCCCCGCGCGGGACGCTTCGGCGCGGGCGTCGTAGGGCCCGGCGCTGCGCTTGGGCCGTCGGTGCTTGGCCAGCTCGTTCAAGGTGTTCGGCCAATCGTGTCCGTACACGAGTTCGAAATACGCGTCACCCGAGTGGTTCGCGATCGCCCCCCAGTGCTGCGCGTACTTCATGCCGTGAATGATCGCGCCGTAGCCGCCCGAGGATTTGCCGAAGCAGCCGCGGTGCTCGCGGCTGGCGAGCGTGCGGAATTCGCGATCGACAAAGGGCACGATTTCGCGCACCAGGTAATCGGCGTAGCGCCCGATCGCGGGCGAGTTGACGTACTGATTGCCGCCGAGCGCGGTGAAGCAGTCGGGAAACACAATGATCGCCGGCGCCATCTTGCGTTCGTGAATGAGGCGCGCAGCTCGCTCCGGGACGTTGTCGGCGAAAGGCTTCCAAGCGACGTGCGCAAGCCCCGAGCCGGTGAAGCCGACCAGATCGTACAGAACCGGGAAGCGCCGCCGGGCGCCGCCGTCGTACTGCGCCGGCAGCCAGACCGCGAGCCGGCGTACGTGCGGGTCGCCGAGCGGGTTGTCGGCGAGGATGCTGGATTCGTGTTCGAGAACGACCAGCGAGCCGGTCGGGCCATGCGGGCGCTTCAACGCCATGATCGTTGTCTCCGGTTGCGCGATTGCGTAATCATCGGTGTCAATGACGCGATCGATCCCGTAGCCGCTCAGCCGGCCGTCATCATGACGGGAGCATGATCGCTGGTGCCGACGTCGGCGAGCACGATACATTGCGACGCCTGCGCCGCGATGCCCGGCGAAGCGAGGATGTAGTCGATGCGCCAGCCGATGTTGCGGGCGCGCAGGTCGCGCCATGGCGCCCACCAGGTGAACACGTGCTCGTTGTCTGGATCGAGCGCACGGCCGACGTCGATCAGGTGCTCGCCGAGCAGTTGCGCGAACAGCTCGCGCTCCTCGGGACGCTGACCGATGGCTCCGGGCTTGCGCTCCCGCGGATGGACATCCATGTCCGCGCGCGTGATGTTCATGTCGCCGCATAGCACGAGCTCCAAACCCTGATCGTGCAGCGACCGGGTCCATGCCGAGAGGCGGCGCACGAAATCGAGCTTCGCGTCGTAGTTCTTGCCGCCGTTGGGGACGTAGACCGAAGCGAGCACGAGTCGATCGAAGCGCGCCTGCACGATTCGCGCTTCCATGTCGAAATCGGGATGCGAGAACGCAGGCGCAGTCGGGAACAGTCCCTTGCGCACGTGCAGCGATACGCCCGAATAGGCGCGCAGCCCGTGCCAGTACACGTGGTAGTCGGCGTGGGCGCAGCGCGCGGGCACCTGGGAGGCTTCGGCCTTGAGCTCCTGCAGACAGACGACATCGGGCCGGTCGCGTTCCAGCCAATCGCAGAATTGCGTTTGCCGGGCGCGGATTCCGTTGACGTTCCAGGTGGCTACCTTCATCGCGCCAGTATAGCGGGCAACAACCGCGCGCCGGCGCAGGCCGCGAAGGCGAAGGGAAAAAGCCGCTACCATTGCCGAGGACCGGAAAATGGCTTGCCTTTTCGGGGCGACAAGGCTTGCGACAGGGAGGCAGCGGATGTTCATTCTGGACGACCCGGGCGCGACCATGGCCGGGCTCGCGATCATCGCCTTCGGCTATGTGGTGTTCGGTTTCACCGGCTTTGGCGCGTCGCTGTTCACCATTCCGGTGCTGACCCAATTCCTGCCGTTGCCGCTGGTACTTGCCTTGGCGGCCGTGCTCGATTTGGGCGGCGCTGTCACGGTCGGGATACACGGTCGCCGTGACGCCGCTTTGTCCGAACTGAAATGGCTGATCCCGTTTTCGCTCGCCGGCGCCGTGCTGGGCGTGAGCCTGCTGGTGAGCTTGCCGCGCACGGCGAGCCTCGCCGCGCTCGGCGTATTCATCGGCGGCTACGGCGTCTATCAGCTCGCGAGTCGGCGCAAGACAACTCGCATCTCGCAGACGTGGGCGCCGCTTGCCGGCGCCATCGGCGGTGCGACCGGCACCTTGTTCGGCATGGGCGGTCCGCCGTACCTGATCTACCTCACCCGGCGCATCGAGGATAAGGATGCGCTGCGCGCCACGATGGGGTTGATGGTCTGGTTCAGCCTCGCGATCCGGCTGCTCGTGTTCGCCCTGGCGGGCGTGCTGCTGCAGCCCGGGCTCGCGACCGGTCTTGTCTGGTTCGTACCGGCCGCCGCACTCGGGCTATGGATCGGCAACCGCATCCACCGGCGCGCCGCGAGCGCGCTGGTGGTGCGAATTCTCTACGGTCTTCTGATCGTTTCCGGCTCGTCGCTGCTCGCGCGTGCGCTGGTCGCGGCATCGTCTTGACTCGGAACGCGCTGCCGCTCGCGCGCAGTCGATGGATCGACGCGGTGGCGCGCTCGCATCGATCCGGACACGATATCGAACGCGTACAAGCGGCACTCGAGCGCACCGTTGTAAAGCGGCGTGCGCCGCGCAGGCTTCAGGCCGATCAGCTTAGGCAGGCGCGTGTCCGCGGTAAAGAAGCAGCAGCGCCAGCCGGCGAAGTGCCGCTTCAGCCGGTCGCCGAGCTGGGGGTAGAACGCGGCAAGCGCCGCCTGCTCGCCGATACGCACGCCGTAGGGCGGGTTCGCGACCAGGATTCCGGCTGGCGCCGGCGCGCACGCTTCGAGGAGGTCGACCTGCTCGAGCGCGACTGCCGCATCGATGCCCGCCCGGCGTAGCGCCGCGCGTGTGGCGTTCACTGCCTTCCGATCGCGGTCCGAGCCGTGGATCGGCAACGCCCGAAGCGGTTGGCGCGCGGCGTCCGCGACGGCGCGCACCTCGTGCCACAGGTGCGCGTCGTAACAGCGCAAGCGCTCGAAGGCGAAGCTGCGGCTCGCGCCCGGTGCGATGCCGAGAGCTTGGGTCGCGGCCTCCAGCAGGAACGTACCGCCGCCGCACATCGGATCGAGGAGCGCCATGTTCGGGGTCCAGCCCGCGAGCTGAAGAATGCCGGCGGCGAGATTCTCGCGCAGCGGCGCATCCACCACACCGGTTCGCCAGCCGCGCTTGAACAGCGGATCGCCCGAGGTGTCGAGATAGAAGCGTGCGCGCTCGCTGTCGAGAAAGACGTGCACGCGCACGTCGGGGTTGCGCGTATCGACGTTGGGCCGCGATCCGGTGGCGGCCCGGAACGTGTCGCAGATCGCGTCCTTCACGCGCAAGGTGACGAAGTCGAGGCTCGCGAGCGGCGAGCGAACGGCAGAGACGGCGACCCGAATCGTACGCGCGCCGTCGAACCATCGCAGCCAGTCGATCGCACGTGCGCGCCGATAGATATCGTCCGCGCTGCGATAGTGCGCGCACTCGATCTCGAGCAGGATGCGACTCGCCAGGCGGCTCTCCAGGTTGGCGCGATACATCAGGCGCGGATCGCCGCGGGCAGCCACGCCGCCATCGCTAGCCGTGCTTGCGTGCGCACCCAGCTCCGACAGCTCCTCGGCGAGCAGCGCTTCCAGACCGCGTGGGCAGGGTGCGAACAACTGCAAGGACATGATCCGATCCGGTTGATTGCGGGATGGCGGCCGGCAAACCGCTGTCGCCAGATTCGTCGGGCTTGCTACAGCGGCATGAAGATTTCGAATTCGATGCGCCGGTTGGGCGCACGGGTATGCTGCACCTTGCTGACCCGAGCGACAAGCCGCGTGCCGCGATCGAGCATTCGCGCCACGGCCGCGTTCTGCGCGCGCGGCACATAGCCCAGTTTGAGGCTGCGCCACTCGACACGCACGGCGTTGCGATCGTGCGGGTTGTCGGGCTCGCGCACCAGCGCCAGTTCGTCGCCCGAGCGCACTTCGCCCCACAGATTCGGCGCTTCGTAATGACGGAAGCCCGCGAGCGGCGAGCTCTGCACGATGATGCGGGCCGGCATATCCTGCGCCAGGGCACCGTGCGCGCTGCACGCGCCCAACATGGCCAGGAGTAGCGGCTTGGCGCGAATGCTCATCGGCTAGAACGGTTTCAGCTCGACCAGCAGCACGATCGCGATCAGGAATACGACCGGCACTTCGTTGAACCAGCGGTAGAACACGTGCCCGTGCCGGTTGCGATCGTGCTCGAAATCGGCGAGCAGCGCGCCGCACCAGATGTGATAAGCGATCAGAACCCCGACCAGCACCGCCTTCGCGTGCATCCAGCCGCCGCCGATGCCGTAGCCGAGCCACAGCCACAGGCCGAGCGCCACGGTCATGATCGCGCCCGGAGTCATGATGCCGTAGTAGAGCTTGCGTTCCATCACCTTGAAACGCGCTTTGCCGATCTCGTCCTCGGCGAGCGCGTGATAGACGAAAAGCCGCGGCAGGTAGAACAGACCCGCGAACCAGGTCACCATGAAGACGACGTGAAACGCCTTGACCCACAGCATCGCGGCTGCTCGTTCGATGGTTGCGTCGATTCTAGCCGTCGCGCCGCGCGCGCGGCCATCGTGCTTTACGCCTAGCCCGAAGGGCGTGCGCCGGTGCGTGGCGGCGGCGAATGTGTTGTCGCTACTTCAGTAGCCGCCTGCGGGTCATCGCCAAGGCGATGTGAAACCCGACCAGACCGTAGGCCACGAGCACCGCAAGATGGGCGATCAGATCCCGTGGCACGGCGTCGTTCATGAGCGGCCGAGCGATGGCGACCGCATGCGTGAGCGGCAGCACGTTCGCTACCGTCTGCAGCGCAGCGGGCAGCTGCTCGAGCGGAAAGAACACCCCCGACATGAGCATCATCGGCGTGATCACCAGGGTGAAGTAGTACATGAAGAAATCGTAGCTGGGACTCAATGCCGTCATGATCAGGCCGAGACTCGCGAAAGTGAGCCCCGCGAGCAGCGCGAGCGGCGCGATCCAGAGGGCAAGCCACGATTGTGCGAGGCCCAGGGCCGTGGCCACAACCAGCACGGCGACACCCGAGAGGGTGGCCTTGGATGCGGACCAGACGACTTCGGCGATCACCACGTCGTCCAGATCGATCGGCGTATTGAGGATTGCATCCCAGGTGCGCTGGACGTGCATGCGCGAGAAGCTCGAATACATCGATTCGAAGGTGGCGCTGTTCATCGTGCTCGAGCAGACCGTGCCGGCGGCGATGAAGGCGATGTACGACATGCCGTTCATTTCCGGAACGAGCGCACCGAGTCCATAGCCGAAGCCCAGCATGTACAGCAGAGGATCGGCGAGGTTGCCCAGGATCGAGGGGATGGTGAGCTTGCGCCAGACGAGAAAGTTACGCCGCCATATCGGCACGAAGCGCAGACTGGGCTGCGGTGGCAGGAAGCGCCGGATGGCGGGGCTCATGGCAAGATCGCGCGCATCGGCGGCCTCAATCGCGCAGCTCCCGCCCCGTCAATTTGAGGAACACGTCCTCGAGATTGGCGTGCCGATGCAGGTAACGCAGCTCGCGGCGGCCTTCCAGGTCGTGCACCAGCCGGCTTGCGTCGCGCGTGTAGCAGAACACCGTCTCGCCGCTGCGCTCGCAGCGCTCGGCGAGCGCGCGCGCGTGCTGCTCGGCCCACTCGAACACGCCCTCGCCGTAGACCTCCACCACCTGCGGCTCGATGTGGCCGGCGATGAGCTCGCGCGGCGCGCCGGTGGCGACGATGCGGCCGTGGTCGAGCACCGACAGCCGATCGCACAGCCGCTCGGCCTCATCCATGAAATGGGTGGTGAGGAAGATGGTTTTGCGCTCCGCGAGCAGTTGCTTCAATCGACCCCAGATGAGGTGGCGCGCCTGCGGATCGAGGCCGGTGGTCGGTTCGTCGAGGAAAATGAGATCCGGGTCGTTCACGAGCGCGCGCGCGAGCGTGAGCCGGCGCTTCATGCCGCCCGACAAGGTGTTGATGCGCGCTTGCGAGCGCGCCGAGAGCCCGGCGAACTCGAGCAGCATTGGGATGCGCGCGCGCATCTCGCGCGCTGCGATGCCGAAGTAGCGGCCGTACACCAGCAGGTTTTCCTCGACGGTGAAATCGGGGTCGAGATTGTCGGCTTGCGGCACCACGCCAACGCGGGCGCGTGCGCGCCGCGGCTCGGTGATGACATCGGCCCCGAGCAGCCGGATCTCGCCCGCATCCGGCGCTGTGAGACCCAGGCAAAGGCGCAAGGTCGTCGTTTTGCCGGCTCCGTTCGGACCGAGCAAGCCGTAGCACTCACCGGGTGCGAGCGCAAGATCGACGCCGTCGACGACTACCTTGCCGGCGTAGGACTTGCGCAGTCCGCGGGCTTCGAGGGGATAGTTGGCGCGCAACATCGCCCGGTCCTAGCCGGCTTCGGCCTCGTGGCCGCGCCACCAGTGCAGCACGATGTGCTGCAACTGGCCGAGGCGCCCATGAAAAAAATGCCCTCCGCCCGGGACGACGGTGACGCTGACACCGAGCGGCCGTGCCCAGTCGAGTACGCGTGAAAGCGGCACCACGTCGTCCTCGTCGCCATGCACGATCAGTGTGTCGGGCGCGAGAGCAGCAGCGGCGTCGATGCGATCGACGGCCGGCGCAACGAGCGCGAGACGCCGTGCTGCAACCCGCTGCGCAACCCGGGTCTGCACGAACGCGCCGAAGGAGAAGCCCGCCAATGCAAGCGGCAGCTCGCCGTAGCGGCGGCGCATGGCGGCTGCGACCGCGACCAGATCGTCGGTTTCGCCGATGCCCCGGTCATGAACGCCTTCGGAGCCGCCGACGCCGCGAAAGTTCGGTCGCACCGCGCAATAACCGAGCGAAAAGAACGCGCGCGCGAGTGTGGTGACGACCTTGTTGTCGCGTGTTCCGCCTTGCAACGGGTGCGGATGGGCGATGAGCGCAAGCCCGCGCCGATCGCTGCCCGGGTCGTTGATCGCGACCGCGATCGCGCCGGCCGGTCCGGCGACGGAAAGCTCGGTCAAGGTCGACGGGCGCACGCGATCCAACTGAAGAACATGGGGTAGCGGAAATCGCTCACGATGAAGCCACGGACCTCGCACACCGAACCGAGCGATTATAGCCCGCGCTCGTTCAGACCAGGACGCGGTCGCGTCGCCACAGCAGCGCGAGGTAGAGCAGCGCCGCGTAAGGCCAACCCTCGGCCACCGTCGCCGACAACCCCGTGTAATGCACGAGCTGCAAGTCGTTCCAGCGGAACAGACGCAGCGACAGGAACGACTGTGCCTCACCGGGCCTGAGCACCGAGAGCGCGATCGCGCACACCAGCGACACGGCGCAAAGCGTGCGGATCGACGCGCGGGGCAGCGTCCAACCCGCGCCCACGAACAACATGCCGGCGATGATCGCCCAGACGACTTCTCTGCTGACCCACAGAAACGCCGCCTCGCTGCGCAAGAGCAGCGACGCGGCGATCAGCTTGGTGAGCGCGGCAACCGACACCAGCAGCGCGAGCGCTGCCAGTGCAGCGCGCTTCGAGCGCATGACGAGCGTGAGCAGCAGACCGAGGCTCACGAGGTTCATCGCCACCGAGATCGGGCCGAGCAGGCGATGCGTGGTGCCGCCGACGATTCCCGCCAGTTGCGCTTGCACGCCATCGGAGAAGAACACGATGCCGAGCAGCGGCAGCGACGGATCGAGCTGGCTGAACAGCCATAGCCCGATCAACGCGATGCCCAGATCGATCGTTCCGCCGGGCAGGAACCAGCGCTGGCGAAACTCGGCGAGGGCCCGCACGACGCGAGGCACGGAGCCGGCGTGCGCGCCGATCCATGCGCCGATTCCAGCGCCCGCCATGTTGGTGACGAGATCGAGCCGGCTCGCGATGCGACTGGGCAGAAACCCCTGCGCGCATTCCATCGCGAAGCTCAAGGCAACACCCGCGACGAATCCCGCGATTCCGGCGCTGAGCGCAGTGCGCCCCGGAAGTACCGCTGCGGCCACCAGCATGCCGAAGGGGACGTACGCCAGTACGTTGACTGCGATGTCGAACACCGCGACATAGCGTGGCCACGGTTCGCGCAGGAAGTCGAACGGGCTCTGACCGGGATCTCGCCAGCCGCTGAACGGCGCCAGGCTGGCATAGAGAATCAGCAGTGTGTAACCTAGGGCGAGGTACAGCGCCAAGCGGGATCTAGGTTCTGCGCTCATCGCGAAGCCCCGCGTGGCGCTGCAAATGGCTCGGCGCAATCATCGCGGCTTGCAGCCGTGCGCGCAAAGATCTCGGCTCGAACACCATGGCATTCTATGACATCTTCAACGGCGACGCGGACGGCATCTGCGCGCTGCATCAGTTGCGCCTGGAGACGCCGCGCGCGGCGCAGCTGGTTACCGGCGCCAAGCGCGACATCCGCCTGCTCGATCGTGTCGAGGCCGCCGCGGGCGACGAGCTGACCGTTCTCGACGTTTCCTTCGACGTCAACCGGCAAGGTGTATTGCGTGCCCTGCAGGCAGGTGCGAGCGTGCGCTACTTCGATCACCATTTCGCGGGCGAGGTGCCGCGTCATGAGGCGCTCGAGGCGAACATCGACACCACACCGGACGTATGCACCAGTCTCATCGTCGATCGCACGCTCAACGGGCGCTACCGCGCCTGGGCCGTCGTAGCCGCGTTCGGAGACAATCTCGGTGCGAGCGCGCTGCGCGCCGCCGCGCCGCTCGGCCTCGCGCCGCACGCGGCGGCACAGTTGCGCGAGCTCGGCGAGTGCATCAACTACAACGCCTACGGCGATTCGGTGAACGATCTGCACTATCACCCCGGGGATTTGTATCGGGCGCTTGCGCCCTACTCCGATCCGTTCCGGTTCATGTCCGGCGAGCCCGTGTTCGACGTACTGAAGCAGGGCATGGCGGACGATCTGTATCGCGCCTCGGAGGCCAGGACGTTCGCCCAGGGCGCCGGGCACGCGCTCATCGTGCTGCCCGCCGAAGCCTGGAGCCGACGCGTGTCGGGCATTCTGGGCAACCGGTTGGCGCAGCAGCATCCCGAGCGTGCACATGCCGTGTTGACAACGCGACCCCACGGCGGGTTCGTCGTCAGCGTACGCGCGCCAGTGGCGAACCCCGGCGGCGCCGATGTGCTCTGCCGCCAGTTCGAATCGGGCGGGGGCCGCGCCGGCGCGGCGGGTATCGATCGGCTGCCCGCCTCCGAGCTCGATCGCTTCACGCGCGCGTTCGCCGCCGCCTATCCCGGGCGGGCGGGCTAGCCCGCGGCGACGAACCCGCTATCGCAGGAGGTAGCCTTGCTGCCCGACGTATCGCTCGACACCGGCGCCACCGAGCAGTGGCTATACGAGCTGTGGCGTGGCGCCGGCTCGAACGCCGTGGAAGCGCGTATAACCGCCGAACACCTGGTCGGCGCCAACCGCGCGGGCCACGATTCGCACGGCGTGAGCGTCGTGCCGGCTTACGTGCGCTCGCTTGTCGCGGGCAATCTCGTGCTCAACCAACGCATCACGATCGTCTCCGACGCGGTCAGCCTGCTGGTCGTGGATGGCAATCGCGGCATGGGACAATCGATCGCCGCCCAGACGATGAGCCTTGCGATTGCGCGCGCGCAAGCGCACGGCGTCGCGGTCGTGGGCTTGCGTAACAGCCATCACATCGGGCGTGTCGGCCACTGGGCGGAGCAGGCAACGGCCGCGGGCATGGCATCGATTCACTTCACCAACGTCGTCAGCCGTCCGCTGGTGGCGCCGCACGGCGGCGTTCAGGCGCGCCTGGGCACCAATCCGCTCACCGTCGGTTTGCCGCGACGTGCCGGTGCGCCGATTCTGCTCGATTTCGCGACCAGCGCCATCGCAGTGGGTAAAGTGCGGGTGGCGTATTACAAGAAGGCGCCGGCGCCGCCGAACGTGCTACTCGATGCACACGGCGCTCCGACGACCGATCCGGCGGTGATGTACGAACAGCCGCTCGGCGCCCTGCTCGCCGCCGCCGGGCACAAGGGCTACGCACTGGGGTTTGTCTGCGATCTGCTCGGTGCGGCGTTGTTCGGTGGCGCCACCGCACACCCGGACAACCTGATTTCGGGCGGAATGTACAACAACATGATTGCGATCGTGTTCGACCCGGCGCGTTTCGGCGCGCTCGATCACTACGAGCGCGAAGCCGACGCGTTCATCGACTACGTGCGTTCGGCACGCCAAGCCCAGCCCGGGCAGCCCATCTTGATGCCGGGCGAAGCCGAGGAGCACTATCGAGCGGCACGAGCGCGCGCGTTGCCGCTTGACGCCGGCACCGTGGCTTTGCTGGACGAGGCGGTGGCCACGATCAATCAGATACGGGGAACGAACCTGCCGTCAGCGTCCTCGCTGCGGACGCAGACGCGCTGACCCGACTCGCACCGCGCTCCCCTCGTATGCTCAGAGATGTGCGTGACTTCCCCCGATGGGAAAGGGATCGACACCGAGGGAAATGCGCGCTTGTCTTCCCTCTCCCCTTGGGAGGGATCGAGGGTGAGGGAAATCATGCGCCGTGGCGGCGACTTCCCTCAACCCCAGCCCGTCTCCCGGCGGGAGAAGGGAGCGGATGCGTCTGCGCCGCGGCGGGGCGATGCGCCTGCGCATGCGGCTCGGGCGCCGGCGTAGGTCGGCCGACGACACGCGGCAAGAGCGAACCCGCGATCATGCCGGCGATCGCCGCGAACAATCCGACGAGCTGCGGCGGCCAGACCGTTTCCGGTTGCAGCAGCTCGAGCAGCAGCCAGGTACCGAAGCCGCCGAACACCGCGAACAGCGCGCCCTGGATGCTCGCGCGCTTCCAGTACAACCCGAACGCCAGCGGCACGAACGCGGTCACGAGCGTCACCTTGTAGGCGTTCTCGACCATCTTGAAGATGCTTTCGTTGGACGTAAGCGCGTTTGCCAGCACGATCGCGGCAAAGCAGACCAGCGTGACGCGCATGGTCCACAGGAACTGGCGATCGTTCATGCGCGGCATGGCGTTGCGGATGATGTTCTCGCTGAACGTGACCGAGGGCGCGAGCAGTGTAGCCGCCGAGCAGCTCATGATCGCGGACAGCAGTGCGCCGAAGAACACGACCTGCGCGAACATCGGCGTGTGTTGCAGGATGAGCGTGGGCAACACGAGTTGGGAGTCGCGCTCGAGCAGGCTGCCGAACATGTTCGGATCCACCAGCGTGGCCGAATAGGCGAGGAACATCGGTACGAACGCGAACACGAAGTAGATCGAGCCGCCCATGACCGAGCCGCGAACGGCGGTCTTTTCGTCCTTGGCCGACGTGATGCGCTGGAAGACGTCCTGTTGCGGAATCGAGCCCAGCATCATGGTCACCCAGGCGCCGACGAACGGGATCCATGCGGCCGCGCCGGCTTCCGGGAAGAAGTCGAGCTTGCCGGCCTGCGCCGCGTGCTCGACCACCGAGCCGACACCGCCGGTCATCCCGGAAACGACCCAGCCAATGAAGAGCATTCCGGCCATGATGACGATCATCTGCACGAAGTCGAGCACCGCCACCGAGAGCATGCCACCCAAGGTCGTGTAGGTGAGAACGATCACCGCGCCGATGATCATGCCTTCGGGCTGCCCCAGCGCGCCGGCCGTCACGACGTTGAACACCAGTCCCAGCGCCTTGATCTGCGCCGACACCCAGCCCAGATACGAACCGACGATCGCCAGCGTGCACATGATCTCGATCGGCCGGTTGTAACGGATGCGGTAGTAGTCGCCGATGGTGAGCAGGTTCAGCCGGTAGAGCTTGCGGGCGAAGAAAAGCCCGGCGAGGATGAGGCACAGGCTCGAGCCGAATGGGTCGGCGACGACGCCACCCAGGCCCTCCTTCACGAAGGTGGCCGATATACCGAGCACCGTCTCGGCGCCGAACCAGGTGGCGAACACCGTCGCGGTCACCACCGGCAGCGGCAGATGGCGGCCGGCGACCACGAAATCCTTGGTGTTGTGGACGCGCGTGGCGGCATAGAGGCCGATACCCACGGAGACCATCAGATAGGCGACGACGAACCACGCGAGCATCTACGGATCTCCGCAGCCGACGCGCGCTGCCGGTGGTCGCTCGATGTCGAGCGTCGCATCAGGCCACGCACGCAAAACGCGCGCATGATAGCCGATCGAGCTCGCAGTAACCGAAAGGATGTGCGCCGCTGTCATCAACTCCCGAGTTGCAGCAAGAGTGCGAAGCTTGCCGCCATCAGGAGCACCAGCAGCACGAGCAACCAGGTCTGTCGGCGCTGCTCGCGGGCAAGGCGCGCGAGGGTCACCGGGATCGTCTCCTGTCCGCTTTCGGCCAGGGCGCGGTAGACGAGGCGCGGCACCTGCGGCAGCCACACACCCCAGTTCGGCGCTTCCTGCCTCACCCGGCGCACGAGCCCTCGCCAGCCGATCTGCTCCGACATCCAGCGCTCCAGATACGGCTTGGCGCTTACCCACAGATCGAGCTCGGGATCGAGATCGCGTCCCAGGCCCTCGATATTGAGCAGCGTCTTCTGCAACAGCACCAACTGCGGTTGCACCTCGATGTTGAAGCGCCGCGAGGTCTGGAACAAGCGCATCAGCAGCTTGCCGAGCGAGATCTCCTTCAGCGGGCGGTCGAACACAGGCTCGCACACCGCGCGGATGGCCGCCTCGAACTCGTCCACGCGGGTCTGTTTCGGCGCCCAGCCCGATTCGATGTGGGATTCGGCCACGCGCTTGTAGTCGCGGTGGAAGAAGGCGAGGAAGTTCTGTGCGAGATAATGCTTGTCGGTGTCGCTCAAGGTACCCATGATGCCGAAGTCGAGCGCGATGTAGCGCCCGTCGCGGTCGACCATGATGTTGCCCGGGTGCATGTCGGCGTGAAAGAAGCCGTCGCGGAACACCTGGGTGAAGAAGATCTCGACACCCGCGCGGGCAAGGTGCGGTATGTCGATTCCCTGGGCGCGCAGTTCGGCCACGTGGCTGACGGGCGTGCCGCGCATGCGCTCCATCACCATCACTTCAACGCTGCAATAGTCCCAGTGGACTTCGGGCACCAGCAGCAGCGGCGAGTCCTCGAAGTTGCGGCGCAGTTGGCTCGCACTCGAGGCCTCGCGCATGAGATCGAGCTCGTCTTCGAGGTGCTTGGCGAACTCGGCCACGACCTCGTGCGGCTTCAGCCGCCGGCCTTCGCGCCAGAGCAGGCGCATCAACGTCGCCCCGTCATCGAGCAGCGCGATGTCGTGCGCGATGATCGCGTGAATACCGGGGCGCAGGATCTTGACCGCCACCTCGCGCCCGTCGGGCAGCAGCGCCAGGTGCACCTGTGCGACCGAGGCGCTTGCGATCGGCGTGAAATCGAACGCCTGGAACACGCTCTCGACCGGACGCTGGTAGGTGCGCTCGAGTGTCTCGCGTACCTTGGACGATGCGAATGGCGGAACCTGGTCTTGCAGCTTTGCCAGTTCGTCGGCGAGGTCGGGCGGGAGCAGATCGCGCCGGGTGGAGAGGAGCTGACCGAACTTGACGAAGATCGGCCCCAGCGCCTCCAGCGCCAGGCGCAAGCGCACCGGGCGTGATCCTTCGAGCTTGCGCCAGGAGGTCAGTGCGCCCACCAGTCGGCGGATCGCCCGGAATCGATCGTGCCCCAGCACGAACTCGTCGAGCCCGAAGCGCAAGGCAATCCACACGATCCTGATCAACCGCAACAGGCGCATCGGCGGATTCTAACCGCGAGCGCAGGGCCGATCAGATCGAGATCACGTCATCGCGAACGCGCCAGGCGCGGCGAACGTTGCTACAGGCGGGCAATGCGTTGGGCAAGGCGTTCGACATCGTCACGCAGGCGGTCGACTTCGTGCACCCAGTTCGCGACGTCGGCGCGGCGCGCGATCAACGGGCGTTCTTCCAGCCAGTAATCGCTCAGATTGCGCGCAAGGCTCGCGGCCGCGCGAGCCTGCAACTGCACGACGGCACGGCCGGCCCCTACGGCTCGGTGCGCCACGGTATCGCCGATGACGCGCGCGAGATCCTCTTCGACGTCCCAGCGCGCGTTGCGAATGACGAATTGCAACGCCTGCGCGAATTCGCTGTCGCCATCGACCCGCACTTCATCGTAGGCTGCCTGGTCGCCGGAAAGAATGCGGGCAGCCGCCGCTGGCGTAAGACGGATGTGGACATCCGCCACCGTGTCCGATGCGGCGGCGGCAAGCTCGCCGCTATCGCGCACGGTGACGAGCGCCGAAAACGGGGCGATATCGAAGCGCGCGCTGCGACCTGCGAACTCAGCCAGCCGCCTAAGCGCCCAGCTCTCGCCCCGCAGGACGTGATTGATGGGTGCGACAGCGAGCTGCGTGAGCAAACTTCAGTCCTGCTGAATGCCCGCCATCAGCCATCCGCTCGAACCGTTTAGCGGTTTTTGCAGGTGCCATACTTCGCTGAACGATTCGGCTTGCGCACCCGGCTCATCCTTCATGAGGCCGGTGAAGCGCACGCTGGCGATATAGTGACCGCCCTCGGTGACGACTTCGATCACCTGGGCATCGAGCGTGACGACTTCGGTCTTCTGCGCTTCTCCGCCGCGGGCGCGAACCTGGGCTTCGATCTCCGGGTACAGCGCTGGCGTCATCATGTCGCGCAACGCGGCCAAGTCGCCGCGATCGTTGGCTTCCTGCAGGCGAACGAAATTGCGCTTCGCTTGCTCGGCGAAACCCTCGGCATCGAAACCCGCCGGGAAGTAACGCTCGGCCGGAATAGCCGCGGCGGCGCCTGCGCCCGCGCTGGGGGCTGCCGGTTCGGTTCGGGGGTCGGCGCCAACGCCCGCATACTGCAACGGCCCCTGCGAGCGCGCGGATGGCTGTGGCTTGCGCAACATCCTGAACAGATAGACGAGCCCGAACGCAAGCAAGCCGATCAGCAGAACGTCCATGAGCTTGATACCGTCGAACGCACCGCCGAAGATCATGGCGCCGAGCAGGCCGCCCGCCAGAAGCCCCGCCACCGGCCCGAGCCAACGGCTGCCGCCGGCTGCGGGCGCGGCTGCGGCGCCGGGCTGCTGCTGCGGCGCTGCCTGTGGCGCTTTGTCGGGACGAGGCTGCTGGGGCGTGGACTGGCGCTGCGTGCCGAAGGACTTGCCGCCTCCGAGGCGTCGCGCCGCCTCCGAATCGGGAATCGACATGCCGAACCCGACCAGTACCGCAAAGACTGCACCAAGAATTCTGTTCACGGTTCCTCCTTCATGGGGGAAAGTAAAGCCGCGCCATTCTAGCAACATACCGAAGCCGTAAGGGAATCGGATGCGACGGCCATCGACAATGCGAATGGGCTGCCGCGGCCTGTCGCCTCGGCGCATCAACCCAGCTTGAAGCCACGGTGCACCGCGACCATGCCGGCGGCCAGATTGAAATAGTCGGCGCGCTCGAACCCTGCCCGGACGAACAGATCACGCAGTTGATTCTGGTCGGGATGAACGCGGATCGATTCTGCCAGGTAGCGATAGCTGGCAGCATCGCCTGCGACCAGCCGGCCGAGCAGGGGCAGGACGCCGAAGGAATACGCATCATAGAGCGGCGCAAGCGCACGATGCACGCGCGAGAACTCGAGCACGATCAGACGTCCTCCCGCGCGCAGCATGCGGTGCATTTCGCGCAACGCGTTTTCCTTGCGCGTGACGTTGCGCAGGCCGAAGCCGATCGTAATGCAATCGAAGTGATCGCTTACAAAGGGCATGCGCTCGGCGTCGCAACGAATCGCGCCGGCGGGCATCCCCGCATCGAGCAGCCGGTCGCGCCCGCGCAGCAGCATTGCCTCGTTGATGTCGGCGAGCACGACCTCGCCAGCCGGCATCACCCGCGGCCACAGCTTCAAGGCCAGATCGCCGGTGCCGGCGGCGACATCGAGCACGCGCTCGCCCGGGCGCAAAGCGCATAGTTCGACGGCGAAGGTCTTCCACAGCCGGTGCATGCCGCCCGACATGAGATCGTTCATCAGGTCGTAGCGCGGGGCGACGGAGCTGAAAACGGCGCCTACCCGGTGCGCTTTGTCCGCCTCGGGTACGGCCTGGAAGCCGAAGTCGGCAGTCCGGGCGGCATCGGGTCTCGCCGCGGCGAACGCGCCGTGCGGCTCGGCGTCACGATTTGTCGGCGGGTGCTTCACGGCTCGCTCCGGCCTGTGTCAGGCGCTGCAAGTACTCGGCCCACATGCGCTCGTGCCGCAAGCCGTACTCGTACAGCAGATCGAAGGAGTAGATGCCGGTGTCGTGGCCATCGGAGAAAGCGAGCTGCAGGGCGTAATTGCCCACGGGCTCGACGCGTACGATCGCGACGTCCTTCTTCCCGGTCTGCAGCACTTCCTGGCCTGGCCCATGACCGCGCACTTCCGCCGACGGCGAGAACACACGCAGGAATTCGTACGGCAGGCGGAAAAGCTTGCCGTCGGCGAACTGGATCTCCAGTGCACGCGATTTCTGATGCAGGGTGATTGCAAGCGCAGCGGGGGCCGCAACGCGGGCATTCGCCATAACTGACCTTCGAGGGATGCGGTCGAACGTCGCCGTAGCGATGAGAGACGCCGCCGCCGGGAATTTGGTAACGCCGTTCATGATAGGCAGCGGAACGCACACGCGCAAGGCGGAGCGCGCCGAGCCGACAGGCTCCTTAGGCGATGATTTCGAACGCGGCGCGCTCGAAATCCGCGCCGCGCTCCAGTAGCCGAACCAGGCGCACGCGCCGCAGGGCGCCCGAAAGCACTACCAGCTCCCGTCCCGGCTGGAACACATCCGCTGCGAGCAACACGCTCGCCGGTGCTCGCATCTCGGGCACGGCGGGTAAGACGATGACCGAGGGGCCAGACTCCGCGCCCGCACCTGCGGCTGCGCGTGTGCTGTCGAGTCGCACGCGGCTCACCAGGGGTGTTCCCGGCAGCAGGCGTAACCCGATCGACAGGTCGCCATCCTCCTCGAGCCGCAACCATTGCGCAACGGCAAGCTGAAAGTGTGCCGCGCTGCGGCGCCGAATCGCGATCAACTGGTGATGCTGGATGCGTTCGTCGCATTCGGGACCGCGCTTGAGTGCGATGAACCCGGAGCCGTTCGCGCTACAGACGTACCACTGTTCGGTGAGGGTCGCCGCGTTGCTGCGAAGCGACGGCAAACCGGCGGGTGATGCTTCGCGCTCCAGGGCGAGTCGCCGGCAGGCGCTTTCGAATCCGACCGCCGCACGCGCGTCCTCGCCGCGCTCGCGCCGCGGGGCAAGCTGACCGACGCCCGTTCCGCACCACTGAATGTACAGGAGTGTGAGTAATCGCTCACAGCCAGGTTGCCGCAAATCCTCACCGAGCCCGAGTTGGGCCGGATCCTCGCCCTGTCGTAAGGCGGCCAGCACGCGGCGCAGGGTCTGGCCGAGCTGCTCCAGCGTGAGGTAGCGAATCGAGGGTCCTGCCTCGATCCGGCGCGCTGACATCGCGGCGACCCCCGACTTCAGGTCGACCGCGAGTATCGGGCTCACGCCCGGCGCGATCGGGCTCGGCCCGATGCCGACCTGCGACGCCCACAGGCCGGTCCAGCGGTACATGATCGCCATCTGACGCGACGACATGGTGCACGGGTTCGCAAGATGGGCGAGCAGGGCGCGGCCATAGGCCGAGGCGGGCGTGCGAACCAGCGCCGATTTGGCGAGCGGATCGGCGATGCCGGCTGCCTCCAGGCCGTGGCGTTCGGCGAACGCGTAGGCTTCGTGCAACTGCCTCCAGAGCGCGGCAGGGATGTCGCGATAGACGCGGTGGTGCTCTCGAATGGTCGCGCCATTGAGCTCGATGGCGCGTAGCGCGAGCAGCGGCGCATGCGCGCCGAGGGCGCGCTCGCCCTTGAAGCAGCGCCGCAGCAGCGACGTGTAGGCGGAAATCAGCGCCTGCCACAGCGCAACGACCGAGTTCCAAATCGAGTACTCGACGATCGACAGCGGCAGCGCACGTCCGATGTAGTGTTTTGCCAGCTCTTCCTGCAAGAACGCGGCGCTCTGATACAGGATCTCGAGGACGCGCAAGCGCTCGAGCGCCGGCATATCGGCATGGCCCACGAGGCCGATCTGCGCCGCCACCATCTCGTGCGCCTCGGCGGGGTAGTGCAGCGGGATCGACTCCAACCAGTCGACACAAGTCGCGGCGTCGGCGAACTGCAGTCGCGCGTAGTAGGTCGGTCCCGACGGTTGAATCAGCATGTGAGCTCCTTGCGGCAGCGCGAGTGCGCATACGTCATGGCTGCATTGCCGCGCCGACCGGTGGCAGCGGATGCCAGGTCCGCGCCGGAACCGACGGGGAATCTCCGCCGGCAGCGAGTCAAGGCACGACCCTAGCGCAATTCCGCTCGACCCGGAAGTTAACTTCTGCACGCAGTTCCGGGCCGAGTCCCGGCTGCGTGCTCGAACCCGGCAAGGTTGCTTCGCGCGAGCTCAACAGGATGCGATTGCGACGCGATCGAAATCGAAGCCGCGCTCGACGTAGGCGCCGATGGCGATGGTCTCGCCGCGGCTCGTGTACATCTCGACCCGCGCGCCGGGCGCGAATCGGCCGGCCTCGATCAGCAGCGCCGGAGCGGCGTCGGCTTCGATCAGCAGTGCGCGTTCGTACTTCTGCGCGGCGTCGCCCGCGTGGCGCAAGGCAACCCCGCGCGCTTCGCCGCGGATCGGCCGAACGCCGATCTGTGCCGCCCCGGCGGCGTCGATCTTGATCCGTTGCACGATGCCGAGGCCTGGCGGCCCGATGCTCGAGGTACGCATCGCCATCAGTTGGCCGAGCGCGAGTCGCGAGGAGCAATCCGCCTTGCGCCGCATCGCGAGCCCGGAGCCGTTCTGCGACACGATATCCCACGGCTCGGCCGCGGCGCTGCGACCGGTGAGCAGGCGCTGCTCGGTGCGTTCGGTGATATGACCGAAGGTGGCAAGATCGTGCTCTTCCTCGCGCGTATAGCGCAGCCCCGGTTGGCGGAACGCGCGCCCCGAAATCTGAAAATGCACCGCGTGCATGCCAAGCGCGACTTGCGCCCGCTGCGCGTTGCCCTGGCGTTCATCGGCGGCCGCCGAGCCGGTGCTGCACCATTGCACGTACAAGTGCGTCAGCAGGCGCTCCAGCACGGCGCGCGGGATGTCGCTGGCCGCCTGCAGCTCCGCGGCGTCGCGGGCATTGCGCAGGCAATCGGCCAGCTCGCGCAGGCGCATGCCGAGCGCACTGCTGTCCAGGTAGCGCACGGCCTCGCCGCTGCCGATCGCACGCGCGAGCCGCGCGCCGGCCTCCCCGCCGAGATCCAGCGCAAGCGGCGAGCGGGAGGCCCACAAGGGCTCGGCAGGTACGATGTCGACCAGGTCGCGCCAATGCGCGAGCCAGCGCCCGAGCACCTGCATCCGCGGGGCACAGAGCGAATACGGATTGGCGCATTCGTACAGTACGGTGGCGAGATAGGCGTGCTTGCAGCTCGTTTGCGCATCGGCGTGATGCGGGTCGCTCACGATCGTGTCCGCGAGCGAGCAATCGAGCGCGGAGCGGTAGCAGGTGTGGAACTCCTTCCAGATCGTGCCCGGCACGGCGCGATAGGCGTGGGTGTGCTCGCGGATCGCTCGGCCGAGGCTATCGAGGGCGCGTTGCGCGATGGTTGCCGCTGCTGCCTCCGGCTGGCCGGAATCGGCGCATAGAGCATATGCGAAGTAGAACGCCTGCCACATGCCGACCGAGTCTTCCCAGCACTGGCGTTCGGTTTCGGTTAGCGGGATCGGTTTGCCCGCGTAGATCGCCCGCGCCGATTCGCTTGTCGCGATCGCGCCGGCGCGCAGCGCCTCGAGTGCGGCAAAGCGCTGCGCTGCCGCGATCGGTTCGGCGGCCAGCGCGTGCGCCCTCTTGCGCAGGGGGCCGAGCGCTGCGGCCGGCTCCGCCGCGGCCGTGGTGAGACCGGTGTCTGGGTCGGATGACGAAAACATCGCTGCGCTCAATCGGGCTTGTGCTGGCATGGCGTATGGATTCCGGAGCCGGTCGGGGTCTTGCGCGAGCCGCTGACCCGCTACCAGTTACGGCGAGCGCGAAAACGTACTTGAGCGTTGATGAGCGCCGTGCGCGAGCAATCGAAGCTCAGGCGCGACTAATGTCACATCGGGCCGCCGCAGGCGTTGAATTTTTCCTCTCGGTGGGTCGCCCGCGCAAGTGTCGTTGCGACCCGACACGACGCCTTAGCCGGTATTCAAATGACACGCCGAAGATCGTCCCGGCGCAATCGGCAGCAACTGCGGCGCTTCGAGCGCGCAGCGCGGCCTCGCATGCGGGCAGCGCGGATGGAAGTGACAGCCACTCGGTGGTGCGAGCGGCGATGGAATCTCGCCGCGTATCGGGCGGTAGGATGCGCCGCGACCTTCCAGGCGCGGCACTTCTTCGAGCAAGGCCTTGGCGTAGGGGTGGTTCGGTGCGCGAAAGAATTCTTCAGCCGGCGCCAGCTCGACGATGCGCCCGAGATACATGATCGCGATTCGATCCGACATGTGCTCGATCACGCTCAGGTCGTGGCTGATGAAAAGATAAGTGAGATTGAGGCTTGCGCGCAGGTCGATGAACAAATTGAGTACCTGAGCGCGGATGGAAACGTCCAGCGCCGACACCGCCTCGTCGCAGACGAGGAACTGCGGGTTCACCGCGAGCGCTCGTGCGACGCCGATTCGTTGTCGCTGACCGCCGGAGAACTGGTGCGGATAACGCGACTTGCAGCCGGGATCGAGCCCCACGCGCGCGAGCAGCGCGTCGATGAACGGGCCGATCGCCGATCGTTGCACGAGTCCGTGCACGAGCGCCGCCTCCCCCACGATCTCGCCGACTCGCATGCGCGGATTGAGCGATGCGAACGGGTCCTGGAAGATCATCTGGATCTTGAGCGCGATCCGGCGTGCCGCTGCGGCAGTCCGCTCGGTTGCATCGGTGCCCTCGTACACGATGCGTCCGGATGTGGGCGCGAGCACCCCGGCGATCATGCGTCCCAGAGTCGATTTGCCGCAACCCGATTCGCCCACCAAGCCGAGTACCTCGCCGCGCGCGATGCTCAAGGAAACGCGATCGACCGCGTGCACCACTTGATCTTGCGCTCGCTTCGCGCCCGGACGCGCAAGACGGGCGGTCCAGTCGGGGGGGCGGCGGAACTGTTTGGTGAGCTCGGTGAGCTCGAGCAGCGCAGCGTCCGGCATGATCACTGCAACGGGTGAATGCAGCGCAGCTCGCGACCCGGCGCCGGATTCGAACGTGGTATCTCGCCTCGGCAGCGCTCGCTCGCGCGGTCGCAGCGTGGGCGGAATGCGCAGCCACGCGGCAGCTCGGTCAAGCGCGGCGCCATTCCGGGGATCTGGGCAAGGCGCGCGCCGCGTCGATTGCGACTCGGCACCGACGCGATGAGGCCGCGCGTGTAGGGATGCAAGGGCCGCGTCAACACGGCGTCCACGGGGCCCGCCTCGACGATGCGACCGGCATACATCACAGCGATCCGATCTGCTAGCCCGGCGAGCACGGCGAGATCGTGCGTGATCCAGACGAGCGCTGTGCCGCTTTCGCGGCACAGCCGCTGTACTTCGTGCAGGATCTGCGCCTGGATGGTCACGTCGAGCGCCGTGGTGGGTTCATCGGCGATGATGAGATCAGGACGGTTGAGCATCGCGATGGCGATAGCGACACGCTGGCGCATGCCGCCCGAGAGTTGGTGCGGGTAGCCGCCTAGGCGCTCTTCGGGCGCGGCGATGCCGACCTTGCGCAATGCCTCGCAGGCGCGCTCGCGGGCGGGCGCGCGGCCGATCGCGGCGTGCGCTCGCAACGCTTCGATCATTTGCGTGTCGATGCGCAGTACCGGATTGAGCGTCATCATCGGGTCCTGAAACACCATCGCGATGCGATCGCCGCGCAGCCTGCGCAATGCCTCGGGTTCGAGCCCCAGCAGGTCGCGCCCGCGGAAGGCGATACGCCCGGAGACGATCTTTCCCGGCGGATCGACCAGCCCCAGTATGGAAAGCCCCGTGACCGATTTACCCGAGCCCGATTCGCCGGCAAGTCCGAGGATCTCGCCCGCTGCCAGCGTGAACGACACGTCGTCGACCGCTCTGACGATGCCCTGGCGGGTGTGAAACCATGTGCGCAACGCATGCAGTTCGAGCAGCGGCGCGTTGCTCATGTCATGTCGCCAGGGCGGCGATGACGAGATAGCGGCCGAGCTTGCCGAGCGCCATGAACGCCAGCACCGCAAGCCAAGGCAGCCGCAGCCAGCCGGCGGCCACGCACAGGGGATCGCCCACGATCGGGATCCAAGCGCCGAGCAACGCCGGGCTGCCGAAGCGGCGCGCCCAGGCGAGCGCGCGGGCGCTCGGGTGTACGCGCGTGGCGTGCATCTCGGCGGCGGGGAGCAGGCGACCGATCAGGTACGAGCTCATGCCGCCCAGCGTATTGCCAAGGGTGGCGATCGCGATCGCCTGCCAGTACAGCGCCGAGTGCATCTTCAACACGCCGAACAGCGCCGCTTCCGATCCGCCGGGCAACACGGTGGCGGCGAGGAAGCTTGCGGCGAGGAGCGCCCACAGGCTCGGATCGGGGGTCATGCGAGCGAGCCGGCGTGCTATAGTCGCGCGCTCGGTGCGCGGGGGTGATCATGCATGTGCCGCCAGGGGCTGCTTGGCGGCCGTTGCAGCAGGCTCGCCCCGGACGCATCGCCCGTCTGATTCGCTCATTATGCAATTCCATCTCGCGTGAGGTGGCGCGAACGCGCATTATGGTGACGATCGCCGTGCCGGACAATCGGCGCAGGCCAGCCGAGACGCCGCAGCGCGCGAGACCCGACGTCCAGAGGAGCTCATGGAGTACGCAATCGAATTCGGCCCGCAGGTCGTGCTGCCGGTCGCCGAGAGCAGCAAGCTGTTTCCCGTAGGCCGCATTTATTGCGTCGGGCGCAACTATGCCGAGCACGCGCGCGAAATGGGGCACGATCCCGAGCGCGAACCGCCGTTCTTTTTCATGAAGCCGGCCGATGCCATCGTGCCCAGCGGGGCGACGATTGCGTACCCCACGGGCACCAAGGACCTTCACCACGAGATCGAGATGGTCGTCGCCATCGGCAAAGGCGGCGCCAACATCGCGCCGGACAGGGCGCTCGAGCACGTTTTCGGTTACGGTGTAGGCCTCGACATGACCCGGCGCGACGTGCAGGGCGAGGCGAAGAAAATGGGCCGGCCGTGGGAGATGGGCAAGGCGTTCGATCAGTCGGCGCCGTGCTCGGCGCTGAAGCCCGTGGCGATGATCGGGCATCCGGCCAAAGGCGCCATCTGGCTCAAGGTGAACGGCAAGACCACGCAACGGGGTGATCTGTCGGAGCTCATCTGGAACATCCCCGAGACGATCGCGTACCTTTCCAAGCTGATCACGCTGCGCGCGGGTGATCTGATCTACTCCGGGACCCCGGCCGGGGTGGGCCCGGTGAATCGCGGCGATCGTCTGGAAGGCCATGTCGACGGCGTCGGTGACCTATCGCTCACATACGCGAACTGATCGGCTCGCACCAGGCAGTTGATCGCATTGCGAGGGATGCAGGGCGAATCGGGCAGCGCACACGCAGTTACTGGGCAAGGAGGATGCGATGCAAAAGCGGAAGCTCGGAAAGAACGGTCCGGAAGTATCCGCGCTCGGCTTGGGCTGCATGGGCATGTCGATCAGCTACGGCGAGCGCAACGACCCCGAATCGATTGCCACCATTCATCGCGCCATCGATCTGGGCGTCAATCTGATCGTCACCTCCGATGCCTACGGCGCCGGGGTGAACGAGGAATTGGTCGGCAAGGCGCTCGCGGGCCGTCGCGACAAGGTACTGATCGGCACCAAGTTCGGCAATGTCGGTCAGGGTGGCGCGGTGCCCGAAGGACTGAGCCCGGGGCATCCGCAGTATGCGCTCATCGCGTGTGATGCGAGCCTGAAACGGCTCGGCGTCGACACGATCGATATCTACGGCCTGCACCGGGTCGATCCGAAGGTACCGATCGAGGACACCGTGGGCGCGATGAAGCGTCTGGTCGAGCAAGGCAAGTGCCGCTATCTGCTTCTGTCCGAGGCCGGAGCGCAAACCATTCGGCGCGCGCACGCGGTGCACCCGATCACGGCGATAGAAACCGAGTATTCGCTCTGGTCGCGCGACGTCGAAGCCCAGATCCTGCCGGCCTGCCGCGAGCTCGGCATCGCGTTCACGCCCTATTCGCCGCTGGGCCGCGGCTTTCTCACGGCGACCATCAAGCATGTCGATGCGCTGATCCCGAAGGACCGGCGGCGCGAGCATCCGCGTTTCGACCCGGCCAACATCGAACAGAACGTCAAGCTGCTGGCGCCGATCGAGCAGATCGCGCAAACGCACGGCTGCAAGCCGGCGCAGGTCGCGCTCGCCTGGCTGCTGGCGCAGGGCGATGACATCGTGCCGATCCCGGGCACCAAGCGGCGCACGTATCTGGAGGAGAACGTGGCTGCGGCCGATTTGAAGCTCGCTGCGGCCGAGGTCGAACGGCTCGCGCAGGCGTTCCCGCTTGGCGTGACTGCGGGTACGCGCTATCCCGAGAAGCAACTGCAAGCACTCGGCATCTGACGCACACGCAGCGCGCGCCGCTGCGCGTTATTTCGGCAGCGCGGCGTCGAGACTCTCTCCGGCCTGGGCGCGCTGCGCCATCTCCTGCTGGAACTCGGGTGGCCCATAGGCGGATACCGCCTGACGCACGGTATAGCGCCCGTTTTCCACGATCTGCTCCGAGTAGAGCAGCATGCGATTGTTCGCTTCCGCGAACTGCTGCAGCCACTTGAGCGCGCGCGGCGGGATGCGCCGTCCGACCGGCACCGCGACATCGACCGCGAGTCCGCGCCAGCGGTGCTGGTTGAACAACACGATCACCTTCGCGTTATTGGGCTTCATCCACTCGGGCAGCGGGCTACCATCGACGCGCCAGCCACAGATGAAATGCACGCAGGGATCGACCGGCCGATTGGCGTAATCGTTGCACCCGCTCCCGGTGCTGTGCGGGCAAGGCCGGCCCGGGTACACCGGGGTACCCCGGACCTCGATCTGCAGCCAGCCGTCGCAGCACGCCGTGCACGGCTGGCACTCGCGGGAGGAGGGTTTGTTCGCCAAGCGGCTCTGAATCCGTGACACGAGATCGTGCGCGGCGACGCGATTCGTACGCGCCGCAGCGTCGCACTCGCCGCCAGTTTACCGCAGCGCACGGGCGCCCGTGCGCGCCGTGGCTCGGCCGGCGCCGCGTGCTCGATCCGGTGTGCGCGGTCGACGACGCACCAGCGTCGTGGCGCGGGCAATCGGCGCGCGACCCGCGCTGTTGCGGGCTCGCAACAGCGACCCGCGTCATGGCCGGCAAACACGCAGCAATCTGTTGCTATGGCGTACGTCCTCCTACAAACTCGGTCACAACCGTAAAGGGAGTAGCTGGCTAGCGTAGAGACGTAGGTGACTAGCCTCGGGTGATGAATCTGATAAGGAGATTTGGAATGGAGAAAAGGATCTTGGCGGTGGCGGTCGCCGGAGCGCTCGCCGCGCCAGCCATCGTGGCTGCCCAGAGCACGGTGCAAATCTACGGCCGGGTGACCTACGAGTGGGGCCGTGCCGATCAGGGCCCGGGCCGACCGACCCTGGACAACGCCGACACCCCGGGCGGCAGCGCGATCGGATTCAAGGGTGTGGAGCAATTGGGCGGCGGCCTGTCGGCGTGGTTCCAGTGCGAGAGCTCGGCCGACATCACCGGCTTCGACACCTCCAGCATCTGCACGCGTAACAGCGCGGTCGGGTTCCGGGGCGGGTTCGGCAACGTCTTCGCGGGCAAGTGGGATACGCCGATGAAGCGCGCCATGGGTCTGGGCACGGTCGGCGCGGAAGAGACCGGCATCCTCGGCATGTCCTTCCTGCCCTTCGGCGGGTCGGGCGGCGCGGACATCTCCGGCATCGGCGTGGACGCGCAGCAGCGCCAGCGCTGGAAGCGCCGCGAGTCGAACCTCATGACCTACGAGACACCGAAGTTCGGCGGCTTCCAGGCGATGGGCGCGGTGACGGCGGCGAACCGGACCTCGGCCTCGGTCGACGGCCCGAACACGCAGACACGCCTGTGGTCGATCGCGGGCACCTATGTGAACGGCCCGCTCGGTGTCGGCCTGGCGTACGAGCGTCACAACGATATGGGCTACGGCGGCACGACCGGCGCGGGCCCTGCCATCACGGGCGATCTGGATGACCGTGCCTGGGGTGCGGCGGTGGGCTACCGGTTCGGCCCGGTCAAGGTCGGCGTGACGTACATGGACATGAAGTACGAGACAGGCCCCGGACAGGAGTTGAAGAAGCGGACTTGGGGTATCGGCGCCGACTGGACGATCGCGGGCCCGCACATGGTCTCGATCCAGTACGCGAACGCCGGCAACAGCCGCGGTAACAGCACACGCGGGATCGGCACCGGTAACGGTGCGGCCGAGGCGAGCGGCGGCAACACCGGCGGCGACGCCTGGTCGCTGGGCTACACGTACTCGTTCTCCAAGCGCACGACGCTGCGGCTCGGCTACGTGCGAGTGGACAACGACAACAACAGCAACTCCTACCGCATCGGCAACGCGGCCAGCTTGCTTCGAAACGGCGAGAACGTGGACGGCTGGGCCTTCCTCGTGAAGCACAACTTCTAATCGCTCCGACGAGGTTCGATTAAGGCGGGCGCCTGCGGGCGCCCGCTTCTTTGGGCGCACCGATGCCGAACCCGGATCGCATTCGACGCTCGGGTTCGCATCTCAGCGGGGGACAGCATTGCCCGACTGCGGTCTCGATACGCGTCATCGCAGCCCGGGGACTTCGCCGGCATGAACCGGTCGGGCTACCTGCCGCAAGCGCTTACGATCGGTGCTCGTTCGCGAGGCGCGAGTAGATCGTCTCCAGATCGCGGGTAAGGCCGGTGGCGTCGAACAGCGGTGATGAATCGCGTGCCTGCGCCACGCGCGCTCGGACCGATGCGGCGAATGGCGCCTCGGTGGCGATGCGCAGGGCGAGCCGCTCGTATCCGGCGAGATCGGACGTGATGAGGTCAGCTAGCCCGGCGCTCGTCAAGAGGCTGCCGGATACGCGCGAGGCGAAGGTCTCGCCGCACAAACCGACGGCGGGGCAGCCGCACCACAAGGCATCACTCAAGGTGGTGTGCGAGGTATACGGGAAGGTATCGAGCGCGAGATCGGCGACGCGGTAACGCGCCAGATGTTCTGCGTTGGGAAGCTTCGGTGCGAACACCACGCGCCCGGCCTCGATGCCGTTGTCGCGCGCGACATCGGACAGATTGTGCTTTGCCTCGGCGTAGCTCTCGAGCAACCACAGCACGCTGCCGGGGACGGCGCGCAGCAACCCCATCCAGACCGAGAACACCTCGGGCGTGATCTTGTAGGTCTGGTTGAAACAGCAGAAAACGAACCCCGCCTGCGGCAGTCCGTAATCGCGCCGCGATAGAGGCGCCGCGACCGCGCGCTTGCGGTCGTTCGGCTGATAGCTGTGGGGCAGGCGCAGGACTCGCTCCGAGAAGACGCTCTCGCTTCCCGGTGCTATGACAAAAGCATCGGCGATCACGCCATCGAGGAACGACGCCCCGGTCGTTCCCGGATATCCAAGCCAGGTGAGCTGTGTCCGGCACGGACGGCGCGCGAGAATGCCGAGGCGCTCGCCCGCGGTGTAGCCCTTCAGATCGACCAGGATGTCGAGCGTATCGCCGCGCAGTCGTTGCGCGGCAATGTCGTCGGGCTCGCGCGCGATGTCGATGAAGTGCTCGCACGCGCTTTGCAGCCGCCTGCGCATCGGGCTGGCGTCGGCGGGGCCGTGGGAGTAGGCGAATATCTCGAAGCGCCGGCGGTCGTGTTGCTCGAGCACATCCGCGATCAGATAAGCGGTGGCGTGCTCCTGCAAGTCCGAGGACAGATAACCGATGCGCAGCCGCCCGCCGCCGGCCGGTGTCGCGGGGGGGCGGGCGTCGCGCGTGATGAGATCGAAGCGCGCCGCTGCCCAGCGCGTGACGTAGTCGTACTGCTCTTGCGCCGTCAGCGGTTCGCACAGGAGCCAGAACGGGCGTCCCGCCGACTGGCCGCGATCGATGGCGAGCTTGGTTTCGGCCCAGGCCGCCGACCATCGACGCCAGTCGCACGCATGCCGCAGAAGATACGTGAGCATGCCGAGCAGATCGGTATTGCGGGTTCGTGCGTAGCCGCGCTCGAGTGCGGCGATCGACTCGTCCAGACGGCCGCGCACCAGCGCCACGTTCGCGAGTGTGGTGTAGGCATCGGCGCTGGCGGCGTTCAACTCGAGTGCGTGCTGGGCAGCGCTCTGCGCTTCGTCCAGTTCGCCGCGCTCGAACAGGGTTCCGGCGAGTGCGCAACAGGCGTTCGCGTTGTCGGGCTCGGATTGCACCACGGCGCGTAAGCTGCTGATCGCTTCGTCCGTCCGGCCCAGAGCGAGGCAGACCGAGGCCAAGCCCTCGTGGGCGGCAACAAGCTCCGGCGCCGCGCGCAGCGCTGCCAGGTAGTGTGCGCGTGCGCGTTCGGCCGCGCCTTGCGCGGCGAGGGTGCGCGCGAGCTCGCTCAACGCGATCGCGTGGTTGGGGTCGAGCGTTGTCGCGCGGCTGAGCCACGCGGCCGCGTCGTCCAACGCCGCTTGTTTCTGCAGGACGACGCCAAGGTTCACCATGGCGTCGACGAATCGGGGCGACTTTGCAAGCGCCTGCTCGAACCAGCGCCGCGCCGCCATCCAGTCCTCGTCTTGGAGCGCGAGGACACCGAGATTGAACGGTGCTTGCGCGCTGTCCGGAGCGAGTTGCATGGCAAGCGCGAAGCAATCGCGCGCGCCCGCGCGCTCGCCCGTCGCCGCCAGCGCACGGCCGAGGTTCACCTGCGCGTCGGCGTCGCGCGGCGAGTTCGCGACTGCTCGACGCAGCGGCGCCAACGCATCGGCGGCCCGGCCTCGTTCGAGCCGGGCAATGCCAAGGCGCATGAACACCGTCGCGGGCGCGCCCGCCAACCGGGCTGCCTGCGCTAGCGCCGCCTCGGCTTCGGCATTGCGCCCGAGCATCAGGTACGCGAGGCCGAGCGTCTCGAGCGCGGCGCCATGTTGCGCATCGGCCGCGAGCGCGCGCTTGAGCGTTTCGACCGCGTCGACCGCGCGTTGCTGCAGGAGCTGCGCAGCGCCAAGCAGACAGAGCGCTTCAGGATTACGCGGCGCCTTGCGCAGAACCTGTTCGCATAACGCAGCCGCGCTGCCGGCGTCACCCGCGCGCAAGCATTTCTCGGCCTGTCGAAGCTGGCGCATCAGTACGGAGGACATTGAGTAGCAGCCGATCGAGTGTAGCCCGGATGATATAGCAAGCGCTTTGCGCGCTTCGCTCGTTCGTCCTGCAGCTTCGATCCCCGGCATTACATCATCGTGCGCTTCGATCGGTCGAACATGCCGGTCGCAGCGCTTGCGGCGGCGAGCACGCTGCCGATCGGGTGCGGCCGCGTGGCCAAGTCGTGATCGAACGGCGGTGTTGCCCGAGGTCGACGGGGCTCCTACAATCCGCGAGCGGCCGCGGTCGCTTCGGCTTCCGGCCGTTCGCCGGGCGCGTCGGCGCCGCCACCGCCGCCGGCAAGCAGGGCGCACCAGTCGTACGCACGACGAGCAGCGCCGAACCGGTTTCCGATCCCAGTCGCGCCAGGGCGCAAAGAGTCAGCCACATGCCCGAAGTCGAGGACAAGCGTCCGCGCCTGCAGGAGAACCTGCAACAGATCACCGAGCTGCTGCGCCGGCACGAGATCGCGGACGAACTCGCGCGAGACCCCGGCGAGGGACCGGCGACGGCGGATGCCGCACGCGCCGCGGGCGAGAGTCTCGCCGAGCTGCAGGCGACGCTGGACGAGATGCATCCGGCCGATGTCGCGTATGTGCTGGAGGCGTTACCGCGCGATGAGCGCCTGATCGTCTGGGATCTGGTGCGCCAAGACCGCGACGGCGAGATTCTGCTGGAGGTATCCGACGCCGTGCGCGAATCGCTGATCGCGCACATGGAGACCGACGAGCTGGTCGCCGCGACCGGGCAGCTCGATACCGACGAGATCGCGGATCTGGCTCCCGATCTTCCACCGGAGGTCATGGACGACGTGCTGCGCTCCTTGTCGGTAGAGGAGCGCGAGCAACTGCGCGCGGCGATGTCCTACCCCGAGGGCTCGGTCGGCGCCCTCATGGACTTCGACATGATTGGCGTGCGCGACGACGTGACGGCGGAAGTCGTCCTGCGTTATCTGCGCCGGCACGACGAGCTGCCCGATCATACCGACCAGCTTTTCATCGTCGATCGGGCCGAGCGGCTGAAAGGTCTTCTGCCGGTGAACCGGCTGCTCGTGAGCTCGCTCGACACGCCGATCGGCGACATCATGTCGACCGAGGACGTGGTGACGCTGCACCCGGAGCAGGATGCGCAGGAGGCCGCACTCGCCTTCGAGCGCTACGATCTGGTCTCGGCGCCGGTGGTCGATGCCGCGGGCAAGCTGCTGGCACGCGTGACGGTCGATGCGGTGGTTGATTTCATCCGCAGTCGCAGTGAAAGCGAGATGCTCTCCGCAGGGGGGCTGCGCGAAGACGAGGATCTGTTCGCTTCGGTATGGGCGAGCCTGCGTAATCGCTGGACGTGGCTTGCCGTGAACCTGGTCACCGCGTTTGTCGCTTCACGTGTGATCGGCGTGTTCGAGGGTTCGATCGAGAAGCTGGTGGCGCTGGCGGCGTTGATGCCGATCATCGCCGGTATCGGCGGCAATTCGGGTAATCAGACGATCACCATGATCGTGCGCGGCCTGGCGCTCGGACAGGTGACCAGCGACAACGCCCGCGCGCTGCTGGAGAAAGAGTTCCTGGTCGCGCTGCTGAACGGCCTGATCTGGGGTTCGGTGGTGGGCTTGTTCGCGTTCGTGATCTATCACAACTGGGCGCTTGGCCTGGTGATGACGGGCGCGATGCTGCTCAATCTGATGCTCGCGGCGATCATGGGGTTTGCAATTCCGATGGCCATGTACAGGCTGGGGCGCGATCCGGCGCTCGGTTCGAGTGTGATGATCACGGCGATAACCGACAGCGGAGGGTTTTTCATTTTCCTCGGGCTGGCGACCATCTTCCTCGTCTAGTGTCCCGAGTCAGAAGTCGTTGCAACAATGTTCTTGATGCTCGCGACGCCACGAGTGGCAAAAGTGTCGAAATCGACGCCAGACGCGAAGCGAACCGCAGCCAGGTTGGACACCTGGCGAGG
>WYBJ01000337.1 GCA_011525945.1 Burkholderiaceae bacterium | reverse complement strand
TTGCCTTCCTGGCCGACCTGCGGCTCGTAGGCTCCGGGTTTGGCGGGCGGATCTTGCGCCAAGGCGCCGAACGCGGCACCGATGAGGAGAGCGAATGCAATTCGACGCAATAGCAGTGCAGCAGTCATGGCAATTCCTATGGATAATCGGACAGTACGCTTGCTCAGCGGGTGTTCGCTTCGCGCGCCTTCGCGACTTTCGCGGCGCGCGCCCAGCGCCCCATGTCGGACTTGATCAGCGCGTACAACTCGCCTGGAGTACTCGTTTCGGGTTCCGCGCCGGCGGGAACCAGCACGTCACGCACTTCTGCGCTTGCGATCGCCTGGCGCACGGCCGCGTTCAACTTCTCCACGATCGGCGCCGGCAGATTCGCCGGACCGACGATGCAGTACCAGACGACAAGATCGAGTTCCTTGTATCCGGCCTCGACCAGAGTGCCCACATCGGGGAGTTGGGCCATCCGTTTGGCACCGGTGGTCGCGATCGCGCGCACGCGGTCTGTCTTGATAAAGGGCATCATGGTGTTGGGCTGGCTCACCTGCAGCTCAATTTCGCCGCTAAGGAGCGCGGTGAGCGCCGGCCCACCGCCCTTGTAGGGCACGTGCATCAGATCGATCCCGGCCGCGTCGTTCAAAAGTTCGCCGATCAAGTGGTTCGAGGTGCCGGGCCCAGCGCTGCCGTAACTCAACTTTCCCGGTTGGCGCTTCGCCATTGCCACCAACTCCCTGACATTCCGCACCGGCAGGGAAGGGTGCGCGGCGATGATGCTCGGCTGGCGCACGGCGAGCGAGATTGGCGTGAAGTCGCGCAGCGTATCGTAGCCCACCTTGCTGAAGTAGGCCGGATTGATTGCGAGTGGACTGACTGAGGCGAAGAAGATCGTGTAGCCATCGTTCGGGCTCTTCGCGGTCACCTCGGCAGCGATGCTGCCGCCTGCGCCGGGACGATTCTCCACCACCACGGCCTGGCCCATGATCTCGTGCATCTTGCGCGCTGTCGGCCGCGCCATGAGATCGATGGCGCCACCGGCGGCAAACGGCACCAGCATGCGGATCGGTCGAGTCGGGTACGGGTCAGCGGCTTGCGCGGGTAGCGCGAGCGATAAGATCGCGGCGGCCAGCGTCCCCCATGCGGATCTCAAGGCAGGTCTCCGATTGAATCGATTCCGCTACGATACCGAAGGCGGGCACGCTTAACAATGGGAGCCGTAGGGCGGCGGACACTCGGGTTCTCGGGCTCGTCGACGGCGACGAAGTCGAAGTCAATTCCATCAGTTGCGCGATTCGCGTATGCTGACAAGGGATGCCGGCTTGGCAACACACCGGCAACGTCGACCGTGTCGAGAGAGTCATGTACGAACAAGAAGGCTTTCGGGGCTACCTCGAGCGGCTGCGCAGCCGCAATCAGCTACTGGATCTGCACGAGCCGGTGGACAGCCGGCATATCGCAACGCTGGTCGATCAGAGCGACAAGGCGCTCATGTTTCATCGCGTGATCGGTTACGACATGCCGGTGGTGTCGGGGCTCATCCGCTCGAGCGAGCGCATGGCAATTGGTATGGGCGTGGAGCGCTACGCGGACATCGAGCAGGTGCTCACGCGCGCGCTCGCCTCGCCCATCGAGCCGAAATACGTCGAGACCAGCCGCGCGCGCGAACTGACCCGGGTCGGCGACGAGGTCGACCTGTTCGATCTGCCCGTGCCGATGTCCTCGGTGCTCGACGGTGGACCGGTCATCACCGCCGGTGTGACCATCGTGCGCGACGGTCAGGGTGCGCTCAATGCCGGCATCTATCGCTACATCCTGAAGGAGCGCAATCTCACCGGCATCGATATCGTCACGCCGAACAACCTGCGCGCGCTGGCGTGGAAGGCCTACGAGGCGCAGCGGCCGCTGCCGATCTCGATCTCCATCGGCACGCACCCGTTCGAGTTCCTCGCCTCGGGCTATCGCGCGCCGGCGGGCGTGGACGAGGTTGCGATCGCCGGCGGCTTGCGCGGCGCGCCGGTGGAGCTTGCGATGTGCGAGACGATCGACGTGCCGCATATCGCGGATGCCGAGATCGTGCTCGAGGCCGAGATCCTGCCCACCGGCTGGAAATGGCCGGAAGGCCGCTTCGGTGAATTCACCTGGCTCATGGGGGCGCTGCACTGGAATCCGCTGGTGCGCGTGAAGGCGATCGCGCATCGCAAGGACCCGATCTACTACAACCTGCACATGCCCTGGGAAGTTGCCTGGCTCATGATCCCGACGCGCTGGTCGCAGCTTCGCAGCGCGCTCAAGGCCGCCGGCATTCAGGTGAAGGACATCAACGTCACGCTCGGCGGCATCGGCGCCTGGCACGTAGTCATGTCGATCAAGAAATCTGCGGGCGAAGGCAAGAACGCGCTGCTCGCGGCGCTTTCGGTGAGCGACATCAAGCACGCCGTGGTGGTCGACGACGATATCGATGTCTTCAACCCGATCGATGTCGAATGGGCGATTGCGACTCGCGTGCAGGGCGACCGCGACGTGTTCGTGATCTCGGGTGCGCGCGTCAAGCCGCTCGATCCGAGCCTGCCCGTGATGCCGGCGGGCGTGGTGCCCACGGGCGCCAAGGTCGGGATCGACGCGACCATCCCCGAGAACATCCCGCACGAGCGCTACGAGCGCATCAGCTATGCCTATGCCGACAAGGTGAAGCTCGGCGCCTACAAGCTCGATGCCGCTGCCGTGCGCGCCGGCGACCGCAAGCCGAAAGCTGACGAAATCGCCCAGCTCGCGGATCGGATTATCGGCATGATCGGCAATAAACCCTTGTACTATGCGCAAGTCATCGACGCTTTTCCCGACGCGCCGCTGCAGGCGATCACGCGCGCCTTCGGCAAGCTGCATGCCGAGGAGAAGCTATGGCAGGACAAGGACGGGCGCATGTGCGTGCGGGGTTCGAGCTTTGCCGCCAAGCCGCCGGCTTAGGCGCGCCAACTGGCCGAGCGTGTCCAGCAGGCGAGCGCGCGGTCGCGCCCGGCTCTTTCAGTCCATCGTCCGAGTCGCGCCTTGCCCGCGTACAATGACGGCAAACGCACACCAGCACGATGTCGGAAGCCGCACACAGCGAAAAGAACGTCCTCGGCGGAACGCTGCTCGCGTGCAGCTACGCGCCGCTCACCGGTTATTACCGGGACGGTTGCTGCGCGACCCGCGCCAAGAGCGGTGTCGCGCACCTCGTGTGCGTCAAGGTCACCGAGCCATTCCTGCAGTTCTCGCGCGAACGCGGGAACGACCTGATCACGCCTCGGCCTGAGTTGCGCTTCCGCGGCCTCAAGCCCGGCGATCGCTGGTGCTTGCACGTGCTGCGCTTCGTGGAAGCGCTCGAGGCCGACATGGCGCCGCAGGTGATCCTCGCCTCCACGCACGCCAATGTGCTGCGCTTCGTGCCGCTGGAAGCGCTCAAGCGCTGTGCGCTGGATCTGCAGTAGCGCCGTGCTTCAGGAAGATTTGCGCTTGCAGTCCGCAAACTGGCGGCTGCCGTCGGAATCGAGCTGCGCGCCGTCGCCTTGCAGCGACAAGGTCGTGCTGCCGTTTCCGTAACGATCCGAGGAGCCGATCTGCTGCAGGCGGAACTCCCGATCGGGAAAGAACACCCACACCGATTTCCCGCCTTCATCGACGCGTACCACGAGCCGCTTGCCTTCGGCGCAGACATATTCGGCGGCGCCGGCAGGAATGCGATCGCGCTCACCGCCGGAGGACGAGCCGAAAGGCCACCAGCTCGAGCACCCGCCAAGGAGCATGCCTGCAACGGTAATGACGATGACATAACGCATCATGGCTCTCTCCGCCAGCTCCGTCTTTCGCCCGCCGCCTCGAGCGCGGCGGCCAGCGCTCGAATGCCAAACCGAAGCTCGGCAGATACCCTGCCGCGATCGTGCGCAACCGCCAGGCTGATCCACGCGCACGTTGCGTGCGAGGATTGCGATCGACCGTACCACAACGTCCCGTGCGGGGGCAATCTTCGAGCGCTCGGACCGCCGCGGGCCCGGTAGAATAGGCGCCCGATCATTCGGTCTGGAGTCCGGGATGTCGGAGCGCGGTGTCGATGCGTCCGGCTCGCTGGGCCGCACCGCGAACGGGCGCGCCCTGGATCTCAATTTCGGCGCCGCGACGGCGGCGCTGACGGCGCTTTACCTGGGTTGCGCCGAGTTGTCGCTGCTGTTCGCCATTGCGCCCGGCTTCGTTTCCCCGCTATGGCCGTCCTCGGGGATCGCGCTGGCGGCATTGCTGCTCTACGGCGTGCGCGTGTGGCCGGGCATCTGGATTGCCGCCTTTCTCGCCTACGGCGGTGACGTCGCGCCGTGGTCCGTGGTCGTACTCATGGCCACGGGCAATACGCTCGGCGCGCTTTGCGGATGCTGGCTCGTGCGTCGGTTCGTCGGCCGCGACCCCGAGTTCGACCGCCCCGAAGCGGTGTTTCGGTTTGCCGCCGCGGTCGCGCTGAGCGGTACGGTCGCGGCAAGTCTCGGCACCGCCGCGCTCGCATGGGGCGGCGTATTGCCCGCCGGCGCCGGGCTCGCCAACTGGTACACGTGGTGGCAAGGCGACATCGCCGGCATGATCGTGTTCGCGCCCCTGCTGCTGGCGTGGCTGCGCGATCCGCGGCGCATCCGCGGCGGGTCCGATCGTGCGAACCGCACCGAGCTGTCCGCGTTTGCCGCAGCGCTGCTTGCGACCTTCGCCATCGTGCTGGTGCTGGCCGACGAGCGCTCGGAGCTCGCGCGTACGCTCACCTTCCTGTTGATTCCATTCGTCGCCTGGGCGGGTTGCCGTTTCAGCGAACGCGCGCTCACCGCAACAGTGCTCGCCATCGCTGGGATTGCCTTCTGGGCGACAGTTGAAGAGCGCGGGCCGTTCCTGTTCGAAACCGTAGCGGGCGCGCTACTGGTCCTGCAAGCGTTTGTCGCCACCGTCGCCGTGATGGGGCTGGTGCTGGGCGCGTTCACGCGCCAGCGTGCCGAGGCCGAGGTCGGTTTGCGCCAGGCGCGCGAGCGGCTGGAAGCCGCCGTCACGTCGCGCACCCGAGAGCTCGAACGAAAGAATCGGGATCTCGCCGCCGACCTTGCCGAGCGCGCTCGCCTTTCCGCGGCGCTGGAGCGGCGCGAAGCGCAACTCGCCGAGGCGCAGGCGATCACGCACATCGGGTCGTGGAGTTGGGACGTGGGTTCGGATCGCATGAGCTGGTCGAACGAGTTCGCGCGCATCTTCGGTCTCGAGGCTGCCACGGTCGGCGGCACGTTCGCCGATTATCTCGCGCGTGTTCATCCGCAGGACCGGGCGCAAGTGAACGAACTCGTGCGCAAGGCCTTGCTCTCGCGCGAGCCGTGGCAATCCGCCGAGCGCATCGTGCGCAGCGATGGCGCGGTGCGCCTTCTGCGCACCATGGGCGGAGTCTGGACCGACGCGCTGGGCGAGGTGATCGCAATCCATGGCGCCAGCCTTGATGTCACCGAATCGACTCAGCGCGATCTGATACGGAGCATGCAGCACGAGGTCACGCGAGTGCTGCTGGGTTCGCCCGATTGGTCGGGCGCGATGACTGAAGCGATGCGCATCGTGTGCGAAACACTCGACTGGGAACTCGGGCAGATGTGGGTCGTGAACCCCGACGCGAGCTTGTTGCGCCATCATTGCTCATGGTCGCGGCGCGACTTTAGCGAGTTCGTCTCGGCCAGCAAGGCGCTGGTGTTCGGTCCGGGCGAGGGATTGCCGGGCCGCGTCTGGCTAGCGTCGGCGCCCGCATCGATCGAGGATGCGCAGGAAGACCCCGCCATGCCACGGGCGCGCTGCGCTGCGCAGTGCGCTCTACACGGGGTGATGTGCTTTCCGCTCGTCGCTGGCGGCCGCGTGCTCGGGGTATTGGAGTTCTTCGCCGGTGCGCGCCGGCGCGCGCACGACGAGCTCCTGCAGGCGCTAGTGGCGCTTGGCAGCCAGCTCGGCGAGTACATCGTGCGTAACCGCGCCGAGCGCCTGCTGCGCGAATCCGACGAGCGCTTCCGCCTGCTGATCGAAGGCGTCAAGGACTACGCCATCGTCATGCTCGATCCGCAGGGCCGCGTGGCTACCTGGAACAGCGGCGCGGCCCGCATCAATGGCTATGCAGCCGGGGAGATCGTCGGGCGGCACTTCGCGTGTTTTCATAGCGACGAAGACCGCGCCCAGAAGCGGCCCGAGAGGCTGCTCGCGGCCGCGATCGAGCGCGCGACGGTGCAAGACGAGGGCTGGCGCGTGCGCAAGGATGGATCGCGTTTCTGGGCGAACGTCGTCATCACGGTGCTGTACGGACCGGACGGTGCGTTGCGCGGTTTCGCCAAGGTCACGCGCGACATGACCGAGCGCAAGCAGGTCGAGGCGCTGGAGGAGGCGGGGCGGCAGACGCGCCAGTTCCTCGCGATGCTCGGCCACGAGCTGCGCAACCCCTTGGCTCCGATCCGCAATGCGGTGGGGATGATGCGCATGCGCGAGATCGCAGACCCGCAGATCAAGTACTGCCAGGATCTGATCGAGCGACAGGTGACGCAGCTCGCGCGCCTGGTCGATGATCTGCTCGATGCGAGCCGCATCACCACCGGCATGATCGATTTGCGGCGCGAGCGCTTGCAGCTTGTCCGTGTGATCGAGCTCGCCATCGAGGCGAGTCGGCCGCAAGTCGAAACCCGTGACCATGCGCTCGCGATCGAGCTGACGCCCGAGGCGCTCGAAGTATCGGGCGATCAGGTGCGGCTGGTGCAAGTGGTGCAGAATCTGCTCAACAACGCCGCGAAGTACACGCCGCGCGGCGGCAAAATATCGCTCGCGCTGAAACGGCAGGGCGAGATGGCGTTGATCGAGGTGCGCGACGACGGCATCGGTATCGCGCCGCAGATGCTGCCGCGCGTCTTCGAGCTGTTCGTGCAGGCGGACGTGGGGCTCGCACGAACCGAGGGCGGGCTCGGTGTCGGCCTTACGCTCGCGCGGCGGATCGTGGAACTGCACGGCGGCGGCATTCAAGCCAGGAGCGAAGGCGTGGGTCGTGGCGCGACCTTCGTGGTGCGCTTGCCGCTGCTCGCGCAGGATGCGGTCGCACCGGAACCGGCGCCCGCGAACGGCGACGGACCGGCACGTGCGGGCAGCCGCAGCGTGCTGGTGGTGGACGACAACCAGGATGCGGCCGACAGCGTCGCCGCGCTGCTGACGCTGCGCGGTCACCGCGTGTGGGTGGCCTACGACGGTCTGGCCGGGCTTGCCGCTGCCGCCGAACGCTCGCCCGACGTCGTGCTGCTCGACATCGGGCTGCCGGGCATGGATGGCTACGCGGTCGCCTCGCGCCTGCGCGAACTGGGCCAGACGCATGCCAGCACCATCGTGGCATTGACCGGTTACGGTCAGGAAGGCGACCGGCAGCGCAGCGAGCGGGTGCGCTTCGATGCGCACCTGGTCAAGCCGGTCGACTACGAGGTTCTCTACCGGTTGATCGAACGCCCGCGCGACGACTCGGCAAAGGCACGTATGGCCTAGCACTGGGGCACACGCGGCCGCGGCGGTGCTCGCCGCCGGTGTCAGACCGGGCGCACGCGCCGCTTGTCGACCAGGATAGAGCTGTCGAGCGCGTGCTCGGTTCCCTGTGCGAGCATGACGCCGCGGGCCTCGTCGCGCAGACGCACCGCCGCGTCCCAGTCGCGCCCGCGCGGCGCGATGGGTTCGCCGATGACGATGCGAACGCGCCCGCGCACGGGAATCCAGCTTCCGTCGCGCAGGATTTCGCGTGCGCCGCTGATCGTGACCGGAACGACCGGAACGCCCGCGTCGGCGGCGATGACGAAGGCGCCCATGAGGAAGGGACGCAGGCCCGCCTGACGCGTGAAGGTGCCTTCGGGAAAGATCGCGAGCCGCTCGCCGCCGCGCGCATGCTCGGTGAAGCGGCGTACGTCTTCGATGCCGCGGGCTGCATCGAAGCGCTCGACGTAGCACGAACCGATGGCGCTCAGGAACAGGCGCGAAATCGCATGCGCGAGGAACTCGTTCTTGGCGACGAAGGCGTGCTGTCGCGGCAGCGCGCCCACCAGCAGGATGCCGTCGAGATAGCTCGCGTGATTGGCGAGCAGCACATACGGACTCGCGTTCGGCAAGCGTGCAAGGCCGTGGACCTCGACCGGGATGCCGGCCAGGCCGAAGAACAGCCGCGCGAACCGCCTGCTGATGCGCCAGGCAAGCGGCGGGCGTGAAGCCACGACCGTGGCTGCCCACGCCGGCGGTGCAAGCAGCGCGAATGCTGCCCAGGCGCGTGCGGCATAAACCATGGCGACGATGCGACGCACACTGCGCTTAAGCGCAACAAGTCCCCCTTGCAGGGCCATGCGCGCGATCTGCAGTCGTACGCTCGCGCCGCGCTGTCCGATCAGACCGTGCAGGTAGACGTCGCGCGTCGCCGCGCGGCGGATCTTGCCGCTGGAGGTCTTGAGCACGGTCCCGGGCGGCGCCAGCACGATCTCCTCGGCCGGCGCACCGAGCAGCTCGATGGCGAGTGCGTTGATGCGGCTGCGCAGGTTCTCGTTATCACCGTCGTCGTCGCGGCTGCGCTTTTCCGCGATCACGACCAGGCGTTCGGTCCCGGCCGCTTCCTGCATGACGCCGATCACGGCCACACAGCCCTTGCGAATCTGCGGCAGATTGCCGATCGCTTCTTCCAATTCGTAGGGATATACGTTGCGCCCGCCGCGGATGATGACATCCTTGATCCGGCCGGTAACATAGAGATCGCCGTCGGCGATGTAGGCGATATCGCCGCTGTTGAGCCACGCGCCATCGAACAGCTTGCGTGTCTCCTCCGGATTGCGGTAATAGCCTTGCGTCGCGGAAGGTCCGCGGAACTGCAGGCGTCCTACGACGCGTTCGCCGACTTCCTCGCCGTTGTCGCCGACGATGCGCAGCTCGTGCCCGGGCAGGGGCCGACCGCAGGCAACGTAGCGCAGTGCACTCGCATCGTCCGCCGCTGCCGGCAGCGCGCGCTGCGCTTCGAGCAGGGCGTCGCGCTGGATGCGATCGATCAGCGGCCCGCGGCCGAGCGGCGGGATGGTAAGCCCCACCGTGCATTCGGCCAAGCCGTATACGGGGGCGAGCGCGTCGCGGCGCAATCCGCAGCGGGCGAAACGCTCGGCGAAGCGATCCATCGTTTCGGCGCTGACCGGTTCGGCGCCGTTGGCGGCGAGCCGCCAACTGCTCAGATCGAGGGTCGCCACGATCTCGTCCGGGACGCGACGCAGGCACAACTCGAACGCGAAGTTCGGCGCCGCGGTCATGGTGCCGCGATGTCGATCGATCGCCTGCAGCCAGCGCTCGGGGCGTGCGAGGAAGTCCAGCGGCGACATGAGCACCAGCAGGCCGCCGTGGTAGAGGCTACCCATCCAGGCGCCGATGAGCCCCATGTCGTGGTACAGCGGCAACCAGCTTACGGCCACGTCCTCGGGTCTGAAGTCGACGGCACGGCCCCAGGCGCGAATGTTGGCGAGCAGGTTCGCATGGGTGAGGATCACTCCCTTGGGATTGCCCGTGCTGCCGGAGGTGTACTGGATGAACGCGATGTCGTCGGCGCGGATCGGGGGCAGGCTGGCGCGACGGCTCGATCGCTGCAGGTCGGCGACGGTAACGACGGCGCGCAGCGAGGGCACCTGGCTCACCAGGAACTGCGCGAGCACTCGCGCTTCGTCGACGCTGACGAGCAGCGTGGCCTGCGCGTTGTCGAGGATCGCCGACTGCCGGCGCAGATGGTCTTCGAGCTGTGACGGCCGCGCCGGCGGGTAGATCGGAACCGGTATGGCGCCCGCGGCCAGCACGCCGTAGAAAACGTAGAAGAATTCGAGCGAGGTCGGAAGCATGATCGCCACCGTCTGCTGGCGTTCGACGCCACGCTCGATCAGGCCGAGCGCGACGGCCTGTGCTTCGCGCGCGAGCCCCGCGTAGTCGAGCCGCTCGATCTCGTCGGCGCTCTTGTAGAACAGCACGTGAGGCCGCAGCGGTGCGGTGGCTGCGTGCCAGTCGAGCATTTCGACGAGCGTACCGACATGATCCGGTCGGCCCGCGAACGCCTGCGGGGTGGGTGCCGCTTTGGCGGCGATTTCGAGCGCCGCCGCTGCGGGCGGAAGACCGGCAGCGGTGCGCAGCGCCGCGAGCAGCTCGCGTGGCGTTTCGATCGCGAGCAGGACCCGCTCGCTCAGGCGCAGCGCGAACCGATCCTCGATGCGATGCAATAGCTCGATGCGCGCAAGCGAATCGAGCCCCAGGTCGAGATCGAGCCGGCTGTCGGGGGTGACGTTACGGCTCGCGTGGGGATGGGTCTGGCGCACCAGTTCGGTGACCACTTCGGTGAGCGCGGCCAGAGCCGCGGCCGCATCGGCCGGCAGCTTCGGGGCGTTCGTGTCCATTCAGCTCGTCCGCTGCGCCCGCGATGCGCATCCGCGTCGCATGCGAGCCGCTACTGCAATACCCACTTGCCGTTCTGCACCCTGAACACGCTGAGCAACCCCTGTTGCAGGTCGCCGGCGTTGTCGAATGCGATGTCCGCTGTCACGCCGGTGTGCCGGATATTGCGCAGCGTCGCAAGCACCTTGGCCGGGGCCGTGCTGCCGGCACGCTCCATGGCTGCCGCGACCACCATCACGGCGTCGTAGAAATAAGGCGCATACAGACCGATCTCCTGCTTGAAGCGGGCGCGATAGCGCTGAGCGAACTCCCGGCCCCCGGGGCGGCTCTGCAGCGCCGCCCCCGGCGTGGAGGCGATGTGGCCTTCGGCTGCCGCGCCGGCGAGCTCGATGAACTTGGCCGTGTTCATGGTTTCGCCGCCGAGCAGGGGAATACGCATGCCCAGTTCCTTCATCTGCCGCGCCATGGGGCCGGCCTGCGCATCATAGCCGCCGAAGAAGATCGCGTCGGGCTCGACCGTGCGGATCGCAGTGAGAATGTTGCGGAAGTCGACCGCTTTGTCGCTGGTGAACTCGCGCTTGACCACCTGCGCCTTGGCCTTGCGTATGGTGTTGGTGAAAGCGTCGGCCAGCCCCTGACCGTACGCCGTGCGGTCGTCGATTACTGCGAAGCGTTTGAGCCCGAGGGTCTGCGTGGCGTAGCGACCGAGCGCTGCGCCCTGCTTGTCGTCGTCGGCCATCATGCGAAACGTGGTGCGCAACTTCTGGCGCGTGTACAGCACGTTGGTGGAGACCGACAGCTGCGGCACATCGGCCTCGGCATAGATACGCGAAGCCGGAATCGTGACGCCCGAATTGAAATGGCCAACCATGGCCTTGATGCCCGCGTCGATGAGCTTTTGCGCCACTACCGTTCCGGTCTTGGGGTCGGCCTGGTCGTCTTCGGCCAGGAGCTCGAATACGACGGCCTTGCCGCCGATGCGCACGCCGCGCGCGTTGAGTTCCTCGATCGCAAGCTGTGCGCCGTTCTGGTTGTCCTTGCCGTAGTGCGCCTGCGCACCGCTGAGGGGGGAGGCGAAGCCGATTCGCACCACCTCGGGCGTTTGGGCGCCGGCGGCTGCGAAGGCGGCGAAGACACAGGCGGCGGCAACGGCGAAACGCACGGGCATGGCGGCTCCGGGGAAGCTGCGCGCGGCGGAAATGGCGCTCATTATAGTAGTCGGCGCGATCGTCGCGGGTGCGTCGGCCGGGCCGGCAGCGCGCGCTCGATGCGCCGCCCGAACCGCATTGGCATGCCCGCCGATGCGCGCACTGCAAATGAGGGAATCGAGCCTCAAGCAGTTAGCGAAAGCGTGATAGCAGCCGCGCGCAGCGATACGCCAGCCGCAATAGAATGCGCGCGGACAGCCGGAGAGCGGGCATGGATTCATGGCCGGGGATGAGCGATCCCACGTGGGAGCCGCTGCAGGACGAGATGATGGCACGCGGGTGGGGCGACGGACTGCCGATCGTCGCGCCTACGGCCGATCGGGTCGAGCGTATGCTTTCGCGGCACGGTGTCGCGGCGGCGCAGGTGTTGTGCGAGCTTGCGCCGTCGTTCGCGCCGGTCACCTGGCGCGACCTTGCCGTCAATGCCGTGATGGCGGGTTGCCGGCCCGAATACCTGCCGGTGGTGGCAGCGGCGGTCGAAGCGTTGACCGCGCCCGAATTCAATCTGATCGGGATCGCCACCACGACCGGTTCCGCCGCCACGGCGCTGATCGTGAACGGTCCGATCGTGCGCGGCATCGGCATGAACGCCGGCGCCAACGTGCTCGGCCCCGGCAACCGCGCCAATGCCACCATCGGCCGGGCGCTGCGCCTGGTGCTGCAGAATGTCGGCGGCGCACGCCCGGGCGAGATCGACATGGCGACCCTCGGGCAACCGGCCAAGTACACGTTCTGTTTGGCCGAGAACGAGAGCGACTCGCCCTGGCCGCCGCTGCACGTCGAGCGCGGCTTCGAGGCGCAAGACAGTGTTGTCACGGTCATCGGCAGCGCCGGTATCGTTGAAGTCGTCGATTCGGCAAGCCGCGATCCGGCCGATTTGGCGCGAACGTTTGCGCACTCGATGCGCATCGCCGGCACTCTGGGCGGCGGGGCGATGCTTGGCGGCGGCGAGCCGCTGATCGTGCTGCCGCCGGAGCTGGCGCGCATGCTGGCGCATGCCGGGTGCAGCAAAGCGCGGTTCCGTCAAGACGTATGGCGTGATGGCGCTATGCCGCTCGCCGATCTGTCAGCCGCCGTGCGCGAGCATCTGCTCGGGCGCATCGCGCCCGACCCGGGTCGGGCGTGTGCCGAAACGCTCGTGCGGGTCGCCGAGCGGCCCGACGACATCATGATCGTGGTCGCGGGCGGTGTGGGTGTCAAGGCGGCCTACATCCCCACCTGGGGCGGCGCCACGCGCGCGGTGAGCCGCCCCGTACGCGCGCTCGTTCGAACCTGAAGCCCGGCGCCGAGGGCGCCGTTGCAGCTTGTGTCTGGCGCCCGGCCGATCGATGCGGCCGTGTCCTGCTCATGGGCGCCCGGCGCGGCAGCAGCGGCGATCACGCCTCGCCCTCAAGCCGCCACCCCGTACGGCCGTTAAGTCCGATGTCGGGCGCGCGCTTTCAGGCGGCGCCGCAACTTTCAAGGGCGCGAGATGCATCCGTACGACAACCCGTTGAAGATTCCGAAGGTCGAGAAGGCGGTGACGCTCTGGACCCATCCGGACGGCCTGGTACTGGGCTCGATCTATCTGCACATGGGGGATGCCGAGCGCTCGCGCGCCGAGGATCCCTGGGCGGTGATGAACGACCACGACGACTTTCTGGTGGTGCGCCGGCAGGAGCCCGAGGAGCTGCGCTTCTATAACAAGGCCAGCCTGATCCGCGTCGAATACGCCGAAGACGAGCTCTATGTGGCCGAATCGGGCAAGGACTTGCCGTGCCGGGTGCACATGATGGACGGGTCGGTGATCGAAGGCGCGATGCGCAAGTCCCTGCCACCCGAGCGCTCCCGGTTGTACGACTACATGAACACCGACAACCCCCGCTTCCTCAAGCTCCACGTCGACGGCGCGTCGGTGTGCCTGGTGAACAAGTCGTATGTCGGCTACATCATGACCCGCGAGCCGGCGCTCGCCTGAGCTTGCGCGCATGGGGCTGTTCGACACCTTTCACGTCTCGCGAGCGATCGCGACGGTACTTGCCGGGCGCAATTCCAGCGCCGAGGTGGTGAGCGCGGTGGCGCGACTGCGCGAGGTGGGGCGCAGGGCCCTGCCCAAGATCATTCCGGCGCTGCCGGACGATCCGACCGGCGAGCCGCTCACCAACCTGCTCGCCGAGCTCGCCACCACGGCCACGCTGCCAACGATCGTAAACGTCGGTCTGATGAACCAGGACCCGCAGGTCGTGGCGAAGGTGCGCGTTGCGCTCGGGCGTGCCACCAAGTACGACCCGAATCGGCTGCTCGAGCTGTACTCGGCCGCGGGCGGCGCGCTGGTCAATGTGGCCGAGATCATCGTTGCGCGCAAGGAAGGCATCACGTCCAAGAGCGTGCTGCGTATCCTCGACAGCGCGCACAAGGACAATCAACCGACACTGTTCAAGATCGTGACCGAGCTCGCCACCGAGGCCATGGTGCCGACGCTCATCGCGTTCAGCCGCAACGCCGACTGGGAAGGGCGCTACTGCATCGCGCAGACGATTGCGCGTTTTTCCAGCGAGCCGGTGCGAGACACGCTACTGCGCTTCACCAAGGATCCGCACAAGCTGGTGCGCCAGGCCGCTGTCGAAGGGCTGGCGGCGTTGACCATTCCGGTGCCGGCGGGGCCGTTGACCGCGCTGCTGCGCGATCCCGATCTCATGGTGCAGACCCGCGCCATCGAGGCGATGATCAAGATCAACGACGCCAGCGCCGTGCGCGACCTGCTCGAGATCTTGCAGGACGAATCGGAGCACGCCCGCCGCGCAGCGGTCGAGGTGCTGAACGCGATCGGCGACGCGCGTGCGATCAAGGATCTGCTGCACGCGATGAAGGACCAGGATTGGTGGGTGCGCGTGCGCGCGGCGGATGCGCTCGGCGCGATCGGCGGCCCGAAGGTGATCGAGGCGGTGCTGAACCTGCTCGACGACGACGACGAATTCATGCGCCGCTGTGCCGTCGAGATCCTCAATACCACCAAGGACCCGCGCGCATTCGATCGCCTGCTCGGCGCGCTGAACGACCCCGACTGGTGGGTGCGCGAACGCGCGCTGGACGCGCTCGCGAACATGCGCGACGCGCGCGCCGTGCCGGCCATATTGCGATTCCTCGAAGCCGATAACGAAGGTACGCTGGTGGCGATCCGGGCGCTCGCGACGATTGGCGACGCGACAGCGGCGAGCACCATCGCATCCAAGCTCACGAGCGGCGACGAAGCAATCGTGCGCGAAGCGATCGGCGCATTGGAGACGCTTACCGACGACACAGCGGCTCCGGCCGTGCTGGCGGCGCTGGCGCAACTGAGCCAGGGCGAGCACGGGAGCGACCTCGGGCAGGCGGCCGGGAGGACGCACGCGGCCATCAGTGCGCGCCTACGCCGCCGCGACACGGGCGGCGATACGGCATTGCGCGCGCCGACATCGGCACGCGCGAGCGAACGCCGAGCGCCCGATGCCGATGCCGCGCGCAGTGTGCGCGTGGATGCGCCACTCGCCTCGCGCGCGCAAGCGTCCGACCGCACCCGGCGCATGGCTGCGCCAGCGGCACCGAGGCAAGCGGCCGCGGGATCAGCGGCTGCGGCGCCCGCGCCCAAGGCACCCGCCAAGGAGATCATCGACTTCAACCAGTTGGCCGAGGGCCAGATACTCGGCTCGCGCTACCGGGTGAAGCGCGAGCTCGGACGCGGCGGCTTCGGCATCGTTCTGCTGGTCGAGGACTTGATGGTGCACGAGGAGATCGCGCTCAAGCTCATCAGCCCGCATCTGATCGAGGACGAGATCGCCATCGCGCGCATGGTCCACGAGGTACGCTATGCGCGCAAGATCACGCACGAAAACGTCATCCGCATCCACGACTTCATCGGCATCGGCGCCACCTACGCGATGTCGATGGAGTACTTCGCAAGCGTGCCGCTGACGCGCAAGATCCGGCGCGGCCGGGGTTTTCCGAGGCAGGAAGGCTATGGCGCGGTGCAAGCCGTACTGCGCGGCATGGGGGTCGCGCATGCAGCGGGCATCGTGCATCGTGACCTCAAGCCCGCCAACATACTCGTCAACGCCGAGGGCGTGTTGAAGATCGTTGATTTCGGCCTGGCGGCGGCGATGAGCCACGGCAACTCGCGCGTCACCAAGACCGGACACATGGTCGGGACACCAAGCTACATGGCGCCCGAGCAGGTGCGCGGGCTCAGCATCGATCAGCGCACCGATCTGTATGCGCTCGGCGTCATCATGTACGAGATGTTCACCGGTGTGCCGCCGTACAGCGGCGACAATCCGATGGCGGTGCTCTACCAGCATCTCGAAGGCGCGAAAACACCGCCGCGCAGCCGCAACGCCGAGATTTCGCCGGCGCTCGAGGCGATCATCCTGAAGGCGATGTCGGTCAACCCCGACGAGCGTTACGCGAGCGCAGCCGAGATGCTGCACGAGGTCGAGCATCTGATGCAGCTCGAGGCGGCGTGAGATGACCCAAACCGCCCGCATCAATGCCTTCCTGCAGCTCGGACGCGAACAGAACGCATCCGACATCCACCTCGCGGTCGGCATGCCGCCGGTATTACGTATGCACGGCGAAATCCATCCGGTGCGCTACCGGGAGCTGAGCGCCGACGAATGCGCGAGCCTCATCTTCGAGATTCTCGGCGACGAACAGCGCGCGGACTTCGAGGCGGGCAACGACCTGGACTTCTCGTATTCCCCGGCCGAGGGTGAACGCTACCGCTTCAACGTCTTTCGCAAGCTCGGCGGCATTGCGGCGGTCGTGCGCATCGTACCCAAGGCGGTCAGCACGCTGGACGATCTGGGGTTGCCGCCGGTGGTGAAGAAGCTCGCCCACGCGCATCAGGGCATGCTGCTCGTCACCGGGGCCACGGGCACGGGCAAGTCGACGACCCTCGGCGCCATCATCGATTACCTCAACACCACCCGCAAACTCAACATCATCACGCTCGAGGACCCGGTGGAGTTCATGCACCGGAGCAAGATGTCGCTGGTGGTGCAGCGTGAAGTCGGCAGCTCCGTGGGCAGCTTCGCCGAAGGTCTGCGCGCGGCGCTGCGCGAGGATCCGGACGTGATCCTGGTGGGGGAGCTGCGCGATGCGGAGACGATCGCGATGGCGATGATGGCGGCCGAAACAGGCCACCTGGTGCTGGGCACGCTGCACACCACGAGTGCTGCCAAGACGCTGGATCGGATCGTCGATTCGCTGCCGGCCGAGCAGAAGGCGCAGGGGCTCATGTTCCTGTCGCAGAATCTGCGCGGAGTAATCAGCCAGGTGCTGGTGAAGAAGCCCGACGGGCGCGGTCGCAAGGCGATCGTAGAGGTCATGGTGTCGACGCCGGCGATCTCCAACTTGCTGCTTACCGGCAAGCAGTTCCAGATCCCGGCGGTGATGCAAACGGGCAAGGCGAACGGCATGTGCCTGCTCGACCAGGCGCTGCTCGACGCGGTCCAGGCGAAGGAGGTCGACCCCGACGACGCCTATCTGCACGCGAACGACAAGAAGCTCTTCCAGCGCTTCGTGACCGACAAGCGGCTCATCCCGCAGGTCGCCCTGGTGCGCTAGCGTAAGGGAGGCGCGAATTGAGCCGCATCGATACCTTCCTCGAACTGCTGGTGAAACAGGACGGCTCGGACCTGCACATGGTCTCGGGAAACCCGCCGCGCATTCGGCTGCACGGCGAGCTGGTCGCGGTGAAGTACCGCGAGCTGTCGGCGGCCGAAACCATGGGGCTGGTGAACGAGATCATGCCCGATGCGGCGCGCGCCGCGTTCGAGCAGCGTAGCTCGATCGATTTCGCGTACGCGATCGACGGTCTGGCGCGCTTCCGCGTCAATGTCTACCGCCACGTCAACGGCGTCGGCGCCGTGCTGCGCATGATTCCGGCCGTCATCAAGAGCATGGAGGAACTCGGGCTGCCGCCGGTGCTCGCGACGTTCTGCCAGCAGAAGAAGGGCTTGGTGCTCTGCACCGGGCCGACCGGATCGGGCAAGTCGACCAGCCTCGCGGCGCTCATCGATCACGTCAACAGTACGCGCAAGGGGCACATCCTCACGATCGAAGATCCGATCGAGTTTGTGCACCAGAACAAGCTCTCGCTCATGAGCCAGCGCGAGGTCGGCTTCGATACGCGCACCTTCGCCGCCGCGCTGCACTCGGCGCTGCGCGAGGATCCGAACGTCATCCTGGTGGGCGAAATGCGCGACCTGGAGACGATCTCGCTCGCGGTGACAGCGGCCGAGACCGGGATTCTCGTGCTCGGTACGCTGCACACCAACGGCGCGGCCGCGACGGTGGACCGCATCGTCAATGTCTTCCCTCCGGGCGAACAGGGGCGGATCCGAGGCATGCTCTCGACCTCGCTTCTGGGCGTGGTCTCGCAGCAGCTGGTGCGCCGCTCCGACGGCAAGGGTCGCGTGGCCGCACTCGAAATCCTGGTGAACAACTCCGCCGTCGCCAATATCCTGCGCGACGGCAAGACCGAACAGATCGCCACCGCGATCCAGAGCGGCAGCTTGCAAGGGATGCAAAGCATGGACACGGCGTTGAAGCGCTTGCTCGATGGCAAGCAGATCATCGGCAAGGACGCCTACCGCAAGGCGATCGACAAGAAGCTGTTCGAAATGTACGCGGAGCCCGATCTTGCAGCCTGAAAGCGGTGTGGTTCGAACCCGTACGCCTGGTTATTGCGTCCCGCTGGTCGAGATCGCGGGCGTGAGCGACGTCGGCCGGCTGCGCCGCCGCAACGAGGACGCGGTCGACTGGGACACTCGGCTCGGCGTGGCGATGGTCGCCGACGGCATGGGCGGCAGCCAGGGCGGCGATGTTGCGGCGAGGACGGCGCTGCGCAGCATCAAGGACGATCTGCGCCGCGCGCTCGCCGACGGCGAGCGCCACGGGCCGCGCGCGCGCAGCCGCGAGGTGCGTGCGTCGCTCGTGGTCGAGCTCGTTCGGCGCGCCAACCAGGGCGTGCGCAAGAGCGCTGCGCGCGACCAGGAGCTCGACGGCATGGGCACCACACTCGTCATGACGCTGCTCGGCCCCGATTTCGTCACCGCGGCTCACGTTGGCGACTCGCGCCTGTACCGCCTGCGCGGGTCGCGCCTGGAGCGGCTGACCGAAGATCACAGCATGGTTCAAGAGATGGTGACGCGCGGGCAGATGAACGCGCGCCAGGCGGCGGTGTCTCGCCATCGCAACGTCATAACGCGCGCACTGGGCATCGCGCAGGACGTGAACGTCGAGGTCGCGCATCACGTCATCGCGCCGGGGGACGTTTTCATGCTGTGCACCGATGGGCTGACCAACATGGTGCCCGAGGCCGAGATCGGCGCGGCGCTGATCGCGCATGCGCACAGTCTGGAGGTGGCCGCGCGCAACGCGGTCAACATCGCCAACGCGCGCGGCGGCCGGGACAACGTTTCGGTGGTCCTGATGCGCATCTTGGAGCTGCGCGATGGTTGAGCGCGCACGCACCTGGCTTGCCACCCTGTTCGCCGATATCGCCGGCAGCACGCGGCTGTACGAGCGCTTCGGCGACCAAGCCGCGCACGCCGCGGTCGAGCAGTGCCTCGACCAGCTGAAGGAGGCGGCGGCAGAGTTCGACGGGCGCACCGTCAAGACCATCGGCGACGAGATCATGGCGGTCTTTCCCGATGCCGAACGCGCCTGCCTCGCGGCGGCCGAGATGCAGTGGCGCGTGCAGGAGCTGCCGGCGCTGGAAGGCGAGCGCATCGAGATACGCATCGCCTTTCACTTCGGCTCCGCGGTCGAGCGCGACGGCGACGTCTTCGGCGACTCGGTGAACGTGGCGGCACGCCTGTCGGAGCTGGCGAAACCGCGCCAAATCATAACCAGCGCACAGGCGCTCGCGTCCTTGTCCGACCAGATGGCCGCGGGGGCGCGCCGCTTGTGGCCGATTGCGGTCAAGGGGCGCTCGCAGCCGGTCGATCTGTACGAAATCCTGTGGGACTCGGCCGATGCCACGGTCACCATGTCGGCGCAGTTCACCCCGCCGCGCATCCCCACGCGGTTGCGGCTGATGTACCGGGGAACCGAGGTGACGGTCGACGCGCGGCGCGCGGAAGTCTCGATCGGGCGCGATATCGGCAACGATGTCGTGGTCGATGCGCGCAACGCCTCGCGCGTCCATGCCAGGGTGGAATGGCGCCGCGACAAGTTCGTGCTGATCGACATCAGCACCAACGGTACATTCGTTGCGGCGAGCGACGGAACCGAGACCCGTCTGCGGCGGGAAGAGCTGATTCTCGACGGCGACGGCAACATCTCGTTCGGGCACGCGAACGGCGCCGGTCAGCGCAACTGCGTCGAGTACTATTGCGAATACGTTCCCGGCACGCCGCGGCTGCCGGCTCGACTGAG
>WYBJ01000336.1 GCA_011525945.1 Burkholderiaceae bacterium | reverse complement strand
GGATCGCCGAATTCACGATTACGTACCGATCGATCGCGCTGGCTACGGCGTGATCCGCGGCCTCGGCTATCTCGACGCTGGAAATACACAGATGATCAGCGGGGCGCCCGCGCGTACTAAGCGGCGAGTCCGCCGGAAGCCAACACGTCGGCCACTTCGCCGTCGAGCAGATCGAGCAGGCTTTCGGCCCACGAGGCGCGGACGTTTCGACCGATGCACACGATACGGGTGCGGCGGTCGGCGGAAGGCCAACGATCGAGCCATGCCGGTGGGTAATACACGTGCTGCACGCCGTGAATGACGGCTGGGTGCCCGGGCGTCTCGGCCACATGTACGATGCCTTTCATGCGCAAGAGATCCTCACCGCAGTTGTCAGCGAGCGCGGAAAGAAACAACGCGAGTGTCGCGGCGTGCAGCGGGCGCTCGCGCATGAGCGAGCAAGCCGAGATGTCCTCGGTATGTGCGTGGGCGCTGGTGTTTATGGCGCGTGCAGGCGCATGCTTTCCCTCACCCCCGACCCCTCTCCCGGGGGGAGAGGGGAGGGTCGAGCTCACGTCGACGGAGGGAGAGATTAAGTGCGAGCTCCCTTCTCCCTCCGGGGTGAGGCCGGCAATTCGCGGGTCATGGTCCGCGCCGGCTGAACGGCATCGGCCTCGAGGCCGATGCGCGCCCTGCACGGGAAGGGCGGGAGATGAGGGAGGAATGGAAGCATTCGCGAATAGCGCCGCAGGCGCGACCTCGCCACGGGCGACCTGCATGATGCGCGCATCGGTGTTCACGCGCCGCAGGCGCTGCTCGAGCGTCGCCGCATTCGCTTGCGGCAAATCGATCTTGGTGACGACGATGGTATCGGCCACGCCCGCCTGGCGCACGGCCTCGGGATGACGATCGAGCGCGGCGAGCCCCGTGATCGCGTCTGCCGTCGTGACGACGACATCGAGCGCGTAGGCTTCGGCCAGTGATCGATCGGTCATGATCGCATGCAGGATCGGTGCGGGATCGGCGAGCCCCGAGGTTTCGATCACGACCCGCTCGAAGCGCGGCAATGTGCCCGCGACGCGCCGTGCGGCGAGGTCGGTGAGCGTCAGCACGAGGTCGCTGCGCACGCGGCAACACAGGCAGCCCGTGGAAAGCTGTACGAAGCCCTCGTCGCTCGTCTCGATCAGATCGTGATCGAGCGCGATCTCGCCGAATTCATTGACAATGACCGCCGTGCGACCCATCGCCGGATGCTTCAGCAGGCGCGCGAGCAGGGTCGTCTTGCCGCTGCCGAGGAAGCCCGTGAGCACGGTAGCCGGAATGCGGCCGTCCGCTCGCGCGGGAATGCTGCTCGCATCAGCGGCATGTTCCGCCGCGCGCGCGGTGCGATCGGGTTGCACCGTATCCGTGGCTGCGCGCGCCTGCGCCGGCGTGGCGGCGGAGGGTTGTGCCGGCGCATCCCCAGCAGGTCGTGTCGTATCCGCGCCTGCATGCGCCGGCAACGTCGCCGCTGCGGCGAAGCCTTGCGGCGGCAACGCCACACCCGCATGCGGTGCGATGCGGATCGCGCTTCCCCGTGCGACACCGAATGCGCGTCGCAGCGCCGCCAGAACGCCGACCAGAGATCCGCACGGCCGCGAACGCGCGTCGGCCGTGGGTGACACGCCATCGCCCCAGCGCACGTACCACCGAAACGGATCGCCCTGCGCCGCGCGTTCGATCGTGACAACGGTGTTCCGAGAGCCATGCGCGATCACGGCGCCCGAAATCGGATCGACGCGTACCGTAGCGTCGATCCGCCACAGCACGAGCGTGTCTTGCAGGAAACTCGCGAGGCGGATCGCGCTCATGCGCTATCGTCGCCCTACAGCGTTGCACCGCGGCGAACGGCCTCGGACATCGTTCGCTTGAGGTACTGCCCGTCGTGCGGAGTCGCGAGCAGGTTGCCGTTCTCGACCACGACCTTGCCGCGCAGTACGGTGAGTGAGGGCCAGGCGTGGACTTCATGGCCTTCCCACGGCGAGTAGTCCTGCTCGTGCAGCATCTCTTTGCGCAGAACGGTACGTTTGGTCGGGTCGAGCACGGTGATGTCGGCGTCGGCGCCCGGCGCGATCGCACCCTTGCGCGGGTAGAGTCCCATGATACGGGCCGCGTTGCTCGACACCAGGTCGACGAACTTCTCCAGCGAGTACCCGCGCCGGCCTACCATCTCGGTGTACATGATTGCGAGCCGCGGCTCGACGCCTACGTTGCCGCCGGTGGTATCGTCGATGCGCTTGCCCAGGGTCTTGATGTTGAGCGCGCAACAGACCTCGTCGGTCGCAACGGTGTGGATCGTGCCGTCCGCGGCGCCGGCCCAGAGCTCGTTCTGATCGGCTTGCGACTTGAGCGACGGGTAGGTGTGATAGATCTGGCCGTTCGGGCGTTTGTAGTCTTCCTCGGTATACATCAGGTACTGGTGCAGCGTTTCCCCGTATACCGGCAGTCCACGCGCCCGCGCCTCGCGAATGGCGCGAACTCCGTTGGCCGCGCTCACGTGCATGAAGTAGAGCACGATGCCGGGGACGTTCTGTGCTAGCGCAAGGATGCGGCGAAACGACATGTCCTCGGACATCGCGTTGTGCACCTCCGCCATGTGCTCGAAGCCGACGCGGCCTTCACGGATGAGCTTCTCGTACATGTGCATGACGATGTCGTTATCCTCTCCGTGCATCACGCACATGCCGCCATTTTGGGCGACTACCCGAAATACCTCCCAGATGTCGCCGAAGTCCACCATGCGTCCGCGGCGGCTGGGGGTGATGTCGGTGGTGAAGATCTTCACGGTCGGGTAGCCCGAGCGCACCGCCGCGCCGATCTGTTCGAACAGCTCGGGTGGCAGGGCGCCTTCGACCATGATGTGGAAGCTGTAGTCGCAATAGCAGTCGTCGCGCCAGTCGCCATGGCGGTCGTCGATCGCCTGCTCGATGGTCTTGCCGTGGGTCCAGCGGGCGAAATCGATCAGCGTGGTGGTGCCGCCGTAGAGGGCGGCGCGGCTCACCACCGAAGCGGGATCGGTGTAAACGATGCTGCCGTCGGGTTGCGGCGAATACCACTTGCAGTGCACGTGCGGGTCGATGCCGCCGGGCATCACGATCGCGCCGGTGACGTCGATGACGCGGCGTGCCGCTGCGGCCCCGAACGTGCCGGCTGCCGCAACGGCAACGATGCGTTCGCCCTCGATCGCCACGTCGCAAGCTGCTACGCCGATCGGCGTGACGACCCGGTCGCTGCGAAGCACGAGATCCATCATGGTTATATCCTCCGAGTTGCCGAGATTTCGCTGAATGCGGACGCACGCCGCGGTCGGTTCCGATGATCCGGCTGCGGGAGCCGGTGCACGAAAATAACGGGCGTTCGCAACGAACGGGCCGCCATCAGCACCCTCGCGCGTGCCGGCCGAGCTGCGCGATTGCGTCGCGCATGTCGGGCACCTGGTCGATATCCGCGCACAGCGACTCGGCGTAGGCGACGCCGGCGTCGTCGAGCACGAGGCCCGCCAGAGCGCGGAACTTGGCGTGCAACTCCTCGGGTGCGAACGGGTCGTTGAAGTCGCCGCGATGACTCTCGCAGGCATGGGTCGCCTGCCTGCCGTCTTTGAGCGTGACCGTGACGCGCGCCGGGCGCAGCCGTGGCGCGAGCGCGCTCATCGCCGGGTCTTCGCTTACCTGCACGCGCGTCCTGAGGGCGGCGATGATGGGGTCTTGCAGAGCGCTGTCGTCCATCGCCGCATGATCGAGCCTGCCGCGCACCGCCAGCACGGCGGCGGCGTGCGGCAGCGAATACTTGGAGGCGAAGAAGTTCGGTGGATCGGGATTGCGCATGACCGATGCGAAGCGGTAGGTCGCGACCTCGATGCGTTCGATCGCCTCCGGCGCCGGCTCGAGCTCGCGCAGCGCCGCGTGCAGACAATCGAGCGCGGGATGGATCGGATTGCAGCAGGCATAGAGCCGGAAGTAATTGCGCGTGATCTGCCACGGCGAGCCGAGCCCGTCGAGCAGGCGGGAGGAATCGAATCCGGCGCCGACCATCTGGCCCAACGCTTCCTCGATGGCGCCGTCCTGGGCTTCGAAACCGGCGAGCGTCAACTCGGGCGCGAGCGCGCCAACGAAGCCGCTCATGCCACCGGCGACGTTGAGCGCGGTAGCGCCGGCAACCACGTTGGTGTAACTCGGCGTCAGCAGCAGCGTGGTCGCGACGCGCATCGTTCGGGCGATACCGTCCGAGTCGATCCCGCACAGGCGGGCGCCGGCTGCGGCGGCGGCGAGCAGCGACGCCTGGCCATTCTGATGCGCGAGCGGGCGTGGCGTGAAGACGCTGCATAGCCGCCCGGCGACTTCGTAGCCGAGTATCAGCGCGGACAGGAAGCTGCGTCCATCGCTTGCCCGCGTCTGCGCCAACGCGAGGATTCCCGGCAGCACCTGCACGGCGGCCTGCCCCGACACCAGGCGCAAGCCCTCGCATAGCTCGATCGCACGCCCGGCGATGCCGTTGAGGAGTGCTGCCGTGCGCGCGTCGTGCTGCGGCCAGCCGCGTGCCCACACCGTCGCGCCCATGCCCGCGCCGGGCGCGAGCCGCTCCCGCAGCGCCCGCACTTCGGGTCGTTCGGCTCCGGCGAGGATGACGCCGAGTGTATCGAGCAGCACGAGCTTCGCGTGGCTGCGCACACCCTCGGGGATATCGTCATGGCTCGTGGCCGCAACCAAGCGCGCCAGCTCTTCGACTTCTCGGCTCATGTTCGGTTTCTGTCCTCGTTACTGCGGCTTCCCGCTTTCTTCCCTCACCCCCAACCCCTCTCCCGGGAGGAGAGGGGAGCGGTGGCGCTTCTATTCCAGCTTGATTCCGGTCGCGCGGCTCGATCGCGATCTGCCCCGTTGAGTAGCGGTCGCGTTTCTATTCCAGCTTGATCCCGGCCTGCCGAATGATTTCGGTCCAGCGCACCACTTCCGAGCGCACGAACCGTTCGAACTCGGCCGGCGAATTGCCGATGGGTCGCGCCCCCTGCTTCAGGGTCAGATCGCGGATGTTGGGGCTCTGCATCGCCGCTGCCGTCTCGCGACTCAGTTGCTCGACGATCGCGCGCGGCGTTCCTTTCGGCGCCATCAGACCGAACCAACCGATCACCTCGTAGCCTTTGATGCCGGATTCGATTGCCGTCGGCACATCGGGCAGCGCCGGCGAGCGCTCGCGGGTGGAAACCGCGAGCGCTCGCAGCCGCTTCGCCTGGATGAGGGCTAGCGCGGTTTCGAGGGTATTGAAGGCCGTCGTGGCCTCGCCGCTCATGACCGCGGTCGTGGTGGCGCCGCCGCTCTTGTAGGGCACGTGCGTGATCGTGGTCTTGGTCAGGATGCCGAAGAGCGCTCCCGCCAGATGCATGGCGCTTCCCGGCCCGGCGGAGGCGTACAGCACCTCGCCGGGGCGTTCGCGGGCGATGCGAACGAAATCCTGCAGGTTCTTCGCCGGGAACGAGGGCAGTACGACGATGACATGCGGCACGCTCACCGCTTGCGAGACGCGCACGAAATCTTCGATGGGATCGAAGCGCAGCTTCGGGTAGAGGCCCGGGCTGAACGAGAACGACGCCGAGGTCATGAGAAAGGTGTAGCCGTCGGCGGGCGCGCGCGCGACGTATTCGGTGCCGATGGTGGAGCCCGCACCGGGTCTGTTCTCCACGATGAACTGCTGGCCGAGGCGTTCGCTGAAACGCTGCGCGAGGATGCGGGCGAAGATGTCGGTGCCCCCGCCGGTGCCGAACGGCGTGACGATGCGTACGTTGCGCTCTGGCCACTTCTGTGCGTTGGCCTCGCGGGAAAGCGCCGACACCCCCAGCGCAACGAGCGCGACGCACAGCGCGGAGTGAATGATGCAATGATTGCGGGTACGAGCGACCATGGTTTACGCCTGTCATCGGGGTCTGGCGTGATGATAACCCGGTGCGATGCGGCATGCCTGCTTGCGTATTCGCAGCTTCGGCAGTGGCCACACGGTGCCGCGAGGGTTCGCCACGACGACGCGTGCGCCCCCCGCGCCGCGTGGCGCCCGGGCCTCGGAACTTTCCAAACGCCGGCAAGCCTCAATTCGTATGGCAAGCAGGATCGAGGATTACGCATTGCTAGGCGACTGCCGCACGGCCGCCTTGGTCGGGCGTGATGGCTCGGTCGATTGGCTTTGCTTCCCGCGCTTCGATTCGGGCGCATGTTTCGCGGCGTTGCTCGGATCGAACGAACACGGCCGCTGGTCGCTCGCACCGAGGGATGAAGTGCGTAACGTGCGTCGCGCCTACCGCGGCGACACCCTGATCCTGGAAACCGAGTTCGATACCGGCGCCGGGCGGGTGAAGGTCATCGACTGGATGACGCCCGGCGCGAGCAGCCCGCATCTGTTTCGCTTGGTGGAGGGCGTTGCCGGCGAAGTGGCGATGCGTCTGGATCTTGTCATCCGTTTCGACTACGGCTCCATCGTACCGTGGGTACGGCGCACCTCGCGCGGACTGCGTGCCTGCGCCGGGCCCGACACGCTTCATCTGTTCACCGCAGTGGCGTTGCGTGGGGAGAACATGCACACGGCGGCGGATTTCATCGTGCACGCGGGCGAGCGGGTCGGCTTCGAGCTCGCATGGTGCGGCACCTACGATGCGCCGCCGGCCGAAAGCGACATCGATGCAAGCCTGCGCGACACCGAGGCGTGGTGGCGGGAATGGACGGGACGATGCCGCTACGGCGGCGAATGGCGCGATCCGGTCGTGCGCTCGATGATCACGCTCAAGGCGCTGACTTACGCGCCGACGGGCGGCATCGTGGCCGCCGTCACCACCTCCTTGCCGGAGCAGATCGGCGGCGTGCGCAACTGGGACTACCGCTATTGCTGGCTGCGCGATGCGACCTTCGCCCTTTACGCGCTGATCAACGGCGGCTACACGGGCGAAGCGCGCGCGTGGCGCGAATGGCTGGTGAATGCGGTTGCCGGCCGCCCGGACGACTTGAACATCATGTACGGTCTTTCGGGCGAGCGGCGGCTCACCGAGCTCACGCTCGACTGGTTGCCGGGCTACGAGAATTCCAAGCCGGTGCGCATCGGCAACGCTGCGTGGCAGCAGCATCAGCTCGATGTCTACGGCGAGGTGATCGACTCGCTGCACCTCGCGCGCCGTGTCGGCCTCGAGCCGAGCGAGGACGCCTGGCGCATCGAATGCGAGATGATGAACTTCCTCGAGCGCGATTGGGATCAGCCCGACGAAGGCATCTGGGAGGTGCGCGGGCCGCGCCGACAGTTCACGCACTCGAAGCTCATGGCGTGGGTAGCCGTGGATCGAGCGGTCAAGTCGGTCGGGCAGTTCCGGCTCGAAGGCCCGGTGCAGCGCTGGCGCAGCCTCGCCGCGCGGATTCGCCGCGACATCGACGAGCACGGATTCGATCGCGACTTGAACTCGTACGTGCAGTATTACGGCAGCAAGACGATCGACGCGAGCCTGCTGATGATGCCGCTGGTCGGATACCTGCCCGCGACCGATCCGCGTGTCCTCGGCACGGTTGCCGCGGTGGAGCGCTACCTGATGCGCGAGGGTCTGGTCGATCGCTATCAGACGCGCGCGCATGTCGATGGCTTGCCCGAGGGCGAGGGTTCGTTTCTCGCCTGCACGTTCTGGTATGCCGACAACCTCGCCTTGCAGGGGCGCTATGACGACGCGCGGCGCTGCTTCGAGCGCTTGCTCGCGCTGCGTAACGATGTAGGCCTGCTGGCCGAAGAGTACGACCTGGAGCGGCGCCGGCTGATCGGCAACTTTCCTCAGGCGTTCTCGCACGTGGGCCTGATCAACACGGCGAGGAATCTCACCGCAGCCGGCGGCCCGGCGGAAGATCGCCACAAGGAGGGACGCGGCTCGGATGATGAAGCTCGCGCCGCGACCGCCGAAGGCGACCTCAGCGGTACGCGCAGGCCGTGAGGGTGCCCGGAGCTATTGTCACCGAGCGCCCTTAGCGCAGTTGAGCCGCCGCGCGCGCGATGCGCGCCACACCCTCCTCGATGCGCTCCATGGAGGTCGCGTACGAAAGTCGCACGTGCGGAGATACGCCATACGCTTCGCCTTGCACTACGGCGACCTCGGCGTGCTCGAGCAGGTGAAGCGCGACGTCGGCGTCGCTCGCGAGGATCTTGCCCTGAGGCGTACGCTTGCCGATCCAGCCCGCGCAGCTCGGGTAGGCGTAGAACGCGCCTTCCGGCGTGCGGCACGAAAGCCCGGGAATGCGCCGCAGCAGCTCGACTATGCGGTCGCGCCGAGCCCGGAAGATCGCGGTGCGTTCGGCCACGATCTGCTGCGGGCCGTCGAGCGCCGCGATCGCGGCCATTTGCGCGATCGAGTTCGGGTTGCTGGTGCTTTGCGATTGCAGCTTGCGCATCGCATCGATCAGGTGCTTCGGTCCCGCGCCGTAGCCGATGCGCCATCCCGTCATGGCGTAGGCCTTGGAGACGCCGTTGACGGTGAGGGTACGTTCGTACAGCCGCGGTTCGACTTCGGCGATCGTAGCGAAACGCGTTGCGTCGTAGCGCAGGTGCTCGTAGATGTCATCGGTGAGCACCCAGACGTGCTCGTGGTGCAGGAGGACGTCGGCGAGCGCCCGCAGTTCGTCCCGGTTGTACGTCGCGCCGCTCGGGTTGTTGGGCGAATTGAGCAGCAGCCACCGGGTACGCGCGCCGATGGCACGGTCGAGCTGTTCGGGCTGGAGCTTGAAGCCGTGCTCTTCGAGGCAGGGGAGGCCGATCGTGCGTGCGCCCGCGAGCAACGCCATGTCCTCGTAGGAAGCGTAGAAGGGTGCAGGCACGACGATTTCATCGCCGGGGTCGAGCGTTGCCTGCAGCGCGTTGTAGATCACCTGCTTCGCGCCAGCGCCTATGGACACCTGGGCGCTCGAATACTCGAGCGAGTTCTCGCGACGGAGCTTGTCGCACACCGCGCGCTTCAGGTCGGCGATGCCGTCCACGGTGGTGTAATGCGTCTGGTCGCGGCGCAGAGCCTCGGTTGCCGCAGCCTTCACATGCTCGGGCGTGGGAAAGTCCGGCTCGCCGATCGCAAACGAGATCACGTCGCGCCCTCGCGCCTTCATCTCGGTGGCGAGTTGATTGGCGTAGTTGCTCGGCGACTGCTTGATGCTGCGTGCGCGCGCCGACAGCAGGGGCTGAAGAGGAACGCTTGGACTCATTTCTTGGCTCTCCTGCGTCGGGGAAGGCTCGGCTCCCGCACGAGTCCCGCGCGATCGACGATGCCGCCACCGCCCGGAGTGTAGAAGTCCTCCATCGGGGCATGCCAATGAGAACGCGCGGACTTGCGCGTGTCAATGGACTTGACGTATGTCAGGCGGGTCGCCGGCTGCGCGGCGCCCGCAGCTCGCCGGGTGCTATACTTTTTTCGATCCGAGCCTTTGCCACTTCCCGCAGGAGATCCCGTCATGGCGAGTCCGCAGTCGCGGCCGATAACCGTTGTCGTCCCGGACGATTTCCCGATCGCATACGGCGGTGTCGATCATCACGATCTGGCGCGACTTCGCGCCTACGGCGAGGTGCGCTGCCACAGCACGCGCTACGCCGATCGGGCCGAATTCTTCGCGCGCTTGGCCGATGCGCACGCCGCCATCAACGTGCGTGCCTACTCGAAGTTCGACCGCGAGACCTTTGAGCAGGCGCCACGGCTTCGCATGATCTCGATCTTGGGCACCGGCACCGATAACGTGGATCTCGACGAGGCGCGCCGCCGCGGCATCGTGGTGACGAACACGCCGGCGATCAATCACGTCGCGGTGGCCGAACTTTGCATCGGACTGCTGATGGCGATCTGGCGCAATCTGCCCGCGGGAGATCGGTGGTTGCGCCAGGGCTTGTGGAAGCATCCCCCGACCGCGCACGAAATGCGCGGCAAGACGCTCGGCTTGCTCGGTCTCGGGGCGATCGGCGCCGAGACCGCGCGCCTCGGGCGCGGCATCGGCATGAACGTGATCGCGTGGAGCACGACGCGGGATCCGGATCGGGCAGCGCGGCTGGGCGTGGAACTGGTCGAGCGCGACGATGTTTTCCGGCGCTCGGATGCCGTGTCCCTGCACCTTCGCAACACCCCGCAGTCTCAGGGCAGCGTCGGGCGCCGCGAGATCGAGTTGATGAAACAAAGCGCTGTTCTGGTCAACACCGCGCGCGCCGGCATCGTCGTTCAGGACGATCTGGTGCGGGCATTGCAGACCGGGCGAATCGCCGGCGCCGCCCTCGACGTGCACACCGTCGAGCCGCTGCCTCTGGAGCAAAATCCATACGCGGCGCTCGACAACGTCCTGATCACCCCGCATATGGGCGGCACCACGCACGAATCGAACCTGCGCTCGCGCAAGATGCCGGTGGATAACATCATCGCCTGGATCGAGGGACGGCCCGAGCACGTGGTGAATGCGTGAGGCCAGGCCTCTGACGTCTCCCCCCGCGCGCCGTCCGTCAGTCGATCTTGAGTTTGATCTCCTCGATCACATCACCCCATTTCTTGTAGTCGGTGCGAATCAGCTCGGCGAAGGATTTGGGGTTGGTCGGGGTGAGGTCGGTTCCGACGCGCTTGAATGCATCGTGCATGTCGGCGCGTGCCAGCAGCTTGGTAAGGTCGCCGTGGATGCGCTCGATTGCGGCCGGCGGTGTGCCGCGTGGCGCGAGCAGACCGAGCCACAACGAGGCCTCGTATCCTTTCACCGTCTCGCCGATCGCGGGTACGTCGGGAACCTGCGGCGAGCGCTTCGCACTGGTGACGCCGATGATCCTGAGCTGCCCGGCGTTGTGCTGATTGATCACGCTCGATATGCCGAGGCAGCCGACCTTGACCTGGCCCGAGAGCAAATCGGCGCGCGCCGGTCCGCTGCCCTTGTAAGGAATGTGCACCATGTTGATCCCCGTCATGGACACGAACAAGGCGCCGAACAGGTGCTGGGCGCCGCCGTTGCCCGACGACGCGATATTGATCTGACCGGGCCGCTTCTTCGCCAGATCGATCAGCTGTTGCACCGAGCTGACCCCGAGCGAGGGATGCACCGTGAGCGCATACGGTTGGCTGCCGTACTGCATGATCGGCATGAAGTCGCGTCTCGGATCGAACGGGGTCTTGCGATAGAGGTGTGGCACGATGACGAGCGGCGTTCCGGTCGCCATCAGCGTATAGCCGTCGGCTGTGGCATTGGCGGCGATCTCCATGCCGATCCGCCCGCCGGCTCCGGTGCGGTTGTCGATGACCACCTGCTGGCCGAGCATCTCCGGGAGCTTCTGCGCCCAGAAGCGCGTGACGACATCGACGGCTCCCCCCGCGGAGTGGGGGATGATGAGGCGCACGGGGCGGCTCGGATACGTGTCCGCTGTCGCTGCCGCAGATATCCAGAGCGATCCAGCCGCAGCCAGCATGCAGTGCGTTGCAAGTGCGATTCGCTTCATTTCTCCTCCGTGTGCCGCTCGTTCCCGGGTCGCCGTGCGACCGGCTGCTTAAGATATTCGTTCCGCCGCGGACTGCCTGCCCGGAAATCCTGTACGTCGGTACGCGGGGCGCCGTGGCGTGTCGCCGGCACCGAGCTTCGCTGCGCCCAGCGCAGCGAAGCGGCGGCTCGTACGCACACGGCTAGAATAGGCCGATTTCATTCCTTGTTGGAGATCGCTTGTGAATCGACCCCGGACGATCGGACACGGCTGTGCCTTTGCATTGGCGCTCGTGGCCGCCCCGCTGCTCGCGCAGACCCCTTACCCCACCCAGCAGGTCCGCATCGTGTGCGCGTTTCCCGCTGGTGGTGGAACCGATCTGACCGCACGTCTTCTGGCCGAGCAGTTGCACAGGTCCATGGGGCAGCCCGTCATCGTCGACAACCGCACCGGCGCGAGCGGCATGATCGGTACGGGCTACGTCGCCAAGGCGAAACCCGACGGCTACACCGTCCTCGTCGCCTCGGGCGAGATGGCGGTCAACCCGCACATGTACAAGCCGATGGCGTACGACATCGAAAAGGACTTGCAGCCGATCACGCTGCTCGTGAAGGTGCCGAACGTGCTTGCCGTGCATCCGAGCATTCCCGCGAGGAATGTGGCCGAGCTGGTGGCTTTCGCCAAGAAGAATCCCGGCACGCTGACGTTTTCGTCCAGCGGCGTCGGCAACCCGCAACAGTTGAACGGCGAGCTTTTCAACAAGATGGCGGGGCTGAAAATTCTCCACGTACCGTACAAGGGTGCGGCGCCGCAGTTGGCCGGGCTCGCCGGCGGCGACGTCGCGATGACCTTCGTCAGCATCGGCGCGGCCAAGCCGTTCATCGACGGCAAGCGTATCCGCCCGATCGCGGTCACCTCGAAGACGCGCGTCACGGCGCTGCCGGATGTGCCGGCGATCGCGGAATATCCGCCGTTGAAGGACTACGAGCTGGTGAACTTCTTCGGTTTCCTCGGGCCGGCCGGCATGCCCGACGCGGTGCTGCGCAAGCTCAACGAGCACGCGGTACAGGCATTGAAGAACCCCGACATGGCGACGAAGCTGCGTAACGTCGGCTTCGAACCCGCACCGACTACGCCCGAAGGATTTCGCGACTTCATCCGCTCCGAGCTGAAGAAATTCGGCCAGGTGATCGTCGAGGCGGGAGTGAAGCCGGCGCAATAGGAAGCCGTACGACAGAGCCCTCGGACACCGCACCGGCGTGAGGTAAAGCCCGCTACCGTTCCCCATGCTCCGCGCGCACGATGGCTGCGCCGATCACCATGGCTCGCATCTTCCCGAAAGCGACATCGCGCGGCAGGTACTTCATGCCGCAGTCGGGCGCGATGATGAAGTCTTCGGCCGGCGCGTAAGGCAGCGCGCGGCGGATGCGTGCGGCCACGGCCTCGGGTGTCTCGATGTTCATGTCCGAAAGATCGAGCACACCGAGGATCAGCTTCTTGCCGCGCAGTTGCGTGATCACCGCGCAGTCGAGCTGCGATTGCGCGGTCTCGAAAGACACCTGCTGGCAGGTGCAGGCCCGCAACTGTCCCAGGAACGAGTAGCCGCTCGGGCGGGTGTGGATGACCGCCGCATAGCCGAAGCAGATGTGCACCGCGGTGACGCCGGCGACGCCATCGAGCGCCGCGTTCAGCGCCTTCAACCCGTATTCCTCCGCCGCCTTCGGGCGCGCCTGCATGTAGGGTTCGTCGACCTGCACGATGTCGGCGCCAGCGGCGAAGAGATCCTTGATCTCGGCATTCACCGCTGCGGCGTAATCCATCGCGGCGGCTTCGAGCGTCGGGTAGAAATCGTTCTGTGCCTGTTGGCTCATGGTGAACGGCCCCGGTACCGTCATCTTCACCTTGTGCGTCGTGTGCCGCTTGAGGAACACCAGGTCCTCGACTTCCACCGCGTGCCGGCGGCGGATCGGCCCGACGATGCGGGGCACCGGGTTGGGGTGGCCGGAGCGGTCGAGCGCTGTGCCGGGATTGTCGATGTCCACCCCGTCGAGTGCGGTGGCGAAGCGGTTCGAGTAGCTCTCGCGACGGATCTCTCCGTCGGTGACGATGTCGATTCCGGCCTCCTCCTGCGCCTTGATCGCCATGATGGTCGCGTCCTGCTGCGCCTCGGCGAGAAACTCCGCTGGGATGCGCCACAGTTCCCGCGCGCGCGTGCGCGGCGGAAAGCGTCCGGCCAGCTTCTTGCGATCGATCAGCCACTCGGGCTGGGGATAGCTTCCGACGAGCATGGTGGGAAACAGCATCGATGTGCTCCGCTCAAGGTTGATCAATCGCTCAGTGCGCCGCAGCGCCCGAGCGCTTTTCGGCAAACGCCCAGCAGCCGTCGAGAGGGATCCATAGCGACACCGCGTCGCCGGGCGAGAACTGCGGCACCGAGCCGTATTCGGTCGCCTCCCAGGACGTTCCGCTGGCCTCGACCGTGTAGCCGGTCTGCACGCCATGAAAGCGAGCGGTGCTCACCATTGCACAGATCCGGTTCCACTCGCCGGCGGGTGGGGCCTGCGCATCGGCGCGCGAAAGGCGCAGGTTCTCGGGCCGGACCGCCACGGTGACCTCGGTGCCGGGCGCGAGCACGCGCGGCACGCGCGACAGCAGATCGCAACCGCTGCCGATACGCACTTGCGCCCGGGCTGCATCGGCCCGGAGGATGCGCCCGGCGATCAGATTCGACGCCCCGGTGAACTCGGCGACGAAGAGCTCGGCAGGACGGTTGTACAACTCGCTCGGCGTGGCGATCTGCAGCAGCCGGCCCTCGCGCATGACACCGATCCGATCACCGACCGCCACCGCCTCCGACTGGTCGTGCGTCACGTAAAGCGCGGTGACCCCGGCGTGCTTGATGATCCGCCGCAGATCCTCGCGCAACTGCTGGCGAAGCTTGGCGTCGAGATTGGACAGCGGCTCGTCGAGCAGCAGCAGGCGGGGCTGGTAGACGAGACTTCGTGCAAGCGCCACCCGCTGCATCTGTCCGCCGCTCAGCGCCGTGGCCGAACGCCCGGCGTATTCCTCGAGCTTCACCACGGCGAGTGCTTCAGCCACCCGCCGCTCGACCTCGGGGCGCGGCAGGCGCCGATGCGACAGCGGGTAGCGCACATTCTCGGCGACGGTCATGTGCGGCCACACGGCGTAAGACTGAAACACCATCGCAACATTGCGCCGCTGTGGCTTGAGGAAGAATCCGCGCGAGGAATCGCAGACCACATCGTCACCGATGCGGATCTGGCCGCCCGTCGGCGTCTCAAGGCCCGCCACCGAGCGCATCGTCGTGGTCTTGCCGCAGCCCGACGGGCCGAGCAGCGCGACGACCTCGCCCGCCTGCGCGACGAACGACACGTCGTCGACCGCCGGGCGGGCGCCGAGGAACGACTTGGTGAGATGCGCGACGGCAAGTTCCGCGGTCACGTTCGCTTCGTCTCCCGGAGCCGGCGGCGCGGCGCCGATGGCGCGGCAAGCCCGCTCATGTTTCGCGCGTCACTGGCGGTAATTGAAAGTCGTATTCCACTGCTTCACCCAGTCGTTGCGCAGCGCCGCATACTGCTTGATGTCCGGAAACCAGAGCTTGAGCGAGGCCTTGTCGGCGCCTGCTGGCAGCGACCCGCCTTCGAGGACTGTCATCCCGCCGGAGTTCTTCACCCAGGTCTCCTGCCCCTCCGCGGAGAGGATCCAGTCAAGGTAGAGCTTTGCCGCTTTCGGATGCGGTGCCGTGGCCGAAATCCCCGCCACCGATACGGTGATCGGTACGCCGTCGCTCGGATAGACGATGCCGACCGGTGCGCCGTCCTTGATCGACGGAATGATCGAGTTCGTCTTCAGCGGGGCGACGTGCGCCTCGCCGCGGATCAGGGCAGCGAGCAGCGGAGCGTCGCTCGGGTACATCACCGGGTGCTTGGCGGCGAGGTTCTTCCACTCGCTCTCGCCGAGCTTCTGGCGCTGGAACATCGCCAGCGTCCAGGTCGTTCCCCCGGCGCCGGCCGGGATCCAGCCGAGCCTGTCCTTGAACTCAGGCCGAGTGAGATCCGCCCACGAAGCGGGCGGCGATTTCACCAGCGCCTTGTTGTAGGCAAGAACGTAGCCCCAGGATGTCTTCGGCCACATCTTTGGCGAGATCGCGCGTATCTCGGCCGGGTACTTGGCGGCGTTGGCGGGAGCATAGTCGGCGAAGAGTTTCTCGTAGCTCTTGGCCAGACCGCTGTCGGAGAATTCGATGATGTCGGCGGCGAGTTTCCCCGATGCGGCTTCGGCTTCGACGCGCGCGATCAGCCGGCTGCCGGGAGCCCGGACGATCTCGATGTTGATGCCCGGGAAGCGCTCGTTGAACTTCTTCGCGAGTTGCTGCTCGCTGTCGAGCTGATTCGCCGTGTAGATCACCACCGCAGCCTCCTTGGTCGCGGCGGCGACGAGCGCGGGATCGGCCTTGAACTGTGCGAGCGCGGATCCAGCGACAACGCTGGTGAGGACGACAAGGGCCAGACGCGCTTTCATTCCACTCCTCCTCGATCGTAGATGGCAGGGGATGCTCAGATCCGGCGCTTCCTCGAAGTCAGGTGGCTGACCGCACCGATGATCAGGAGCAGCAGGACCGACTGGAAGACGCTGAACGCGGCCGACACGCCGATGCTGCCGCCTTCCCAGAAGTCGAGCAGCAGCACCGACATGATGATGGTATCGCTGGTGTAAAGGAACAGCGACGATCCGAGCTCGCGGATAGACAGGACGAAGAGCAGCGTCATACCCGCGAGAATGCCGGGCCAGGTGAGCGGCACCACAACCCGGTGGATCGTCGCCAGCAGCCCGCGCCCGCAGATCCACGACGCTTCCTCGAGCTCGCGGTGGATCTGCACCAGCGAGCCGGAAAGCGACTTCATGGTGTCGGGCAGGAAGCGCGCGACAAAGGCGATCGCGAGGATCGCCGTCGTGCCGTAGAGCCCGCCGGGGAGGCCCACCCAGGCCCACAGGTAGGCGACGCCGATCACCAGCCCCGGAATCGCCACCGGCACCGTGGCGATGTAGTCGAGCGGGCGTCGTAACGGCGCCTGCGTGCGCTGTACCGTATAGGCGACGGCAAATGCGAGCATTCCGCCGAAGATGGCGGCGCCGCCGCCGACGACGAGCGAGTTGCGGATGGAGCGCATCGTGAGCGGATTGTCGAACAACGCGCGGAAGTGGATCAGCGAGTATTGCGAGGTATCGAATAGGCTCGCGAGATCGGGTACGAACATGTACTTGCGAAACGCCACCACCAGCAGTGCGAAGTAGGGCAGCACGACGACCAACACCAGGTAGAGCAGCGCGAACGCGAACGTGAGGTAGCGCCAGCGGCCGAGGTCGAGGATCTTGGGCCGGAACGACTTGCCGGCCACGGTGACGAAGCTGCGCCCGGAGAGCACCCGCTGCTGTAGCCAGATGCCGAATGCCGTGACCGCGACCAGAAGCATCGAGACCGCGGCGGCTTTGTTGTAGAGCGGCGGGGTCCAGGACAGCAGCGTGAACAAGTAGGTGGTGAGAAACGGCTCGTTGGCGGGTGTGCCGAGGATTGCCGGGGTGCCGTACACGCCGAGCATGACGACGAAGGCGAGCAGCCCGCCGGACAGGATCGCGGGCGCCATCAGCGGGAAAGTGACGCGCAGCGTGGTCGACAGGACGCTCGCGCCGCACACTTCCGATGCTTCTTCCAGCGACGGGTCCATGTTCTCCAGCGCGGCGGCGGTAAACATGAATACGTAGGGCGCATAGTAGGCGCCGAACACCAGTGCGATTCCGGCGAGCGAGTAGAAGTTCACCGTCCACGGGACGCCGATCGCCTGCAACGCGACGTTGATCAGCCCGGTCTGTGGCGAACCGAGGAGCGACCAGGCGAAGCCCGCCACCAGCGGCGGGATGAACAGCGGCATGATCCCGGCGGATCGGATGACACCCTTGAGCGGGGTGTTGGTGCGCACGACCACCCACGCGAAGTACAACCCGATCACCACCGAGAAGAGCGCGCCTGTGCCGCAGGCGAGCAGCGAATTCAACGCCGCGGCATGTGCCGTGGTGTTGGTGGCGAGCTCGCGGAAGTTCTCCAGCGTGAGTGGCGCCAAGCCGTCACGGGCGGCCATCGGACTGACGGTAGTCAGAGCGCCCACCACCAGCTTGCCGATCGGATAGATCACCAGCACCGCGAGCAGCGCCAGCAGAAACGCCGGCCACAGACCAGCGCGCACCAGGTTCTCGGCGCGAGCGTGCACGCCCGGGCCTGAAAGCGCACGAGTCGCCTGTGTGCTTGCGGGCGTGGCCATGGCGGGCGCGATCGGTATCAGCGTGCGCTCGCGGTCTGCCGGGCGACGTATTGCATCAGGCCGCCGGCGGCGAGTATCGCGAGCACGATCGGTGCGGGCGGCGTACCCTCGAGCGCGCTATGGCCCTCGTCGAAGGACAGACGCCCGGTGGCGAGATCGACCCAGCCGTCTCGACCTTGCGGGCCCTCGCCGAGCGGCTGTTTCACCACCAAGAGCGGCAGCCCGATGTTGACGGCGTTGCGATAGAAGATACGCGCGAACGAGCGCGCCACGACGCATGCGAGCCCCATCCCCTTCAGTCCGAGCGGGGCGTGCTCGCGCGAGGAGCCGCAACCGAAGTTCGCGCCGGCGATCAGGATGTCGCCCGCGCCGATCCGCTCGGCCCAGCCCGGATCGTTGCCCGACAGAGCGTGCTTGCCGAGCGCATCCGCGGTGCGCAGTGCGAGGTAGCGCGCCGGCATGATCTGATCGGTGTCGATGTCATCGCCGAGGAACCAGACACGGCCCTTGTGCCACATGATGTCGTTCCCTAGAGCTCGTCGGGGCTCGCGATCACGCCCTTGATGGCGCTCGCGGCCGCAATGACGGGGTTGCAAAGATAGGTCTCGCTTTGGGTTGAGCCCTGGCGCCCGGGAAAGTTGCGGTTCGAGGTCGCGAGGCAGCGCTCGCCCGCAGCGAGCACGCCGGCATGCGCACCGATGCACGGCCCGCAGGTCGGCATCGAGAAAGCGGCGCCGGCGTCGATGAAGATCTTGGCGAGCCCTTCCTCGATCGCGCGGCGATGGATTTCGGTGGTGCTCGGTATGACGATGACGCGCAGGTCCGCGGCGACCTTGCGTCCTTCGAGGATACGCGCGGCGGCACGCAGGTCGCTCATCCAGCCGTTGGTGCACGAGCCGATGTACACCTGATCGAGCGCGAGTCCCCTCACCTCGCGCCAGCTCGTCGTGTTACTGGGCAGGAAGGGCGCCGCGACCACCGGCTCGAGGTGGTCGATTGCGATCACGATCTCCTGCGACACCTCGGCGTCGTCGTCGCCGTAGATGGGCTCGAAGGATCGGCGCGCGATCGGCTTCACATACGCGAGCGTCTTTGCATCGGGCGCGCATATGGCGTTCTGGGCGCCGGCCTCGATCGCCATGTTGCTCATCGCCAGTCGCTGCTCGACCTCGAGCTCTTCGATCGGCTCGCCGACCAGCTCCATCGCGGCGTTGTCCGCTCCCGCGACGCCGATGCGCCCGATGGTGTGCAGGATGAGATCCTTGCCAGTCACCCAGCGACCGAGCTTGCCGGTATAACGGTAGCGGATCGTACGCGGCACTTCGAGCCAGGTGCGGCCGGTGGCGAGGATTGCGGCGATATCGGTCGAACCCATGCCTGTCGCGTAGCAGCCGAGCGCGCCGGCGGTGCACGCATGCGAGTTGCCGCCTACGATCAACTCGCCTGGCAGTGTCAGCCCCAGCTCGATCGCCAGAGCGTTGTGGATTGCGGCGCTGCCCATTTCATAGAGCTTGATGCCGTACTTGCGACAGAGCGCGCGGATCAGCTTCAGCACCTCGGCGCTCTGGATGTCGCGCGCCGGCGCATTGACCATCGAGGTGATGAACACGCGCTCGGTGTCGAACACGCTTGCGATATCGTGAGATTGCAGCAGTCCCAGCGTGAGCGGCGCTCCCAGATCGTCGGACCAGGTTTGGTCGACGGCGACTTCGACGTATTCGCCCGCGGCCACGCGCTCGCGGTGCGCATGGCGAGCGATGATCTTTTCGGTGATTGTCTGGCGCATCCGCTGCATCCTATGTTCCGAGCCGCACGCGCGCCGGCGTTACCTCGAGCTCGGGCAGCATCGAGCGCGCGTCGGTGACCTTCTCGACGCCCATCATTCGCCGCACGAGCGCTGCTGCCGCTTCTGGCGCGACGACCAGCTTGAGGAGGTCGCGCGCCTTGTCCTCGATCACCGAGGCGGGCACCGGGTTCACCCATTCGCCGCGCGGCATGTCGGCGCGACCAATGTGCCGCGCACCGTCCTCCGTCTCGATGCTCACCTCGGCGGTCCACTTGTCTGGGAACCCCGCGTCGAAGTGAGGTTCCGCGACCACTCGGACCTTGCTCATCAGCGCCCGGATGCCGGGGTCGGCGAGGCGCTCGCGCGTGAACGCCTCGAGCCCGACGCGCCGGTGTGCGATCGCATTGGCGACCATGAACTGCACGCTGAACTTCGCCTTGTACTCGCTCGCCGGATCGGGATCATCGATGGTGCCCGCGGAATTGGTCGTAAGCTTGACGACGACTTGCCTGATCTGCTCAGGCCTCAGATCGTACGCCAGCGTCATGCGTAAGGTCTCATCGATCGTCACATGGCCGTGGCGGCAGCAAGCGTGGATTTTGTAGCCGTTCTCGGTCACCTTGAAGTAGACGCCCAGGCGATCGGTAATGCGGCCCCAGTCGACCGCGGGTGACATCGTTGCGACGAAGCCGCGGCTGCCCTCGATGATATCGATCGAGCCGGTGAAGCCTCGCTGCGCTAGCGACGCGGCGAGCACGCCATTCATGCACGCTTTGCCGGCGTGCAGCACCTTGGTGTCGTCACCAACCTTGAGGTACTGCCACAGCCCCGCCGCCTGACTGCCGGCGTTGCCCAGCGCCCAGCGGATCTGGCGCACGTCCAGGTTCAACAGCTTCGCGCAGGCGGCGGCGGCACCGAAGGTGCCCACTGTACCGGTCGAGTGATAGCGCTCGTAATGCGGCGCCGCGATCGCCTCGCCGATGCGGTACTGGACATCGAAGCCGGCGACGACGGCTTCGATCAGGCGGCGGCCGTCGACCCTCAGCTTCTGCGCCATCGCCACAGCGGCGCCCATCATCGCGACGCCGCCGTGGATGATCGACGGCAGATGGATGTCGTCGAGCTCGATCGCGTGCGAAGCGATAGCGTTGGCGAAAGCCGCCCAGGTGGCGGAGGTGGCGCCGCCGTCGTTGAACAGCGTCGCCTCGTCACGCGCAGCCTCGGCGCGCGCGAGCGCGGCCGCCACCTTGCCTTGGTGCGTGATGCGGCTGCCTGCGGCGGCGACGGCGACCCAGTCGACCAGAGCGACCTTGGCGGCGCCGATCGCGTCCGGCGGCAAGCGTGCGTACGAGACTCCCGCCACGTACTCGGCGAGGAGGCGGGTCGCCTCGGGCGCGCAGCGGGCGTCGAAAGGCGCGAGCCCGGGCTGCTGGACGGTGGATGCGATGGCCATCGTGGCATTCCTCAGCGAGTCGAATGGGTTTTGGCGGAACGGGATTGGCGCGTTGCCGCGCGAGGGTCCGGCCGCTGTCCGCTGTGGTCGCTCGCAGCCGACGCGCGACCAGGCAGCGCGACCGCGCTCGGCGCGCTCGCCGCGCCAGCGCCGAGGCCCGATCGTTCCAGGCGCATCCGGTAAGTGAAGCGGCCGGCGGGATGCAGTCCTACGGTGATGAGATAGGCCCAGCCGCTCGCGTCGCGGTAGCGTCGCAGGATGCGCAGCGCACCGTCGCCCGGTTCCGCATCGAGCACCTGCGCGACATCGGCCGGAATCAGCGCCCCGCGCATTTCCTGCTCGATGCACGCGAGGCTCACACCGTGGTGGCGGCAGAGCAGATCGCACAGAGCGGTGGTGCGGTCGGTGAGTCGGTTGCGGATAGCGGCGAACTTGTTGGCAACGTAGGCGTCGCTGGCGCACAAGGGCTGGCTGGGTCGCGACGGATCGATGCGCAGACTGCGAATGTGCAGCCAGCGACTGCCGGCGGGCAGATCAAGCGCCTGCGCAAGCGCCTGATCGGCAACGATCAGACGCGTGGAGCGGACGATGCGGTGTGTGTCGTGCGCGTAGTGGATCAGCTCTTCGATCGACCGGAGCGACTGCCCGTACCCCTCCGAGGGACGCGGCGGCAGCACCCGCGTGCCGGCGCCGCGGCGGCGCTCGACGATGCCGTCGCGCTCGAGCAGGGCGAGCGCCGCGCGTACGGTCGCACGCGAGACGCCGTGCGCTTGCGCGAGCGCGAACTCACCGGGGAGGAAGTTGCCAGGCTCACGTCGGCCCGTGAGGATGGTGGCGTGCAGGTCGCGGGCGAGACTGGCGTAGAGCGTTTCGGACACAGGAACACCGGAGGCTGTGGCAACATGTAAGCACAAGTGACTTGTCCGGTCAACTTCGGGAGGTACGCGGTCCGGCTTACGAGCACGTTTCTCCCCAGGATGCGGGTATTACCGCGTACGGCTGAAAGATCGAGTCCGGGAAGCCAGATCCGTCACGAGCAATAGGCAGGTCACTATCCCGAAGAAGCCGAGGCCAGGTTCCGAAGAAGCGAAGGCGAGAATCCAGCCTCCGGAATGGCGGTCGGATCGAGTTCTCTCGGGTGCGCGGTCGCGCGGTGGCGCGGGTTTGCAGTTCGCCGGCTGCGAAGCGAGCGGCGGTTTCGGTCTCGCCTTATTGCGGTTTCGCGCCCGACGCGCGGATGAGCTTCGCCCATTTGTCGACTTCGGTCTCAACGAAGCGGCTGAAGTCCTTCGTCGAGCTGATGCGGGGCTGCGCCCCATCGTGTTCGAGGCGCGCGGAGAATTTAGGGCTCTGCACCACTTTGCGGATCTCGGCATTGAGCCTGTCGATGATCGGTACGGGGGTTCCCGCGGGCACCGACACGCCCAGCCAGGAGGTGAGCTCATACCCTGGCACGCCGGACTCGGCAATGGTTGGGATGTCTGGAATCGCCTTGAGGCGCCTGGCGCTGGATACACCCAGCGCGCGCAGCCTGGCGTTCGAGACATGCGGCATTGCCGCCGACACGCCGGCGAACATCAGATTGACCTGCCCGGCCACCACTGCCTGCAGCGCCGGGCCCGTACCCTTGTAGGGCACGTGCAGCATGTCGATGGCCGCCATGGTCTTGAACAATTCACCCGCGAGGTGCGCGCCACCGCCTGCACCCGCCGAGGCGAAAGTAAGCTTACCCGGGCTCGCCTTGGCGAGAGCGACCAGTTCACGTACGGACGCCACCTTGAGCGCGGGATGCACCACCAGTAGAAGCGGATACGAGGCAATGTTGCTGACATGGGCGAAGTCGCGCATGACGTCGTAGCCGGAGTTGGCATAGAGCGTCATGTTGGCGGCGTGGCTCGAAGTCATCATGAAAAGCGTGTAGCCGTCCGCTTGCGCGCGCGCCGCAATCCCGGCACCGATGTTACCGTTGGCGCCGCCGCGGTTCTCGATCACCAGCGTTTGGCGGAGGTTCTCGGACAGCTCTTGCGCAAGCTGTCGGGCGAGGATGTCAGCCGGCCCGCCGGGCGGGTAGCTGACAATGAAACGAATGGGCCGGGTGGGGTAATCGGTGGGCT
>WYBJ01000335.1 GCA_011525945.1 Burkholderiaceae bacterium | reverse complement strand
TCTGCCGAAGTCCTCATCGGGGTGGAGCTCGGCGACCCGGCCATGCAAGGATATCGGGTGCGCCTTGAGTGGGCCCCGACGCCGCCTGCTGTGGTCCTCCAGTTGGCGGCGGATGGTATCGAACGAGTCGCGAATGGCGACATATACGTCGGTGTAGGCGCGATGCGCGTCGGGCTCCCGTCCGACGACCAGCGTCTCCCCGGGTACGGCAACCTGAACCCGTACGAGATAGTGGTTACCGGCACGGTGGTGGTGATGCGGTGCTTCGACCGCGACACGGCAGCTGATGATAGCGCCGCAGTACTTTCCGAGCGCATCCACTCGACTCAAGATCTTGGCTTCAACGGCATCCGAATGCGGCACGTTGTGAAACACGATCTGCACTGGCACTTCCATGTCGGACACCGCCGTGCGAGCGTTTCATGCGAGGGCATACGCCAGCTCGCCCGTTTGCGCTACGTCAAAGAATGTGGGTGATTGCTCGGCGCCGTCGATATGCGGTCCTTCGTGCGAGGCGATCGGTCAATGCAGTTCAGGCGAACGCTAGCCACTCGGGACGGAAGATCAGCAGCATACCGAGGCCGATCAATACCACGCCGCCGACCGCATTGGACCAGCGTGCGAAGCGCGTGGTGAGGCCGCTCCATTCCAGGGTCTTCAGGCCTATCACGAGCAGCGCGAGGTCGTCGAGCATGAACACGAGTACGTAGAGCACAAGGAACCCGAAGTATTGCACCGACCGCAGATCGGAGAGAGCCAGAACCTGGGTGAACACGGCCGGGATTCCGGCGGAGCACAGGAACTCGACGAGATTGACCACGAATGCGAGCACTGCAACACCCGCGAGAGCGGCCAGCAGGTCCGGACGATACACGAGTGCCTCGAGCCGCTCCATCACGCGCCGGCGCGACTGAGGCGCCGTGATCTCGCAACGCATATCGGCGTTGATGGCAAATCGCCTCAGATAATAAGTACCGCCCGCGAGCGCTACGGCTCCGATCGCGATGCGCACGAACGCGAGCGCGGCTGCGTACCTCAGCACGTTGAGCCAGGCACCGAGGATCAGCAGGTACACGAGCGCCGAAGCGCCAACGAAGGCGATGCCGATCAGCCACATGCGGACACGGTCCTTCATTCCGGCCAGCAGCCCGAGCAGGAACACGAGCACCCAAGTTGCGCACGGATTGAAGCCATCGACGGCGGCGAGGATCACGGTAAGGAGAGGCAGCGAGAAATCGGCGAGGTGCAGCTCGCCGATCAGCGGCAAACGTACCGTTTCGGGTAGCATCCTGCGAGGGTCCGTCGGTGTCGCGATGTCCGGCGCGGGGCAGCGCTGCTCCTTGCAGAGCCCAATCTGGGCGGCGATCTCACGCCCCGTACTTGCGTCATCGGCGTAGCCCACCCAGGCGCGGTCGCCGACTACGATCAAAGGGACGGATCCCGCCTCGACGCCGAGGCGTTCGGCTGTCCGCACCATGCGGGCGGCATGGTCTCGATTTCGCGAGACTTCCAGCGCTTGGAGCCGCACCTCGGGATCGGCAGCCGCGACGCGCTCGAGAAACGCAATGGCGCGCTCGCAGTGCGGGCAACCGATACTCCAGAAGAGCAGCACCTCCACCGCGGCCGCCGGCATGGCAAACGGCGCCAGGAACAGGACAGCCACAACCCACGCCCACGCACGGCGCGACGCACGCGATCGGGCGAGGCGGATAGATGCATGATCTTCGCGCATGCCGCAATGATTCGGGCTCGCCCCAGTCGTCGCATTGACGCCGGTCAAGGCATGGCCAAACGGGCGCCGCTCCCTTGCGACTGGGCGCGGGTGGTGCCGCCGGGCGCCTCAATCGCACCGCTCGCCATTTCGCGCAAGCGCACGCGCAGCGATGGATCGAACAGAGCACGCGCGACCCAAGCCGCCCCAATCTCCCCCCTCGATCTTCTCCGCGGGAGGATCTGCCTTTCACCGCTCGTGTGAACGGCTTGACGCAGGTCAAACAGCCCGAGCGCCGCGAAGGCTAGATTGTCAGGTACCCACCGGAGGTGTCCCTCCCGTAGGCATCGCAGCCGGGGTCATAGAACCCGATGAAGAAGGCAATGGCGCATACTGAACCGGTACTCGACGCGCATGGCCGCGCCCGACGCAAGCTCCTCGCCCTGGCCGCCTTGCCGGCCGCCACGGCGACGATCTCGCCATCCCACGCCGTCGATCGGCCTGCGACGAAGACATCGGCCCATGTGCTGATCGTGGGAAGCGGTCTTGCCGGCCTGAGCGCGGCGAGCCGGCTGCGTCGGCTACTCGATGGCGCAACCATCACGATTCTGGACGGCAAAGAGATTCACAACTATCAGCCCGGTTACACGCTGGTCGCTTCGGGCATCTGGCCGGTCGAAAAAGTCGTCGACCGCAACGCGGACTTCATGCCCATCGGCGTGGAGTGGATACGCGAGCACGCAGCCGAAATCGATCCGGACGCGAAGCTCGTCGTGACCGACAGGGGCCGGCGCATCCGCTACGATTTTCTCGTGGTCGCCCCCGGGCTGCACCTGGATTACGGCCTGATCGAAGGTATGGATACTGCGGCCATCGGCCGCGATGGCATCGGCAGCGTTTATCACGGCCACGAAGGTGCGGTACTCACCTGGAAGGCGATGCGGGCGTTTGTTGCCCGCGGCGGCAGGGCGATCATGACGCTCCCCTCCACTGCGTTGAAGTGCGCGGGAGCGCCTCTGAAAATGGCTTTTCTATTGCGCGACAGGCTGCATGAGGCCGGGACGCTGGGACGTTCGCAAATCACCTTCAACTCCTCGCTCGCGAACGTCTTCGGCGTGCCACAGGTCAACGAGGCCGTACTGGTTCGTTGGGATGCGCTCGGCATCAGCGTGAATTTCGAGCACGGATTGAAGGCGGTCGACATCACTCGGCGCGAGGCGACATTCACCACGCCCTTGGGCGAAGAGAATACCTCTTACGATTTCCTGCATGTCGTGCCGCCCATGCGCGCGCCCGATGCCGTCAAGAACAGTCCGCTCGCGTGGCGCGAAGGCGACTTCGCCGCCGGCGGCTGGCTGGAAGTCGACGAGAGGACATTGCGCCACCGCCGGTTTCCCGAAGTCTTCGGCTTGGGAGACGTGAACGGGACCCGCCGCGGCAAGACCGCGGCGACGGTGAAGAAGGCCTGTCCCGTCGTCACTCGGAATCTCGCCGCGGTGATCGCGGGCAAGGAGCCGGCTCTTACATTCGACGGCTATACATCCTGCCCCCTGGTCGTGCGCATCGGCGCAGCAATGCTGATCGAATTCGACTACGACGGAAGGCTCACCCCGACGCTCCCCCTGATCGAACCGCTGCAGGATAGCTGGTTTGCGTGGCTCATGAAGACTCGCCTCCTCAAGCCGGCATACGTTGCGGTCCTCAAGGGCCGGGCCTAGAGGAAGCGCATGATGTACGAGATCTGGCTGGGTCTGAACATCGTCTGGGAGCTGGCGCTCATGCACAAAGCATGGGTGATCCCCGCGGGGACGATCATGCTGATCCTTCTCGCCAGCGCCATTGTGCGTCCGCCGCGAGCGGGCAGGCGCGCGCCCGTGTTCGCCGCCGGAGTCGTGAGCGCGATTGCCGCTTTCCTTCTTCTGCCCGGCGCAACGATGGCTGGCTTCGCCGATCTGGGCTACTGGGTCGACTGGCTGTTGCTGTTCGCACTTTCCGTCGCCATCGGTGTGGCGGTGGCTATCTCCGCGGCCGGTCTATGCGCGTTGATTCCAGACCGATGGCTAAGGCAGATCCCGTCATCAAGATAGCCCGGACCAGCGCCGCCAAGCGATGAAGGCGCAAAGGCACTCGATGGGAGAAGCAGTCTCAGCTGGGCGGAAATCCGATTCATACTGGAAGCTCCCCCTTCAAGTGCACGGCCACGCCGATGAAACCACCCCACGGCAGGCGCAGGTCGCGCATTCCGGGAATCGGCCACAGCGTGGTTCGCCAAAGCGCCGCCCGGAACCTCATGCCGGCCGCGCGCCGGACCATGACGGCGAGCTCGCCTGGCCCGAAAAACCGGGCGCTGCGCCATAGCGATTCTCCCGAGAGGCGGCGCTGCAGGGCCAGCATACTGTAGCGGTTCAATACGCCAAGCAGAATCCCGTGGCGGGCGACGCGGGCCGCTTCGGCAAGCGCGCGCTCGGGGTTCGAGACGAACTCGAGCGTCGTGATCAGTGCCGTCAAGTCGAAGCAGCGATCGGCGAAAGGCAATGTCGCCGCGTCGCCAATCACATACTTCGGCCCGCCGTGGCGGCGCGCTTCATCCAGCATCGGCTCGGAAACGTCCAGGCCGAATGCGTCGAGGCCCTTTTCGGCCATCCAGCGCGTGAAGTGTCCCGTGCCGCAGCCCACGTCGAGCACGCTACGCGTATCGGGAAACGAACGCAGCAATCGCGCCAACAAGGCCTTCTCCAGCGTATCGGCTCGTCGGCCCACCTCCGAGTACCACCGCTCGTAGCGCCGGGCCAGAGCTGGACTCAGAAAGGGGTTGTCTTGGGCTCGGCCAGAATCTTTGCGGGGTAGCGTGGACATCGGCTCGTCGGTGCAATACGCGATGCAGTCGGATGCGCCAACCCGGGCGGTGCGGCCGCGTTTAGCGTCCGGACGATTGTTCGTGCCAGGCCGCCGCTATGCGCGGAGCGAGCTGGGCCGCGAGCTGTGGCGGCGCATCACAGCCTTCGCACGCCACGACAGCGAAATGTTCTTCGGCAGCGAAGCACCGCGAGATCGTCGTAATCACCGGTCGCTTCGAGGTAAGCGCTCAGGAAACGCCATGCGTACTCGATGACGTCTCCCGCACCGTCGACGTGCGGCGCTTCCGAGGTTCCGCATATTGCAACCATGTCCAGATATAGTTCCGGAGCCGAACGCCGGTTGATCCGCAGTTCCTCTTCGCAAAAGAACCGGCGCGATTCGAGCGTGCTGAAATCGAGAAAGCCGAGAGCGACGGGTTTCTTGTCTTTGTAGGCGTACTCGCCGGCCAGAAAGAGCCAGGAGATATGGGTCTCCACCCGCTCGGCCGTGCGCTCGCCTCTTCTCCACGAGTGCAAGACTCACTTCACCGCTCATCCGCAGCGAGAGCGCGGCGCGCAGCCGCTCGGCGCGCTTGAACCCGCCGGGATCCGGAGAAACGACTGCAACCGGTGCATCCCGCCCAAGACGGGCCGAAAGCGCTTGCGCGAACACCGTCGCGGTCGACAAATGCTCGGCTTGGATGCGAAGGGCATTGGCATAGGCCGCTGGATTGTGGACCTCCAGCGCCATGACTCGGTTGGCGCCTAGCGCTTCAACGAGCTGCGCGACATAGCGGCTGGAAATGGGGTCACGCGGTTGCGTTCGCGCATCCTTGCGCGCATAGCAGAGATATGGGGTCACCGCGGTGACCCGTTCGGCGCCTGTATCCCGCAGCGCCCCGATCAGGAACAGGAGACGTATCAGCTTGTCGTTGGCGCTGGCCGCCGGTTCCCCGTAAAGGGAGTGGATCACGTAGGCATCGTGGTCCCTCACGCACGCGAGCGGCCGTATCTTGTGTTCGCCATCCTCGAAATCGCGTTCTTCCAGCGGCGCAAGCGCAACACCGACATGCTGCGCAACACGGGCACCCAGCTCGCGCGTGCTACCTGGCGCGAATATCGACAGGGGACGCGTAGTCATCCTCACGCTCATGCTCAGTGGTCACTGCCGCGAAATCATGCGCCGCTTTCTCGAGACCGAGCTTGCGCAGGATCAAACGGCGTGGGCGTCGGCGAAAATGAAGCCGATCCGCTTCGACACGCCGGCGTGCTCATCATGGAGTTAAGATCCAGTGAAGTCAGGATGCCCGGAGCGCTCCATCTCGAACGACGCAAGAAGGGAGAACCGATGTACCGAAACATCCTCGTACCGATCGACGGCAGCAAGCCTGCGCTGATCGGCCTCAAGCACGCCATTGCACTCGCCACGGATCAACAGGCGCGCATTCGATTGTTGAACGTCGTCGACGAGGCGGTCATCGCAACGACGATGGCCGACCTCGAGGGAGCGATGGTCATCCCGCAAGTCATCGAATCGCTCAAGACGCAGGGCCGCAAGGCGCTGGACAGAGCGCAGGCGATGGCGCAAAGCGCTGGCGCGAAGAGCGAAGCGGTCCAGATCGCAAGCCGCGGTCAACCGGTGTCGAATGTCATACTGCGCGAAGCCAAGCGCGCAAAGGCCGACCTCATTGTCATGGGCACGCACGGGCGTCGGGGTCTCAACCGGCTGCTGTTGGGCAGCGACGCGGAGCGCGTTCTGCGTGACTCTTCAGTACCCGTGCTGCTGACGCGCCAGGGTAGCCGCAGGCGGCCGGCCGTGGCTCGCTAACGCACCTGCAAGCTGCGGCCGTCTCTGAACGTATCGCGAACGTCATGGTGGCGCAGGAAATCGGGCTCGAAGAAAAGGTTGCCGCCCTCCGCGGGCCGCACGCCTATCCCGATGCGCCGCCAAGTGTCGAAGTCATCGAAACGCACATGTCGTATGTATTCCTGACTCCGACTCATGCCTACAAGATGAAGAAACCGGTGCGTTACGACTTCCTGGATTTCAGCACGCTCGAGCTCCGGCGCCATAACTGCCAGGAAGAGCTTCGCTTGAACAGGCGCCTTGCGCCTGGCATCTATCTCGAAGTCCAGGCGCTACGCCGCACGTCGGCGGGCTCGCTGCAGATCGGCTCCGAAGGTGAGGCGGTCGAATGGCTGGTGCAGATGCATCGGCTGCCCAAGGCCGACATGCTGGACGAGCGTATACGCCACGGAACATTGACGGCGCCGGAGATCGATGGGCTGGCCGACCGTCTTGCCGTCTTTTATCTCGATGCCCCATCCGAGCAAATTTCCTATACGGAGCATCGCGCGCACTTGGTACGGGAGGTGGAACGAGATCGCGCCGCTTGCGCGGCGCATGCCGGCACGTTCGACCCCGCTTCGTTGGCGCGCCTGTTTGGCGCGCACCTGGATTTCCTGGACGAGCACGGCGCCAGGCTCGCCGAGCGCATTGCAGCCGGCCTACTGGTGGAGGGGCATGGCGATCTGCGGCCGCAACACGTCTGCTTGCTGCAGCCTCCGGTCGTGTTCGATTGCATCGAGTTCAACCGCCGCTTTCGCATCGTCGATCCGGTCGCGGAGCTCGCATATCTCGCCATGGAGTGCGAGCTCTTGGGCGCAACGCACATCGGTCCTCGGCTGCTCCGGCGTTATGCGGCGCGAACCGGCGATTCGCCACCACCGGTCCTCATCGACTTCTACAAGTCGCGTAGCGCAGCCGTGCGAGCTCGGCTGTGCCTGCTCCATACCCGCGAGCTCGAGCGAGCGAGCTGGGATCGTTGGCTGCAAGCCGGCCGGCGCTACCTCGAGCTCGCGCAGCGCTACGCCGGCGAAATCGGCGGCGCTGCCGCTGCGGATCGTTGACCTGGATCATGGACCCGACGAGAGCTTCGTGCGCGCCGCCTGGACGCACTGATGCGGCTGGGGGGGATCCTGGGCGGTCACGGTGCGCACCGTTTTGGCTCCAGCCCGCGGCGGTGCGCCCATTCGTGCGCCCGGGCGATTGCGATTCGGATCGACTGTCTCTCGGGATGCCCTTCTTCCAGTAACGCATTGGCGATCTCGATCGCCTTCTCGCGCACCAGCGGATCGAGGCGCTTCATCGAAGCCGGATAACGCTCGGATGTCCAGGGCATGGCTCGCTCCCGTTGCAAACCGCATTGGCGAAAAACCGTGCGCGGGAGTGCCCAGCGGCTCCGGTCTTCACGTGATCGTCCGAAACTGTTTACCGTGGCGGACGACATAATCCACGATCTGATCCAGTGTCCCGAGTCTTGCGTACTCGGACTCGGGAATGTCGACCTTGAGTCTCTCGTGCAAGGCCACGAGGAAGTTGAGCCAGTCCATCGAGTCGAGGTCGACTTGATCCCGTAGCGGCTTCGCCGGTGCGACCTCGTCCGGATCGAGCTCTGGCGCGATGCGAGTCAGCTCGGCAAGAACCGTGGCTTGAATCTCGGTTCTGTCCATCACAGTGTCTCCGGTTCCTGAAGCCTCTGGCCGAGCGCCGCGAGGAACAGCGCCCCGCGATGGCCGTCGCTGACGCGGTGATCGGCACCGAGACTGGCGACCACCGTCGGCATCGCACGCAACCCGCCATCGGGAGTCACCCAGGGTCGCGGCGCCAATGTGCCGAAGCCGACGATCGCGACCTGCGGCGGATAGATGATCGGAAATACGGCCTCGACGCCGCCTTCGCCGAGATTGCTGACGGTGATGGTCGGGTCGGACATTTCGGAGGAGCGCAAGGATCCGGCGCGCGCGCGGCGTACGAGGTCGGCGAGCGCCTTCATGAGGTCGTCCAGAGGCAGCTCGGCCACGTCATGAATCGCCGGCGCCACCAGCCCGCCCTGACGCAACGAGATCGCGACGCCGACATGCACCTGCTTCGATGGATGATACCCGCCGTTCTGGTAGAAGCCGTTCAGATCGGAAAAGTCGGCCAGTGTGAGCGCCACCGCTTTGAGCTGCAGCACGGCCGGCAGCAGGCGGCCGGTGATCGGCCGCTGCGAGTTTTCTGCCGAGAGCCAGTCGAGCGCGTGCTGCATCGGTATCGGTTGGGACAGGTAGTAGTGCGGGATCTCGCGCTTGGAGCGGCTCATCGCGGCCGCGATGGCCTTGCGCATCTCCAGTGCTCGGTCGGACGCGGCGGCCGTCTTCGCTTCGATCGTTTTTTCTTCGATCTTGGGCGTCTCGATGGATGACCGTGGTGCTTCGGCGCGCGCCTTTTCGAGCTTCGCTTGCCGCTGTACGAGGGCCGCTTTCTCCACGTCTTCGACCGTGACCGCGCCTTGCGGGCCAGTGCCTACGATCTTCTCGAGATCGACGCCCTTTTCTTGCGCGTGCTTGCGCGCGGCGGGCGAAACACGCCGCCGCACGGCGGCCGGCGCGGCGCCGGGTTGTGCCGGCACCGCCACGGCCGGTGCTGTGCCGTCAATTCGCGCCATGACGGTACCCACCGGTACGGTTTCGCCCGGCTGAGTGATGAGCTCGCTCACCACGCCGTCCTGCCAGATTTCGATGTCCACAGCCGCCTTGGAGGTATCGACGATCGCGATCACCTGGCCCCGCTTCACCGCGTCGCCCGGCTTGATCTTCCACTCGACCAGCTTGCCTTCCTCCATGTCGGCGCCCAGCGAAGGCAGCTTGAACTCGATCATCCGAGGAGCTCTTTCGCCGCGGCAACGATTTTCTCTACTTGCGGAAGTGCCGCCTCCTCCAGGTGCTTGGGATAGGGTATCGGCACCTCTTCGCGGCAGACGCGCGCGAGCGGCGCGTCGAGTTCGTAGAACGCCCCTTCGACGATGCGCGCCATGATCTCGGCCGCGATGCTGCCGCTGCGCCAACCTTCGTCGACGATGATGGCACGGCGCGTCTTTCTGACCGACTCGAACACGGGAGCCATGTCGAGCGGACGCAACACCCGCAGGTCGATCACCTCACCGTCGACCGCCTCGGCGGCCTCGAGAGTCTTGTGCAGGCAAGCACCGTAGGTGACCAGCGTGACCTTGTTGCCTGGCCGCATGACTTTTGCGGTGGCAATGTCCACCGACGGATGGACGACGTCGCCCCTGAGCTCGAAAAGCGCCGGATACTCGAAGATCACGACCGGATTCGGATCGTCGAGCGCGGCGAGAACCATGCCGTGCGCGTCGTCGATCGTCGCCGCGGCGACGACCTTGAGGCCGGGCACATGCGCATACCACGCCTCGAGCGTATTGGAGTGCTGCGCCGCAAGCTGGCGGCCCGCACCAGTCGACATGCGGATCACCACCGGAGCCTCGAACTGGCCACCGGACATGTGGCGCAGCATGGCTGCCGTATTCACGATCTGGTCGAGCGCGAGCATGCTGAAGTTGACGGTCATCACCTCGACGATCGGCCGCATGCCGCCGATGGCGGCGCCGATGCCGGCACCGACGAACGCAAGCTCCGAAAGCGGCGCATCGCGCACGCGTTCCGGCCCGTACCGCTCGAGCATGCCTTTGCTCACGGCGTAGGTTCCGCCGTATTTCCCGACGTCCTCGCCCATGAGAAACACGCGCTCGTCCTTCTCGAACGCATCGTAGAGCCCCTGGCGCAGCGCCTCGCGATAGGTGATCGTCATGGCGCGTAGACGTCCTTGAGCAGGTGCTCGACCGGCTCCCACGCCCCCGCTTCGGCAAAATCCACCGCTCGTTGGACTTCGGCCATCACCGCCCGGTCGATCTCGAGGAATTGCTCCTCCGTGAGATCGCCCTGATCCTTCAGACGAGCGCTGAAGGTATGGATGGGGCCGCGCGTCTTCCACAGCTCGACCTCCGCCTTGTCACGGTAGAGCTCGGCATCGAACATCGAGTGCGCACGAAAGCGGTAGGTATTGAATTCGACGAACACCGGCCCTTCGCCTGCACGGACCTGCGCGCAGGCACGTTTCGCCACCTCATGCACCGCGACTACGTCCATGCCGTCTACCTTGAGCGTCGGCATGCCGAAGGCCGCCGCCTTGATACAGAAGTCGGTTTGCGATTCGGAGCGCTCGACCGATGTACCCATCGCGTAGTGATTGTTCTCGAGGAACCAGGCGACGGGCAAATGCCACAGCTGCGCCAGGTTCATCGACTCGTGGAACGCGCCCTCGGCCACCGCACCTTCGCCGAAATAGCAGGCGGTCACGCGCTTGCGCTTCTGCATTTGGCTCGCGAGCGCCAGGCCGACCGCAAGCGGCAGTCCTCCGCCCACGATCGCGTTGCCGCCGAAGAAGCGCGCTGCCGCATCGAACAAGTGCATGGAGCCGCCGCGGCCGCGCGAGCAGCCCTCGCGCTTGCCAAACATCTCGGCCATGATGGCGTTCATCGACACGCCGCGCAGCAGCGCGTGGCCATGCTCGCGGTAGGTGGCGACGACATTGTCCTCGGGCGCAAGTGCCGGGAGTGAGCCCGCCGCCACCGCCTCTTCGCCGATATAAAGGTGTAGGAAGCCACGGATCTTGCCGGCGCCGTAGAGCTCCGCACACTTCTCTTCCAGCCGCCGGATACGGAGCATGTCGGTGAGCAGCTTGATCGAAAGCTCGCGCGGGTACGGCACCGGTCCGCTCGGCGGCGGCGCGATCTCGAATCGGGCGCTCATGCCGGCGCCTCCGAACATGACGCGCTCATGCCGCCCCCTCGAGGGTGGAGGTATCGCCTTCGGGCAGGCCCAACTCGCGCGCTTTCAACAGCCGGCGCATGATCTTGCCGCTGCGGGTCTTGGGCAGCGAGGCGGAGAACTCGATCTCCTTCGGGGCAACCGCCGCACCGAGGCGCTTGCGGGCGATGGCGAGGATCTCGCTCTTAAGCTTCTCGCTCGGGTCGAATCCGACCTTGAGGGAAACGAAGGCTTTGACCATCTCGCCAACCACCGGATCGGGCTTGCCGATCACACCCGCTTCCGCTACGGCGGGGTGCTCCATCAGCGCGCTCTCGACTTCGAACGGACCGATCAAATGCCCGGCGGACTTGATGACGTCGTCGACTCGGCCGACGAACCAGTAATAGCCGTCGGCGTCGCGCTTCGCGAGGTCCCCGCTGAAATACCAGCCGTCGGCGAAGCACTTGCGATAGCGTTCCTCTTGGCCAAGGTAGCCGCGGAACATCGATGGCCAGCCCGGGCGCAGCACGAGCTCACCCTCCACGTCCGGTTGGTCGACGATGACGTTGCGATCGTTCTCCCGGCGCACGATGCCGGCTTCCACCGCGGGCAAGGGCTTGCCCATCGAGCCGGGCTTGATGTCCGTGGCGACGGTGTTCGCGACCATGATGCCGCCGGTCTCGGTCTGCCACCAGTTGTCGTGGATCGGCAGGCCGAGCACTTCGTGCCCCCACCAGACCGCTTCGGGGTTCAGCGGCTCGCCCACGCTGGCGACGAAGCGCAGCCGCTCGAAGC
>WYBJ01000334.1 GCA_011525945.1 Burkholderiaceae bacterium | reverse complement strand
GCAGGCACGCAACGCTCCCCTCTCTGCCTGGGAGAGACGCCACGATGGCGCATCGCGACTTGCGCCCTGGAACCTCGCGTGGCGCCTCTTCCCTCACCCCCAACCCCTCTCCCGGTGGGAGAGGGGAACGTTGTGTGCCCGCGCGGCGGGCAGGTTCATGGAAAGGGGCTGGGGGCGAGGGAAGAGACGCCAGGTTCCCGGGCGCAAGTCGGGATGCGCGCATCGCGGCTTCTCTCCCGAAGGGGGAGCGGGGCGTTCAGTGCCCGCTGATGCGGGCAGGTTCCTGGGTAGGGGCCGGGGGTTCGGCAGACACGTCGCGCAAATGCCGTGAGCGCCAGGCACAGTGACCCGATTCCGATGGCGGCGACACCGGGTCGCACCATCAGCGGCGCGGCAGCAATTGCGAACGCATGCGCGGCGAACACGATCGGCTCGGCGCCCGTGCACTCGAAGCCCGCGTCCAGCAACTCGAACGCGCACAGCGCGGCGTATACGACGAGCGCTGCGGCCAGCGCGCTTGGCCCGATCGGTGCCGGAGCCAGCAGTACGACGAGAGCAGGGTACTTGAGCAGCAAGACATGCGCGTGGACGAGCCCGCGGGCACGATGGCGGCGATACCAAAGCGCGAGAGATGCCGACAAGAGCGCTGCGCCTAGGGCGCTTGGCCAGCCACGCAACAGCCCCAGAGCAAGCGTATTCCCGATCGCCAACACGACTACCGCGTGTACGAATGGACCGGGCTGCGTGCATGCAGCGAGCAAGCGCTGCGGATGGGCGCCGCGATCAACCGCGCGATCGACCAGGTCGTCCCATAGACGATACTGCGCGACCAGACTCAACGCGAGCAGTGCCGCAGCGAACCCGCGCGCGCTCGCGGCCGCGTCGCCGCAAGCTGCCCAGGCAAGCATAAGCGCCAGCGGCGCAAAACGCGCGAGCGGCAGGCGCTGCGCGCGCCAGGCGCCGACCGATTCAAGCGAGGATGTCAACATCACCCTGGTCCGCATCGACGCGCACTCTGGCGCCGTCGGCAATGCGCACGGTCGCCGCGGCGATGCCGACGATGGTCGGGATGCCGTATTCGCGGGCAAGGATCGCGCCGTGCGATAGCATCCCGCCGCGTTCGAGCACGAGTGCGCCGATGTGCACGAAGGCGGGCGCCCAACCGGGGTCGGTCTGGCGCGTGACCAGAATGTCGCCCGAGGTCAGTTCGCGCGTCTGCGAGACTTCGGTCAGCACGCGCGCGCGCCCGGTGGCGACGCCGCCGCAAACGCTCTCGCCATGCAGGCGTGCGCTCGTCGACTGCGCCGTCGCCTGCACGCTGAAACTCGGGTAGTGGCCTTCTGGGGCGACGAAGCTATCCGGCGGCGACACGGCGGCAAAGCGCGCATGTGCTTCGCGGCGCAACGCCGTCAAGCGCGCCGTCTCGGCGTGGAACATCGCGCCCCCGCTCAGCAGCTCGTCGAGCTCGGGGACGGTGAGAAAGAAAACGTCGTCCCGGTCGGCCAGCACGCCGGCGCCGGCAAGGCGTTCGCCGATCGTGAGCGCGATGCGACGCAGGCGGTTATAGAGCAGCGCCTGCTTCAAGCGCGCCCGCTCGCGTAGGGCGATGGCAGCGTGGGTGGCGAAAAGCAGCGCCGCAAGCGCGCTCGCGTGATTCGGCCATGCCAGCCAGCGCAGATAGCGCTGGCGCGATGCCTGCGCGAGCACGCGCCGGGTCGCGGCCGCGCGTTGCGCGCGTTGCTGCGCAAGCCGCGCGCGCGGTGAAGCATCGGGCTCGCGCGCGTAGCTGCGGATGATCTCCAGCAGCGCCTGCGGGCACTCCTGGAAGCTTGGCGTGGTCAGCATGAGCTCCCCCGAGCAGCGAAACCCCCACTCGCGCAGGTAGTCGTGAAACTGCTGGCGAAAGCGCGTGCAGCCGGGATCAGTCTCGATGCGCTCGAGGATGCGCTGCGTGGGCTCGCCAGCGAACAACGCCGAAAGATGTGCATCGCTTCGCAGCGTATGCGCCAGCTCCCATAGCGCGTTCACGGGCTCGGCGCTCTTCAGTCCGGTGAGGCCCTTCAAGAGATCGTTGTGCAGGCTCGTCGGGCGGGCTGGCGACTCGATCCGAGCCACCGCCGCCTTGAGCGCCCCATAGCACACCATGGCGGCTGCATCGCACAGTGCGGCATCGGTCCATTGGCGCAGCCGGATCCGCATGAACGCGCGCAGCAGATCGCGCAACGCCATGGCATCGAGTGATGCGAGCCTTTGCGGCGCCGAGCGCTCGGCAAACGTATCGATGCGGTGCTCGAAGCGCGCGATGCGCCGCCCGATCGTGGCGTACAGCCAGGCGGTCTTGACGCCGATCCAGGCGAGCTCGAACGCGTCGCGCAGCCCGCGCACGAATCCGGCGCTGCGCGCTGCCGAGGCTGCCTGCGGCATCGATGCGCCGGTGAAGTCGTCGAACCAGGCGACCAGACGCTCGCCGCAAGGCGCCTGACGCAGGACCGAATGGATCGCCGTGAGGTTGTAGTACAGGCGACCGGCATGCACGCCCACGATCGCGCCGAGGTCCGCCGCCATCGCGTCCAGGCGCCTGCGCGCGATGCCGAACGCGCGCCCAAGATTGGCGAAATAGGCGCTGTAGCCCGGCGCAACCAGCGAGTAGAGCAGAGGCGTGATCGGCGCCGGAAAGTTTTCGTTGACGTTGGCGTTCGACCAGACGGTGCGCCGGCGAGTGGGTTGCGAATACGCTGCCGTGATCGCGCGCGATTGGACGAGCCACGGCGTTCCCGCGCGATCCAGCGCCCATTCGATGTCCTGCGGTGCGGCGAATAGCCGTTCGGCAGCCAGCGCTACCCGGGCGAGTGCTTCGATCTGTGCGTGCGTCGGCTGCTCGATCTGCGGCGCGCGTGTGTCGTCGCGCTCGCATTCGAAGCCCGCGCGATCGATATGCAAGCGATCCGGATCGATCGCTCCGGCAACCAGGCGATCCGCGACCCCGACGCAGTACTCGCACAGCATCTGGTGCTCTCGGGCCGGCGCCGGGCTGCGCGTGAACAATACGCCCGCGAACCGGGCATCGACCTGACGTTGCACGATCACCGCCACGCCACCGAGTTCGCGCGCGCGCGTGCGTGCATAAGCCGCCGCGCGCGCCGACCAGCGCGACGCCCACACGCGCTTCAGCGCTGCCTCCAACCCGGTGACAGGGTCGACCTCGAGCACCGAATCGAGCAGCCCGGCATACGATGCCTCGCACGCGTCCTCGCCCACTGCGGAACTGCGCACGACCACCGGCGCGGGAGAATTCAACGCCGAGCGCACCTGCACGAGCAACGCGCGCGTCTCGTCCGACACGGGAGCTTGCGAGAACAGGCGGCGGACCGACCGTTCCAGCGCCTGCGCGTCGTCGAAGGTTGCGCCCGCCTGCGCCTCGAGCGCCAGGATCTGGGCGTCGAGGCCGCTCGCGCGCAAGAAATCGGTGAGCGCGGGCACGGTGATCACCACGCCCGCGGGCACCGCCAATCCGGCGCGCGCGAGCCGACCCAGATTTACCGCCTTGCCGCCACAAAGCGCCACATCGGTCGCGAGCTCGAGCGCGAGCCAACGCTGTTGCGATGGCGCACGCTCTTGCCTCGGCAAGCCGCCTTGCGATGGCGAGCGCTCTGGCTGCCGCACGCCATCGCGCGCGATGCCATGCGCAGCGGAGCTCGCGGGTGCCGCCGCTTGCCGCAGCATCGCCGCAGTCATGCGATGCGCGCCTTGACGCCGAGCGCGAACAGCGCCGCGCTGAATGCGAGATGCACGGCCGGTCCGAACACGGCGACCAGCATGGCGGTTTGCCATGGCAGGGGCGCGACCAGCGCCAGCCCCAACAGCATGGCCGCGGTCGAATCGATGCGATCGAGCGCAAGGCAGAGCCAGCGCGCGAAGCCCGCGTGCGGCACAGCGCCCGGTGCGATGCCCAGCCTGCGCTTGTAGAAGGAGTTCGGCAGCTCCCCCGCCATGAAGCACAATCCTGCCCAGGCGCCGAGGGCGAAGAGCGCCGGCACATCGTAGGTCCACAAGCCGCCGGCAAGCCATTGCGGCAGCACCTCGCGCACGACCCCGAGCAGGCCGAAAGCGGCGCCCGCCGCAAGCGGCAGCATGATCAGTCCACGCACGGTCTTGTGATCGCCCAGGAGGCGGCGGCCGCGCCAACTGCGGCCGCCGTCGAGCGGGATCGCCAGGAGCGCCGACCAGCGGCTTCGCATCCATCCGGCATGCGCGATCCCGGCCGTACTCATCGCGATCACGATCACGGCCGCGCAGGCGATCGGTTGCAAATCCGGCGCATTCACGGCGCGAGCCTCACAGCGAAAAGCCCGTGCTGTCGCGGTTCTGAAACAGGAACACCGAGCCACGCATGCGCTTGGCGGCCCTGAGCCATGTCCACCAATGGACCTCGTTCGGGCAAGCGCCGGCGATTCGCCCGAGCCGATAGCCGGGCACGGCGGCAAAGCGGTGGTGCAGCTCGTGCGCGTTGAAGTTGATCAATACGCACTGCGCGAACCAGCGCGGAAATGCGAGCGATCGGGTGTACCGAGCTTGCGCCTCCGGGTCGAGCGGGGCTACCCGCCGCCCGCCGCTTAAGCGCTGCGGCAGATGTGTATGCTGGCTGAGGATGAGCGGGTCCTGCAGCGCGAAGCTCAACGTGACGCCCACGCCGAACAGGCGCAATATCTGCTCGCTGCCGATGAGCCACCCCAGGACCACGTAGGCGAGGCCCAGCGCCGCGATATTCACGTACATCGCCCGGCGCTGCTCGGGGGCCGTGAACTGCGAAGCCAAGCGCCGCGGGTGCCAGTAGTTGCTCCAGCGGTAGACGAGCGAGATGAGCGGCAGCCATAGCCGCCAGACCCAATCGATTATCGCGATCTCGAGTCTGCTGCGACTGCGCGGCGCCAGCGTGGCGGTGGTCGGATCGCGGTCCTGCCAGCCGGTCCAGAGATGGTGCAGGCCGTGCACGCGCCGCCAGGAAGCGAACGGAACGAGCGCCATGAACCCGGCGAGGTGACCGGCGACGGCGTTCAGGCGGCGGTTCCGAAAAAGACTGCGGTGCCCGGCTTCATGCAGCAGGATGAACCACTGCAGCAGCACCAGCGCGAGCAGCAGCTGCCCGGTAAGCCACGCGAACACCGACGCCTGAGTGGAAAGCCAGAGTGCGAGCAGCGTGGTGGCGACGGCGCCGCTCAGGTATGCACCGCCGACGAGGTTGCTCGGCGCTAGCGCTGCTGCGTCGGCGCGCGTCGTGACGCTCTTCGGCATCTCGCAACCGGCGCGATCGGCAACTGTCATGGCGTCTCCGCAGAAGAGCAAGGCCGCGCACGCGACATCCACACGCACTGCCGCGCCGACACTCGATCGAGCATCACAGCCCGCCGAGTCCAGGCTCGCAGTATCATGCGCGTTAGCATCGTATGGCAATACTTTTTTTTATGGTATCGTTTCCCGCTACCATACGTTCGGGGCAGTGTCCTATGAGCTCGGGTTGTAGGGCCGCGCTTTGAGCGGTGTCGCCGAGATCACCGAAGCCTTGAAGCGCTGCCTCAAGGCGCGCGGGATGACCTATGCGCGTCTCGCCCAGGCGCTC
>WYBJ01000333.1 GCA_011525945.1 Burkholderiaceae bacterium | reverse complement strand
GCACTGAGATCCGCGCTTCGGGCGGGCGCACTGAGATCCGCGCTTCGGCCGGCTGCACTGAGATCTGCGCTTCGGCCGGCTGCACTGAGATCTGCGCTTCGGCCGGCTGCACTGGGATCCGCGCTTCGGCCGGCTGCACTGAGATCTGCGCTTCGGCCGGCTGCACTGAGATCCGCGCTTCGGGCGGGCGCACTGAGATCCGCGCTTCGGCCGGCTGCACTGAGATCTGCGCTTCGGCCGGCTGCACTGAGATCTGCGCTTCGGCCGGGCGCACTGATGTGTGCGGGAGTAGGAAGGTCGATGCTTCTGCCCCCCGCGCTTCTTCCGCTAGGAGAGACACGATTGTCTCCCCTCTCCCCCCGGGAGAGGGGCCGGGGGTGAGGGAGAATTGCACTCGAACCATCGCCGGCGCGCTGCGCCGCCTGCGCGATCAGCTCGGCGCCGGCAAGCGCGGCGCTCACGATATCCTCGGCCTCGACGCGACGCTCGAAGTCGTGCCGCCACGAAAGAAACGCATCGACCCACGCCACCACGCTGTATGCGTATCTCCCCAGTCGCTCGACGCGGAACTCGCCATGCCAGCGATCGTTGGGCGCGGCGTGCATGCGCGCTTCGTGCCAGCTCGCTTCGGTCTCGTGGCGCCAGCGCAAAAGGCACACGAGCGCATCGTGGCCATCGGTGAAGCAATCGGCGGCGACCGCAACGCGCTCGCCCTGCACGCGCTTGATCGGGAAGCGACCGTCATCGACCGACGGCGTGACGGCTTCGATCACCGCCCGGATGCGCCCTTCGGCGGGGAGCCGCGCGTTGTCGGCGCCCGCCCGCAACTCGGCATTGCCGCCGGACTGTGACATGACCTCGGAGTCGGCGTGCGATATCGTGGGGGAGGCGCTGCGCGATGCGGCGTTGGCGTCGGCACTCGGTGCGGCGTCGGAGTCGGGCCCGACGTGCGAACGTGCACGACACCGGCCGCCGGCCCGACTGTTGGTGCCGCTCGCCTCAGACATCGGGTGCCCCGAACACGAGCGCTGCCAGCGGCGGCAGCGTGAGGGTGAGCGAACGCAGGTGCCCGTGGGCAGGCACCGGGCTTGTCGCGACTCCGCCGAGGTTGCCCATGCCGCTGCCGCCGTAGCGCGGCGCGTCGCTGTTGAGCAGCTCGCGCCAGTACCCGGCGTAGGGTACACCGACGATGTAGTTGTGCTGGGGCACCGGGGTGAAGTTGCACACCACCAGCATCGGCTTGGTGTTCTCGCCGCCAAAGCGCATGTAGCTCAAGACGCTCGCGCGCGCATCGTTGCAGTCGATCCAGGAAAACCCCGATGCGTCGAAGTCGCGCTCGTGCAACGCCGGCTGCGCGCGGTAGAGCGCATTGATGTCGCCCATCCAGGTCTGCACGCCGGCATGCGACCGACACTTGGTGAGGCTCCAGTCGATCGAACGCTCGTGCGACCATTCGCGCCGCTCGCCGATCTCGCCGCCCATGAAGATGAGCTTCTTGCCCGGGTGGGTCCACATGTAGCCGATGAGCAGGCGCAGGTTGGCGAACTTCTGCCAGTCGTCGCCGGGCATCTTCTCCAGCAGCGAACGCTTGCCGTATACGACCTCGTCATGCGACAGCGGCAACACGAAATTCTCGTGGAAGGCGTAGATGAGCGAGAACGTGAGGCGATGATGGTGGTAGGTGCGATAAAGCGGGTCGGTCGCCATGTAGTCGAGCGTGTCGTGCATCCAGCCCATGTTCCACTTCAGGCCGAAGCCGAGACCGCCGGTATAGACCGGGCGCGACACCTGCGGCCACGCGGTCGATTCCTCCGCGATCACCTGCGCTCCCGGGTGATCGCGGTAAACCGTTTCGTTCAACCTGCGCAGAAACTCGATCGCTTCCAGGTTCTCCTTGCCGCCGTAGCGGTTCGGGATCCACTCGCCCGCCTTGCGGCCGTAGTCGAGGTACAGCATCGAAGCGACCGCGTCGACGCGCAAGCCGTCGATATGATAGCGATCCAGCCAGAACATCGCCGACGAGAGCAGGAACGCGCGTACCTCGTTGCGGCCGTAGTTGAAGATGTACGAGTTCCACTCAGGATGGAATCCCTGCCGCGGATCGGCGTGCTCGTACAGGAACGTGCCGTCGAAGTAGTGCAGGCCGTGGGCGTCGTTCGGAAAATGCGACGGCACCCAGTCGAGGATGACGCCGATGCCCGCCTGGTGCAGCGTGTCGACGAGGTACATGAAGTCCTGCGGGCAACCGTAGCGTGCGCTCGGCGCGAAGTAGCCGGTAGTCTGGTAACCCCACGAGCCGTAGAAGGGGTGCTCGGTGACGGGCAGCAGCTCGACGTGCGTGAAACCCATGCGTTCGACATAGTCGGCCAGCGCATGTGCGCTCTCCCGGTAGCCGAGCCAGTCGCCGTTGGGCTTGCGCCGCCACGAACCGAGGTGCAGCTCGTAGATCGACATCGGCGCATCGAGCGCATTGGCGCGCGCGCGCTGCTGCATCCAATCGGCATCGTGCCAGGTGTAGTCGAGGCTGCACGCGCGTGACGCGGTCGCAGGGGGCTTCTCGGCGTAGAAGGCGAAAGGATCGGCTTTCTCGACGACATAATTCTGCTGTTGCGATTCGATGCGGTATTTGTAGGCCTGCCCTGGCTGCACACCGGGGACGAATCCCTGCCAGATACCGGAGCTGTCGGCGCGAGGCGCGAGCAGATGGGCGTCGCTTTGCCAGCCCGACCATTCGCCGATGACGCTGACGCGGCGCGCGTTTGGCGCCCACACCGCGAAATATGCCCCGGCCACGTCGTCGCGCGTGCCGAGATGGCCGCCGAGATGGCGATAGAGCCGGCCATGCGTGCCCTCGCGAAAGAGGTAGATATCGTGATCGGTCAGCACGAGTCGTCGACCTGGCCGGCTTGAGCTGGCGCCCCGCCTCCCAGCCTCTCCTTTATGAAATCCTTGTTCGCTGGCGTCGCTGTATCGAATGGGATGCACGACAGCAACTGAAGTTCCCGTGGCAAGCGGACCGCTTCGCGCCGGGTACGTCGATTGTTTCGAATATACAAGCCGATTCGCGCACCCATGCCTCGCGGCTCACGTACGGACTGCGGCAGGGCGTGCAGCGGCGCATGCAGGCGATCGCAAGCGGGTTGCCGCGGGCGTTGCGCCGTGGACGCGACGCTAGTGTCCCGAGTCAGAAGTTCGCCGCACAAAAGATGCCGAAATCGACGCCATACTTTGTCGCGAATCCTCGCCAGGTGTCCAACCTGGCTGCGGTTCGCTTCGCGTCTGGCGTCGATTTC
>WYBJ01000332.1 GCA_011525945.1 Burkholderiaceae bacterium | reverse complement strand
TGCTCGTACACGTAGAACTTCATCGCGCCCTCGCCTTGTACCCGAACGCCTTCAGCGTATTCATGTCCGCGTCGCTCAGCCCGTCGTTTCGTGGATCAGGCTGCAGCCAGTCGAGCTTCTTCTGCTGATCGCCGCCGCCGAGGGTCTGTGCGATGAGCACCGCGGGCCGATGGAACCGGTGGTGATCGTCGAATGGGAAGAGCCGGTAGAACTCGCACCACGAGAGGAACTCGCGGCGAGTCATCCGCGCGCGTAGCTCTCCGATCGTGCAGCCGCCGATTGCCAGCGCGAGGACGTGCCAGAACCACGGCTCGCCCTTGGCGGCTATGGCTTTTTTTCGTCGTCACCGAATCCGTTGACGGCGAGCGCTTCGACGAAGAACGCGCTGAGCACCTTCGGCTTCAGGCGAATCGCGTGCTCGAACGGAAGTGCCGGCTTCCCGTTCTCGTCGCACAGGCTCGCCGAGACGAGACGAGCGCGAGCCTCTGCGCGCACGTCGTCATCGTCGGATCGCTCGGCGAATGTGAAGCGCAGCAGATCCGGGTTCGGCAACTCTCGGAAGTGCATCTTGTGCTTCGTGCCGTCGCCAAGCTCGACGGTGCGCTCGTGGATGGTGTCGCTGATGAAGAGAGAGGGATCGAGCTTCATCGCCATCAGCCGGCGAACCACGTCGGAATGACAGGACCCGAGCGCTGCAGCGTAAGCGTGCCGCGAACGATCTCGTTCCCCGCGATGTCGAGGTTTACGTCGGCGATGTATGCCTTGAACCGGAACGACGTGCGATCGGCCGGAGGCTCGAACTCGTCGTTACTGTCGAGCGTCGGAGCGGTCTGCGACTCCGACAGGCAAGCGATCCACGACAGCGTGTCGCCGCTCTCCTTCAGATCGAATAGCGTCTGATGCGAGAACGCACTCGGGATCAGGTTGAACGGGACCGTGACCTGCCCGGGGCGGCCCAGGCCGGAAACCGAGGTGGCGTCGTCGGTCACCTCGAGGCACGTCGTGTCGATCTGATCCTTCGGTCCGCCCAGGCCGGTGATACCGGTCGGGCAGGCGAAGCGCACGATCGCCGGCTCCGACGACGTGAAGCGGTCGATGAGGTAAAGCTGCGTGCCTTGCGTCTTTACGGTGCCTTCCATTTCTGGCGCTCCAATGAAAAAGGCCCGCGTTCAGCGGGCCTTGTGGGGGAAGGGGAAAGCGGTGGCGCTATCGGTCCAGCCACCAGTCGAACTGCAGTGCGATGCGGTACAGCCCCGTCTCGGGCTCGCGCAGGTTCACCGGCATCGCTGTCATATGCGCGTGCGGTTCGATCGCATCGCGCACCGCCTCAGCGAGCGCGACGACGCCGGCGTCGGTCTGGTGCCAGCAGTCGACCTGCACTCCGACACGATCGACGACAGGCAGCTCGGAAAGCGTGTTCTCTGGCGTGTCCGTGACGACGAACCAGGTGATGTACGGACTCGACGTGTCCTGCGGCGCGGATCCGTGACGGTAGATCCGCGGCGGCGACTTTCCGACGATGTTCTTAACGGCTTGGGAAGCCTTCAACGTTTGAAATACAGGAGGCAGCATCGGAGCGATACGCCTTAAAATAGCGAAGCCCGCAGCGACTGCGAATCGACTGCGGGCCTCTGACCAATCAGCATCTGGAGTGCTTCATGGCTGCTAACGATCTTACCGCCGCGCGGCTGCGCGAACTCCTGCACTACGACCCCGAGACCGGGATATTCACGCGCCGGGGCGGCGTCAAAGGCTTCGGCGCCGAATCTCCAGTAGGCGGCCCGGACACTTACGGATACACCCGAATCGGCGTCGACCGCCGTCGATACCGGGCACACCGGCTTGCGTGGCTCTACGTATACGGCCGCTGGCCGATCGGCGACATCGACCACATCAACGGCGACAGAACGTGCAATGTGCTCTCGAATCTCAGAGAGTGCACACGATCGGACAACCTCCTGAACCGTAGATCTCCGACTCCTCGCATCAACAAGAGCGGGTATCTCGGCGTGTCGTGGTGCAAGATCACACGCTCCTATTCCGCTGAGTTGAAAGTGAACGGCGTTCGCGTTCTCCGGCAGCGTGGATTCAGGACCGCCGAAGCGGCAAGCGCCGCGTACTGGGAAGCGAAGAAGTCTCATATGCCGTCCTAGCATCACTTGCCTTCGTTCTGCGCGGCGAGCTTCTTCACGATCCTGTCGACGCGTACGACGAGATCACGCTCGACCGTGCGCAGCGCCTCCTGACTCTTTGCAGCGAACGCCGGTCGCAGCCATGGCGTGGCCGGCTGCTTGCTGTTCCCCGCCTCCATAATGAAAGCGATGTCGTTCGCGCGGATCGTCCGGCCGCGATACTTGCCCTTGCTTGTCGGGTGCGGCTTCGCGTTGACCGTGACGACGATGCGCTCGCCCTTCTGTCCGCTCGGCATGCGCCTGCGCTTCGACACGATCTGCTTCTCGGTGAAGCCAGTTGTGTCAGTGATACCGGTCTTCCCGGGCATCGCGACGGCCGCGCGGAAGTTGTCCCTCGACTGCTTGACCAGCACGCGCGCGCCCTTGCGCAGCGACGCGAGCACCGGCCCGCCCTTCTTGCTCACGACCTCGGGAGGCAGGCGCTTCAACGTCTCGAGCACGCCGTCGAGTCCGCGCAGCTGCACCTCGAGTTTCACAGCGACGTTCCTTCGGCGCGCTCGCCAGGGATCAGGTCGCCGTCGAGCGAATACTGCGGCTCTTCCTCATCATCGGACGCGAGGGCGGCAATCAGCGCGTCGAGCTTCGCTTCGATGCGCTGCAGTGCGACCTGCATCGCCAGCACGGCTACCTCATCCATCGTTGACTCCGGTTTCGCACATCAGCGTCATGTGCACGCGCAGCTTCGGGTCTGGCAGCACCGCCTTGATGTTGTAGATGTCGCCGTCATGCACGACACGCATCGAGGGCTTGACGTCGGAGCGCCATCGGATGGTGATGCGCGTGGTCACGCCGGCCTGCACCGCCTGCGCGGCGACGAACTCGCGGCCCGACAGAGCGACGATCTCGGCCGGCAGGAGCGGCTCGTCGCTGTCGAGGATCGAATCCCAGCCCTCGACCTGCGCGCCTTCCGAATCGAGCGTGACGCCGAACTCCTCGATGTCGACGCGGTGCCGAAGAACGCCGGCCCTCATGCGCCGAGCCCGACTCGATAGAAGTGCAGCAGCGATTCGGCCGCCGGGTTCTGCGTCAGGATGGTCCCGGTGACCTGCGCCTCACGCAGCGCATAGAAGTCTCCGACCAGCAGTAGCACCGCCTGCTCGACCGATGCGGGAAGCCGCATCGGTTGCTCGCTCGACTGCTCGGAATCGGAGTCGGGCTCGATGAGCAGATCCTCGAGCGACTCGCGGCCCATGTACCGCGCAGCATAGTCCTCGGCCGCGTCGATGTAGTGCTGGATCAGTTCATCGTCCAGATCATGCGTGGCGTTCACATGCGCCTTCGCGCGATCCAGCGTGACGATGCTCATGACACCCTCTCGAACGCGAAACTGCGGATGTCCTCGCGGCCGAGCAGCGTCTCGATGTTGTTGGCCTCGCGAAGTCGGAATCCGTGCGACGTCATGAACCGCTCGAACCCCGGCTCGGTGAAGTAGAGGTAATGCTCGTCGCGCCGGAAGTGCTTCGACGCGATCGCGTGCTCCGCGCTGCGGAAGATCGGGATCGACACGAACACCCAGCGTCGCGCGTGCGCCAGTAGCGGCCCCGGATCACGGATGTGCTCGAGCGAGTCCCAGCAGGTGATTGCGTCGACCGCGTCGCGGTACGGATCGCAGAACCGGCCCGTCGAGTGTAGCCAATCGAGCGCCGTCGGATTCACGTCGTAACCGCGCGCATCACCATGAGCCTCGACGAAGGTCCCGCACCCGATCCCGATATCGACGACTGGGCCCGTCCACCAGCGCCGCACCAGGTCAAGCCGCGCGGAGGTGATCGCCGCGCCCATCGGCGTCGCGGCCATTGCGCGGTACTTCTCGAAATACGCGCTGTCGTACGGCTGCCCCGGCTCGACCTCGTAGAAGCCGAAGCCGAGCTCAGGCAGCCAGGCGAGCCGGCCGGTTTTCAGCGAGTCGAACAGCGAAGGCATCTGCATGTGCATCGAAGTCCTCGATTCTTTTGTCGCACGCGTGCCTGGCGGAACTGCACATGCAGAACCGATCCGGCAGCGCCATCTGCACCTGTCCAACATCCATCGGCGCATCGAAGATCCGCGCCGGTCCGTTGTGCGCACCCCATCCGCCGAAGACCAGCAGCAGCGGCACGCGGTACGCAACCGCTGCCGGCACAATCCAGCCGACTCCGCCGACCACACCCGCGGCGCCGGCGACCAGGCCAAGCAGTTGCTCGAGCGAAAGCTCGCCCGCGTGGTAACGCTCGTCGGCGTACGGCAGCGGCTCGGCTGGCCACTCCGCGCCGTCCTGCAGGTCGGCCACGCTCACGATCCGAAACCGACCGCGCAGCGCCTGCACGGCGCGATCCAGATAGCCCGGGTGCGGGTTGCGCGACTCCGCGCGCCACTCGCTGCGCACCGTCGCCGGACGCACGACGATATAAGGCTCGCGCGAAGGCGCAGGAAACCGCGGAAGATCGAACACCCTTGGGCGCACGCGCATCGGCGCCGACAGGCAGCGCAGGATCGATCCCGGCTGGCCGACGTAGTGCCAGCGCATCTGCCGCGCCGCAGTCGGCGGGTGGTGCCAAGATAGATCGGTGCGCGCAGCATTCTTCGCCTGAGTGCGCAACCGCGTGCGGACCTGTACGCACTTCACCGGCAGATCCGCGTACAGCTGCGGCCAGGCGGTCGCGAGGTAGACGTCATCGCGCGCCGCGCCAACCTCGCGAATCACCGCGCGCTGATAAATGTTGTCGCCCAGCCCGAGCATGCCGTGCACAAGCAGTGTCACAGAGCATCCTCGAGGCTCGCCCGGGGGAAGCACGTGAGCGCCGTCGAGCGGCTCGCGTTGATGACCTGCGCGCCGCGCAGCGAACCGATCAGCGCGCGGAACTGCTCGGGCCACTTCGCCACCGTGCCGGCGTTGCCCAGCCCCTTCGGGTGGTCGCCGTGCCAGTGCGCGCGGCCGTCCGTCTTCTGCGCGTCGTACCCGAGCAGGACGATGCGCTCGGCGCCCATCTGCGCAGCGAGCGCGATCGCGCCGGCGCCAGAGTTGCGCGGCGTCTGCCGGTCGAACCGAATGCGCTTCACCCCGGCCAGCCCGGAGAACGGCGCCCACAGCGCGCCGCGAAACGTCTCGCGCACTTCGGCGAGATGCTCCCGCCACCAGGCGCGATCCATCGCGTAGAGCGCGTCCGCCCACGGCGCCATGCGGAAAGTCGTGTTCACGACGATGACGGCTCGCCCTGCGGGGTGCTGCGCGCGCCAGCGGCGGACCGCCTGCGCGTCGTCTGCTGTGAGACTGGGACCGCTGGCGATGCAGACGACGGAGCGCCAACGGTCTTCGGAGGGACAGCGACGATTCGGACCAGCCCCTTGCCTGCCAGCTGGTGCGCGTGCTGCGGAGACACGATGAAACACTCGCCGCGACGACGCGTTCCGTTGTGCTCCATCGACTGGATAGCTTCGACTTTCATGGAATCCGAATCAGATAAGAGGGATGGGAGCGGGGGAGAGCGGAAGCCATCCCCCGCGCGGCCATCAGCTCGACGGCGTGAGATCGTCGAAGTCACCCTTCACGAACGCGGCCGGCCGGTAGACCGTGAGCGCGACCCGCTCTTCGCAGCGCAACGTCACCATGTTCTTGATGAAGTTGTCGCGGTCCTCGAGCGAGACCTGCACGTTCGCGTCCTCGCGATCCCAGCCCTGCACAGCGAGGCCCCCGCCGAACGCACCGACCAAGAAGTCGCCCGCCGACATTGCCTGCGTCGGCACGACGTTGCGACCCCACAGGCCCGGCAGGTTCTGCGAGCGCGGATTGGCGAACAGGTACGCCTCGTCCTTCGTCTTGGTCAGCTCGATGGCCGTCCAGTCGATCGGGTTCAGGACGATGCCGTCGGCGAAGTACTCCGACAGCTCGACCTGCAGCAGCGCGAGGCGCAGCCGGTCGATGCGCGTCTCCGCCTGCACGACTACACCCGGGTTCGAGTACGCCGTCGCCTGCGTGTAGATGCCCTCGATGTTCAGGCCGACACCCGAGCCCTTGAGCAGCTGCGCCTCTTCGACGAGCGCCAGGCCGTAGCGCAGGCGGCCGTCGATATACGACTGCAGCATCGGCACATCGGCGAGCACCTGGCGCGACGCATGCACCCAGTGCGCGATGGTCGCCACCGGCGCCGAGTCCGCCTCGAACGTGATGTTCGATTCGGGCTTGCCGTCCGAAGGATTCTCCGAGACCGGCGCCGCGTTGTTCGTGTACACGTTCTCGCGCACGAACTCGATGCTGTTGCTGGTCGTGCGGCCCCAGTTGAGCAGGTCGCGGATCGTCAGGCGCCGCAGGCCCGGCATCACGATGCCCGGCACGCGGTCGGGAACGATCAGGTCACCGGCCGAGCTGGAACCCGAACCGATCGCAGCTTGCACGCTCATGCGGAAAGTGCCGCGGGGGTTCTGCGCGAACGCCTCGAAATCCTCGGACGCCGTGACCTGCTCGCCCATGCTGAGCGGACGCGCCGGCGCGCTGCCGCCGGTCTCGAGCTTCGCGACCATCTGCTCGGCGGTTTGCAGGCGCGCCTGCAGCTCGCCCTGCTGCGTCAGGAGCTTGTCGACGGCCGCGCGCGTCTCCTCGGACAGTTTCGCGTGTGCCTTGATTTCCTTTTCGGCCTGTTCGGCTTGCGCCTTGATCTGGTCGCTGATCTTGTCCAGCGCGGCCTTGATTTGCTCGGGGTTCATAGTAGGTCACTCCGTGTGAGTTGCGATAAGCGGGTGCCGCAGGACTGCGGCGTAGCACTGCTGGATTTCGGCGGAGTCGCCCTCGCCGCGCTCGGTGGGATCACCCGCACCGCTGCCGACTGGGTCACCCATGCCGGACTTGAATTCGGAGATGAGTCGCACGGCCTCTGACTTCGGCATGCCGCCCGCGCGCAGCGCCGCTTCGATACGGCGTACCGCGGCGACGCTCGCCTTCGCGTCGGCCTGCTTGACCTGATCGGACGGCAGCAGCTCGTCGGCGAAGCCCTGCTCGATCGCCGCACTTCCGCCGATCCACGACTCCGCGTCGAGCAGCTTCTGGATCGCCTCGGTTTCCTGACCGGTGCGCGCGACGTAGAGATCGGCCATCGCCGCATCGAACGGCTCGAGCCAGTCGGCGATCTCGCGCAGGTCGTGACGGTTGCCCATCGCAAGCACCCACGCGTTGTGCACCATGAAGAACCCGGCGCGCGCGATCTGGATCGTGTCGCCCGCCATCGCGATCACCGATGCGGCAGACGCCGCCAGGCCAAGCACTTTGATCGTGACCTCGCCCTCGTGCTCGCGCAGGAGGTTGTAGATCGCCAGACCCTCGAAGAGATCGCCGCCGGGGCTGTTCACGTTGACCGTGACGGGACCCTTTCCGAGCGAGCGCAGCGCGCCAGCGATCCGTTTCGCGGTCACGCCGTCGCCGGTCCAGTAGTCGTACCCGATCACGTCGTAGATGCTGATCGACCGGTCGGCGTCGTCGTCGGCCGCGCGCACGCCGGCATCCCAACGCGCGAAGGCGCGTGCACTGATGTCCCAGCGCACGGCACTACGCGGGCGCCCTTCCGGTGCGCCCGGCAGGTTTCGGATCGTCATTGGTGAGTCCTCTGGCCTACTCGGCCGGTTCTGGATCTGCGAGCCAGCTGCGCAGCGCCGCGCGCGCTGCGGCCGCATCGTTCGCCTGCCCGAGCGAGTCGAGCGGCGCCATCGCGGTCTGCACCGTGAGCACCGCCGCATTGCCGCCCATCGGCTCCCGGTCCTCGAGCTCACGCACCTCGTCGCGGGTCAGGATCCCGTTGTTCACCATCGCGCTGTAGAACGCCGAGCGCCCGGCGCTGTCCGCGCGCAGCAGGCCCTCGACGGCGAACTTCGGGTAGAAGCGCAGGCGGTCGGCCGGCGTCAGCAGATCCTTGCTGATCGCCTGCTCGATGCGCCGCAGCCAAGGCCCAAGCGTGAAGGTCAGGAAGCCGATCATCTGTTGCTCGATGCCGGTCCCCCAGCTCGTGCTCTTCTCCGAGTGCCCGACCATGAACGGCGGCACGCGGAACCAGCGGCAGATCTCCTCGACGCTGAATCCTCGCGACTCGAGCATCTGCGCATCGTCGGGGTTGATCCCGATCGTGCCGACATCCATGTCCGCTTCGAGGATCGCGGGCTTCCCGGCATTCACCGCGCCGGAGATCTTCTCGATCGCCTCGCGTGCCTCGGCGCGCTGATCTGTCCGGAGCACCTTCGGGAACTTGAAATAGGTCGTCGGCTGCAGCCCCTTCTCGAACGTCTTCGTCGAAGCGGTCTCGGCGGCGAGCGCCGAACCGAACACGCGCGCGCCGTAGGCGAGGACCGACACACCCTCGATGCCATCGAGCGTGAAGCCCGGCACGTTCCAGATCCGGTCGCGCGGGATGATTCGCTGCTTGCCGTCCCGCTCGGTGTAGCGGTACTCCTTCTTTCCATCGGCGCCACGACCGATCCACAGACGGCACGGGTCGAGGAACTGCAGCCCTACCACGCGCGAGCCGACCATCAGCTTCTCGCAGCGAGCATTGCCACGCAGAAGCATCGCCGCGACCATCGCCTCCCAGTGCACGGCCGCCGTCGTGTCGGCGTTCGGCTGATCGTGGATCACGAAGTGCAGCGGGTGCTGCGTGGCGATGCGCTTGCCGCCGCTCGCGCGCTCGTACATCGACAGCGGCAGCGTCGAGATCGTCTCGGAGATCAGCCGCGCGCACGCCCACACCGCGGAGATCGTGAGCATCGTCTGCGCGTTGACCTGCACGCCGCCGACCGTCGCGCCGGACAGCGCCGCCCAGGCGTCGGCGTCGGTCAGGCCGAAGGGCTTGCCGAGCCACCCGAGCAGAGCAGCGCGGATGCGCCCGGGCTTCGCCGCGCGCGCACTCATCCGACCACCGGATCGGCGAAGAACGCGCCGATGTCGGTTTCGGCTTCCGCCGTCAGCGAGACGCCGATCGCCATGAGCAGCGCGGTCATATCGTCGATCTTCTCCGCGCTCTTACGCTTGTCCGGTGCCATGTTCATGTTCTGGTCCCTTCGCGCAACTAGGTTCGAGGCGCACCAAGTGAGCACAGGGTCGCCGCCGTGCGCGAGGTTCCCCGAGATGTAGGCGCGTTCCAGCTCCTGCATCGCCGGGTGATACGACTTCGGCCCCTGCACGAACTTGATCATCGGAACCTGCTGATCGAGGAGTCGACTGACCAGCTGCGTCGCGTTCCACTCGTCGAAGGCGAACAGCTGCACGCGAAAGCGCTCCATCGCGTCAAGCACCGCAGCCTCGATCACGCTGTAATCGGTCACGTCGCCATCGGTCTGCTCGAGCAGCCCAGCCGCAACCCATCCGGCATAGGGCACGGTACCGCGCTCGGTGCGCTGCGCCACCGCCCGCGACGGCACCCAGCGACGCCCCCATGTGAAGAGCTTCCCGTCGACGCGCCACACCAGCCGCATCGAGCACAGGTCGCTCGTGCTCGCCAGATCCAGACCGCCCCAGCACGGCACATCGCGTAGCGCTTCCAGGTCGACCGGTCCGTCACACGCCTTCCACTTCGGCAGCAGGATCCAGCCGTTTGCCGCCGACGCCGGTCGGTTCAGGCGCTTGATCTGGAACTCGGCGAGCTTCGAGGGCATCGCCTTCGCTTCGACCGCTTCCTTGCGGATCGCTGCAAGCAAGTGCGGGTTTGCGTCGGCGAGAGGGTTCGCCTTCAGCCACGCCGCTTCATCGAAGTCTGCGTCGTCGTCGTCGACCGCGAAGAACACCGCGAGGAAGTGGTCGGCGGTCTCCCTGAACACCCCCTCGAGCAGTTGCTTCGCGAACTGCCGAATCTCAGCCCACGGGCCGGGGTTCGTGTAGCCCTCGGTCGTGGTGTACAGCCACAGCGGATTCGCCCGCGCGCCGGCCGCCGACGTGAGCACGTTCAGCAGGTCCGGTGTCTTGTGCGCGTGGATCTCGTCCAAGCCCACGTGCGACGGGTTCAGGCCGTCTTGCGTCGACGCCTTCGCGTGGATCGGCTTGAACGAGGCACCCACCTCCGCGCGCGCGATCGACTTCGAGAACACCTCCAGCCCGAACGCCTCGCGCAGATCGCGCGTCTTCTCGACCATACGCTTCGCAACGCCGAAGATGATCGACGCCTGCGGGAACGTGGTCGCCGCCGAAATAACCTGCGCGCCCTCCTCGTTCTCGCAGCACTCGCAGTACAGCAGGATCGCCGCGGCGAGCGTCGACTTCGCGTTCTTCCTCGCGACCGCGAACAGCGCCGACGTGAACCGCCGCGAGCCGTCCGGCTTTCTGAACCCGAAGAGGTTCACGAGGAAGAACACTTGCGACGGGTGCAGGACGATTTCCGGCGTGTCCCACTTCCCTTCGACGTGCGGCAGCTTCTCGATGAAGTCGCACACGTCCGTCGCGTGCCACTCATCGAACCGGAACGGCGCGCCCTTCTTCTTCGCCCGCTTCAGGTCGTCGAGGAACCGCTGCGCACCGAGCCGCAGTAGCCGGCCGTGCCGCTTGCCCCGCTTGTCCGCGACCGCCGCCCGCGCGTACTCGACGGCGATCGCGACGTAGTCACGCGCCACGCTTGCCGTTCGCCGCGAACTTGTTGCTCTTCAGCGCCTCGGGCCCGGCGGTCACGCGGCGCCGGCTCGCGTTCGTCATGCCGAACTCGGAGAACAGCGCCTTGAGCGCCGTGTCCTCGGCCGCCGTCATGTCCATGCCCGCCTTCGCCTTCGCGCGAAACCGCTGCCAGGCGTAGCAGAGCTGCTCGAGCGCGTACAGGTCGACCGTCTGCAGAACACGCGCGGCGACGAGCTGCGGGCCCAACTCGCGCCACATCGCCGCCCCGTCCGGGTTCAGGTGCTGCGGCGGCTCCGGGAACTGCGTGACCTGCTCGAACTGCGGCGCATCCGGCGCCTCTCGGTCAGGTCGGGCGGTGCCGGCGATGACTTTGAGGGCCGGCGCCGTGGGCTTCCGTCCTCTCATTTTTCAGATCCCAATTTCGACGGTGCGAAAAATCGAC
>WYBJ01000331.1 GCA_011525945.1 Burkholderiaceae bacterium | reverse complement strand
ATGAAGTACCGCAAACACGAAGCGAAGGAAGCGGCGCGAGCCCTGCTCAAGGGCGTGTGGACGGCGCTGCCGACGAACTTCACCGAGGACGATCGTCTGGACGAGGCGGCGACCGCGTTCAATCTCGAGCATTGCATTTCGTCTCTGCAGCTCGACGGCCACTACTGCATCGGCAACGTCGCGGAATTCTGGTCCATGACGAACGAGGAGCGCATGCGTGTCCACGAGATCAACGTCGAGACCGCGAAAGGCCGTGTCCCGCTGATCGCCGGCTGCCACCACCAGAACCCGAACGAGGTGATCGCGCTCGCGCGCCACGCGCAGTCGGTCGGCATCGATTTCGTCATCATCCTGACGCCGTACGTGGCGGCGCGCGGAGACGACCCAATCTTCGAGTTTTACCGCTACATCTGCGAGCGCATCGACATCGGGGTCGTGTTGTTCAACACCGAGGCGACCTACCCGATCAGCGCCCCGCTCGCCAAGCGGCTGGCGGAGATCCCGAACATCTGCGCCTTCAAGCAGGGCGTATCGAAGATCGCCTCCACTATCGCGCTGCGCGCGGCGGTGGGCGACCAGCTCGAGATCAGCGTGGCCGACGAGGCGCCCTGGGTCTACAACATGAGCGTCATGGGCGATCAGTGGCTGCTCAACTATTGCCCTCACCTCTTTCAGGTGCCCGGCTACCTTCCGGTGAACGACTACAGCCGCGCGGCGATGGCCGGCGATTACAACAAGGCGATCGAGATCGCACGCAGCCTCAATCCGCTGCGCACCGCGCTGTCGAAGTGGATCCCCGGATACGGTACGGCAAACGGGCGAGTGCCGTCGGCCGAGCTGAAATTCTGGATGGAGCTCCTCGGCATGAAGGGCGGGCCGGTGCGAGCGCCGTGCACCGGGATCGCGGCTGCACAAAAAGAGCAGATGCGCGCGGATCTCGAGGCGACAGGAATACTCGAGAAAGTTCGTAATGCGCCCGCGGCGGCGAAGCAGCGCGCAGCTTGATATTCACGTCACATCCGAGGTGAGGTCTGGTCCGTGAAGACGTTCGACGTGGTCGTGGTGGGGAAGGGCAACGCGGCGCTGTGCGCGGCGCTGTCGGCGCGAGACATGGGCGCGTCGGTGGCAATGCTGGAGGCGGCGCCGATCGAGGAGTCCGGGGGCAACAGCCGCTTTGCCGGCGGCGTGATGAGGTTCGCCTACAGCCGCGTGGAGGACCTGCAGAGGATTGCCGACATTCCGGAAGACGAGGCAAGAAGCACCGACTGGGATAGCAACACCATCGAGGAGTTTTACGAGGATCTCTATCGGGTTACCGGTTTCCGCACCGATCCCGATCTGAGCGAGACGCTGATCACCAAGAGCCACGAAGGCATGGTGTGGCTGCGCGGCCAGGGCGCGAAGTTCATCCCGAACTACCGCGCCCAGTCGGTCGTGATCGACGGCAAGCGCAAGTTCTTCGGCCGCTTCCCGCTTACGGTCAATGGCGGCGGCGCCGGTCTGGTGGCGAATCTCACCAGCACTGCGGAGAAAAAGGGCGTCAGCATCTTCTACGAAACGCGGGCGGTTTCTCTGATCTTCGATGGTGAGCACGTACGCGGTGTGCGGGCCAAGCAGGAGGGCAAGGTCGTTGAGTTTCCGGCGCAGGCGGTTGTGCTCGCGTGCGGCGGATTCGAATCCAACCCGGAGTGGCGCACGCGCTACCTGGGGCCGGGCTGGGAACTCGCGAAAGTGCGCGGTACGCGGCACAACCTTGGCGAAGGCATACGAATGGCGCTCGACATCGGCGCCTGCCCTTACGGAAACTGGTCCGGCCGTCACGCGGTATCGTGGGAGCGGCATGCGCCGGAGTTCGGCGACGTCGAGAACCATCATGCACCGTATCGGCACAGCTACCCCTACTCCATCATGATCAATGCTGAAGGCAAGCGCTTCGTGGACGAGGGCGAGGATTTCTACAATTACACCTACGCCAAGTACGGCGCGGAAGTGCTCAAGCAGACCGGCCAGTTCGCCTGGCAGGTGTTCGATGCCAAAGTGAAATCGCTGCTGAGTCAGGAGTACGGCGGGCGCAACGTGACCCGTGCCGTGGGCAATACGCTCGAAGAGCTGGCGGCGAAGATGGAAGGCGTCAATGCCGAAGCGTTCGTGAGGACGGTACGCGCGTACAACGCGGCGGTGATGAGCGATGTGCCGTTCAACCAGGCGATCCGCGACGGGCGCGCAACGCGCGGGATCGAGCCGCCGAAATCGAACTGGGCGAACACCCTAGACACGCCACCGTTCGAAGCCTATGGCGTGACCTGCGGCATCACGTTCACGTTCGGTGGGCTGCGCATCGATCACACGACCGGACAGGTGCTCGATCTCGGCTATCGGCCGATACCCGGTTTGTACGCAGCGGGCGAGCTCGTGGGCGGCATCTTCTACTTCAACTACCCCGCCGGCACCGGCCTCGTATCCGGCACGGTGTTCGGACGCATTGCCGGCAGTGGCGCCGCCGCAGCGGTGAAGGCCGCGTGAGGGCGAAGGCACGCAGCGCGAGTGTCCCGATGGACGCGAACTGCCAGGTCAAGTGGAAGAAGGTGGTCAAGGCGGCGAACATCGACATCAATCGATGACACAGGGCGCGGGTCGCACGTTCGTGCGCGTTGCCCGTCTCCCCGGATGCGTGGCGGGCGCGTTCGACCGATCGTGCGCGCGCGCTCAGCCCCGCCGGACCACGCGCGTCTGCGGCATGCCGGCGCCGATGTAAACGTCCTGCGGTCCCGCGCCACCGGCCACCGCAAGATAGATCTCCTCGGGCTTGCGCGCACGCCAGACGCTCGCGCCGTCGCCACGACCGGCCGCGGTCTCGATCTGCGCGAAATCAGCGGCGAAATGCGATGCCGGCAGGCGCGCGAGCTCCCACAGTCGTTGCCGGATGTCCTGCTTCGAGAGACCGGCTTCGTGCAGCGAGTGAGCGTGATTGATGCCGATCAGCAGCAGCACGCCATCGCCGCCGCCGTACATCGGCGGCATGTTTGTGGCGATCTGGCGCAGGATCTCGTCCGCGCCGACGCCTTCGCCGCCGGAGATGTTGCAGAAGTTCGAAGCCTTGAAAACCGTGACGGTGCTGTCCTCGCGCGCGAAGCCGCGTTCGGCGTGAAACGGCGCCCATGGGCTCTCTTCTTCGTTTTCGCCGCAGATGTACGAATAACGCAGCGGCGAGCCGAAGCTCACCTTTGAATAAACGCCCGGCAGCGCCCCGCCCAGATTGATCATCATGAGCCGGATCGCGCGGCCGATGGTGGCGTTCGCGCGCCAGCCCGGACCGAGGCAGCCGGTGCCGCAGTTGACCTCGAGCTCGCGCCGAATCGGCCCGTTCACGAGCAGGAACGGCGTCATCGGATTGGTCGTCACCTGCATGAACTCGAGCGGGTACGCCGGGTCCAGCATGGCTTCCAGCGCGGCGAGAATGAGCGGCATGTACTCGGGGCGGCAACCGGCCATGACGGCATTCACGGCGGCCGAGCGCACCGTCGCACGGCCCTTGCGCGGGGGTACGAGACCGATCACGCCGCCGCCGGCCCGGCCGGACGCAGCGACGAAGCGGTCGACCAGTTCGGGAATCGCCGGAATCACCGGCAGACCGTCGGTCCAGCCCTGCTCGTACGCGGCTTCGTAGGCGCGCAGCAGAAGATCGGCGAGATTATCGGCTTCGAGATGGATCTGTTGTTGCGACACCTGACCTCCGTCTATTCGCCATACCGGCCGCACGGCGTCCGCGCGCGAGTTCCGGCGTGTACCGCACCATTGCGGCAACCGTGCAGTACGCTACGGCTATACCGCGGTCGACGAACGCACCACGCCTTCGGGCCGAATCTGGCCGCGCGCGAAGTCCTGCATGCGCCGTTCGATTTCATCCGGCGGCAGCGTGAGGCCGTCGACCACTGTTGGCAACATCGCCTCGGCGCGCACGCGCAGCGCATCGGCATCGAGTTGCCGGATCGGGTTGGGCGTCTCGGCGATCACGAGATAGGGACAACCCTGGGTCGCGGCCATACGCCGTCCGAAGCGCGCGAACGTGTCGGTCGCGATCATCACCGTCGGGATGCCGCGGGTTTCAAGAGCAGGCGTGACGTGGCTACACCACGTCGTACACGAGCCTCAGTCGCCGGTCGCGGTGATCGCCACATCGACGCGCGACGCAAAGCGGTCGAGTGTGTCGCGCATCGTATCGAGGAGCTTGCCAGTTCTTATGGGCAGCTCGCGCACCGGCTGCTCGACTACGAGCGCCTTCAGGTCGAACTTGCGCTCGAGCAGTGCGCCGACGGCTTTGAGGATATGGATTGCCGAAGGCCGCCAGTTCGGCAGTAGTCCGACGATCTTGCCATCGAGGGTGGCCGGCCGCTGCGCGAGCCCGCTCGCCGATATCCTTTCATCGAGATACTCGGGTAGCGGGGAGAGCATCGTCATCTCGAAACGCTCGTGTGCCATGCAATGTCCTCGGGAAGTGGGCTTTCGGCCAATTATGGCCGAAAGCCTGACGCTTGTCCCGGGATCGATCGGGACAAGCGTAGACGCCCGTGCATTACGGACCCGTGCGTCTGGCGAAAGACCCGGAAACCGAGCGAAATTGGCGTGCCGAGTCGCTGCCGATCGTCAGCTTCGCGCAGCATCGCAGCGACCGCGCACTTGTCGTGGTCGCAGCGCTCGCCTACGGCTGCTTGCGGCCCAGACGATGTCGGGCGCCGCGAACGCGCAGCCGACTTATGCGATCTTTATGGTCTTGCCGGCTTGCTTCTCGCGCAAGGGCAAGGTGAGCTTCAGCACGCCGTCTTCGTACTTGGCCGCCACTGCCGCTGCGTCGATGTCTTGCGGCAGAGAGAAGCTGCGCTCGATCTTGCCGAAATAGCGCTCGGAGCGTATGACTCTGTCGCCCTTTTTCTCTTCCTTCTCCTTTTTCACCTCTCCCGCGATGGTAACCAGCGAGCCTTCAATAGTGACATGGATATCGTCCTTCTTGACTCCAGGCATCTCGGCGTCGACGCTGTAGGCGCCTTCGCCGTGGGTGACGTTGAGCTTGATCTGCATGTCGGGCTGATCGAGATCGAACCGCACCGGGCGTAGGAAAGTGCCTTTGAAGAAGTCTTCCAGGCCGGTCGGAAAAACGTCAAAAGGTCTGATGTTGGCCATTTGATTCTCCAAGATTGTCGCGATGGGTTCGCATCACTCCGGATGCGAAGATCCATCTTACTCATGGGCTTCGACTCGAGGCTTGACGCGCGTCAAACGCGGCTCAGTTTCTCGCGCGTCGCGGCGTTTCCGGTGAGGTATCGACGGCTCGGATCAAGCCGCTGCTATCTTTCGGGGCAGACCTGCCAGCGGGCGCGTGGCGCCCACACGCTTGGCGTGAAAGAACGGGTGCGCGCCGAAGCCTCATTCGTCACCGAGCACGACTTCCTGCACTAGCAGTTCTTTCTGGTGTTCTCTCCTCGAGGCTGATCGAAGGCGGCCCGACGCCTGAGTTCGGAGAGGAACTTGCGGCTGGAAATCAAATGCCCAGCCTGCTGCCCAACCGCAAGGATTGCAGACACGTCGAATGACAGCGTATCGCGCCATGCCATGTTCATATCAAGGCTTCCCCCGATAGAGGGTGAAGTACAGCACCGGGATCACGATCAGTGTGAGCAGCGTGGAGGCCAGGATGCCGAATATGAGCGAGATCGCGAGCCCGTTGAAGATCGGATCGTCGAGGATGAACATGGCGCCCAGCATCGCCGCCGCAGCGGTGAGCGCGATCGGTTTCGCGCGTGCTGCCGCGGCCTGGACGACGGCATCGGCGAGCGGCACGCCCTCGGCACTGCGCAGCCTGACGAAGTCGACCAGCAGAATCGAATTGCGCACGATGATGCCGGCGAGCGCGATCATGCCGATCATCGAGGTGGCGGTGAAGTTCGCACCGAGAGCGGCGTGCCCGGGCATCACGCCGATCAGGGTGAGCGGGATCGGCGCCATGATGACGAGCGGTGCGAGGTACGAGCCGAACTGTGCGACCACCAGCAGGTAGATGAGCACCAGACCGAGCGCGTACGCGATGCCCATGTCGCGGAACGTTTCGTAGGTCACCTGCCACTCGCCGTCCCACTTGATGGCGTACTCGCGGTACGGGTCGGCGGGCTGGCGGATGAAGTACTCTCCGAGTCGTCCGCCGCCCTCGAGCGTCTGGCCCGCGATGCGGCCGCGTGCGGCGAACATGCCGTAGAGCGGGCTGTCGATCCGGCCCGCCGGGTCGGCGAGGACGTATACGATCGGCAGCAGATCCTTGTGGTAGCGCGGACGGTCGCGCTCAGCGCGGACCGGGATCACCACCTCGGAAACCGGCACCAGCGTACCTGCTGCGGTCCGGATCGAGAGCTTGAGGAACTCGGTGAGCTCGCCTGCGCGCTCGGGCGGCAGCGAGAGCCGGATCGGCACTTCATACTTCGAATCGCCATCGTGCAGAGGCGTCACGTTCACCCCCGACAAGCCGATGCGTACGGTCTCGACCACGTCGCGGCGGGTCACCCCGGCGAGCGACGCCTTGCTCTGGTCGACCTTGAGCACGATACGCGGCGCGGGGTCGTCGACCGTATCGTCGACCGCCACGATTCCCGGCGTCGCGGCGAGCGCTTCCCGCACCTGCTTTGCCGCGCGCACGCGTCCCGCTTCGTCGGGCCCGTACACTTCGGCGACGATCGGTGCAAGCACGGGCGGGCCAGGCGGCACTTCGACCACCTTCACGGCGGCGCCCCAGCGCTCGGCGAGTGTTTCCAATCCGGGCCGCAGCGCCTGCGCGATCTCGTGGCTTTTCCGGCTGCGCGCGTCCTTGCCGGCGAGGTTGACCTGGATGTCGCCCAGCTCGGCGCGCTCGCGCAAGTAGTATTGCCGCACCAACCCGTTGAAGTTGATCGGAGAGGCCGCGCCGGCATATGCCTGGTAGTGCGTGACTTCAGGTACGGTGGCGAGGTATGCGCCCATTTCGTGCAGTACGCTGGCGGTGATTTCGAGCGGCGTTCCAGCCGGCATGTCGACGACAACCTGGAATTCCGACTTGTTGTCGAACGGCAGCATCTTCAGCACCACCACGCGCGCGGCGGCGAGCGAAACCGATGCGACGATGAGCCCAAGCACCGCGCCGAGCAGCAGCCAGCAGTTGCGCCGCGCGTAGGCAGATGCTACGAAGGGTCCGATCAGCCGGGCGAACAGGCGCTCGAACCGGCTCTCCCGCGCGGGCGCATGCGCGTCCTCGGCGCTGCGCAGCAGCTTCAGCGCGAGCCAGGGCGTGAGCGTGAACGCGATCGCGAGCGAGATCAGCATTCCCATGCTGGCATTGATCGGGATCGGACTCATGTACGGGCCCATGAGACCGGTGACGAACGTCATCGGCAGGAGCGCGGCGATGACGGTAAAAGTGGCGAGGATCGTCGGGCCGCCGACCTCGTCGACCGCCTGGGGGATGACGGCTGCGAGGCTGCCGCCGTGCAGCGTGCGGCGCCGGTGGATGTTCTCGACCACGACGATCGCGTCATCGACCAGAATGCCGATGGAGAAGATGAGCGCGAACAGCGAGACCCGGTTCAAGGTGAAGCCCCACATCCAGGACGCGAACAAGGTCACCGCGAGCGTGAGAAACACCGCCGTGCCCACGATCAGCGCCTCGCGCCAGCCAAGCGTGGCGAGGACCAGCGCCACGACCGAAAGGGTCGCGAAGACGAGCTTGTGGATCAGTTGTTGCGCCTTGTCGTTTGCGGTGGCGCCGTAATTGCGGCTTACGCTCACGTGCACGTCGGCCGGAATGACCGTGTTGCGCAATGCTTCGACGCGCTCCAGCACGCGCTCGGCGACTTCAACCGCATTCTCTCCCGGCTTCTTGGTAATCTGTATCGTGACGGCAGGATGCTCAACGCCCGCCCGCATGGCCTCGCCCGACGCCGGGCCGATACCCATCCAGACATAGCGCCCCGGCCGGTCGGGTCCGTCGGTCACCGCTGCAACGTCCGAGACATAGACCGGCCGCGACTCGTGCGTGCCGACGAGAAGCGAGCGCACGTCGGCGGCGGATTCGAGGTAGTTCCCGGTCTCCACCACGATCTCGGCGTTGTTGCGCACCAGCGTGCCCGTCGGCGCGGAGACGTTCGCGAGCTGCAGCGCACGGCTTACGTCGATCGCCGAGATCCCGAACGCATTCAGCCGATCCGCATCGAGCAACACCCGCAGCACCCGTCCCGGGCCGCCGAGGGTTCGCACCTCGCGAGTGCCGGGCACACGCTTCAACGCGGCTTCCGCCGTATGCGCGATGCGCTCGAGCTCGAAGGCGCCAGCGGCACCTTGCTCGCGCCACAGCGTGAGGGCGACCACGGGGACGTCGTCGATGCCCTTGGGTTTGATGATCGGATCGAGTACGCCGAGGTTGGGTGATACCCAATCGCGATTGGAATAGATGGTGTCGTAGAGGCGCACCAGCGCATCGATACGCGGGACTCCTACTTCGAATTGCACCGTGAGCACCGCCATCCCCGGGTGGGAAACGGAAAACACGTGCTCGACGCCGCTCATCTGCGCGAGCACCTGCTCGCCCGGCGTTGCGACCAGCGCCTCGACGTCCTGCGCCGAAGCGCCTGGGAAGGGCACGAAGACGTTCGCCATGGTAACGTTGATTTGCGGCTCTTCCTCGCGCGGTGTCACCATGAGCGCGAACACCCCGAGCAGCAGCGCCACCAGCGCGAGCAGCGGCGTGAGGCGCGACGCCTGGAAATAGGCCGCCACGCGCCCCGAGATCCCGACGTGCGCGTCGACTCTAGGATGCGCCCCGTTCATCGCTCAATGGCCGGCGTCGGAGCTCGCTCGCCGGGCCGCGGAACCGGCGATGCCCGCCATGCCGGCTGCGATCGGATCGAGGGCGACGCGTTCGCCCGGCCGCAACCCGGCGAGCACCTCGATGAAGCGAGCGTCGCCCGCCTCGCCCAGACGAACCTGCCGCAACTGCGCCGCGCCGCTCGCGTCGATCACGTAGACCGCGGTCAGCTCGCTGCGACGAACGATCGCCGCGCGCGGCGCCAGCAGCCGCGTGGCCTTGCCCACGACGAAGTGCGCGCGCGCGAACACGCCCGGGTAGAGGCCACGGGTCTGCGGCGGCAGCTCGAGGCGCACGCGCGTCGTGTGCGTGCGCGGATCGGCCGACGGCACCACCACGATTTTCGCCACGTCGAACCAGCTATCGGTTGCGGGCACCTCGATGCGCGCCGCAGCGCCGGCGTGGATCGCCGGCAGGTGCGTCTGGGGTACGGTGGCGACCACGCGCAAGGTCGAGGGATCGAAGCCGGTCATGAGCGCCTTGCCGGGGGTAGCCATCTCTCCGAGCTCGACGTGGCGCGCGGAAACGACGCCGCTGTAGGGCGCGACGATGGCGGTGAAGCTGTGCTCGGTGGCCGCCTGGCCAGCGCCGGCGAGTAAGGCCGCGACGCGCGCCTGCGCTACCTTGTACTCGGCTTCGGCCTTGTCGAGCGCCGCCTGGCTGATGAAGTTTTGCACGACGAGTGCTTTCGAGCGCTCGTATTGGGCGCGCGCATTGGCGGCTGCCGCGCGCGCCTCGACGACCTGCGCCTCGCTTGCCTTCACCGCCT
>WYBJ01000330.1 GCA_011525945.1 Burkholderiaceae bacterium | reverse complement strand
GCGGATCGGTTCCGAGCACGTCGTGCGTAACATCGACCAGCGCGCGACCGGCGAGCGCATAGGCTACCACCATAGCCGGCGAAGCCAGCAACGCCGAATCGATTTGCGCATGCACGCGTCCCGGGAAGTTGCGGTTGCCCGACAGTACCGCCACCGGCTCGGCGGCACCGCGCTCGATCGCAGCGCTCAGATCATCGTGCAACGGCCCGGAATTACCGATGCAGGTGGTGCAGCCGTAGCCGGCGATGGCAAAACCGAGCGCCTCCAGATCCGTCAGCAAACCGACACGGGAAAGCCGGCGCGCGGCAGCGGGCGAGCCCGGAGCCAACGAGGTCTTGACCCACGGCGGCGGCGCGAGACCCTTGCTGCGGGCGTTACGGGCGAGCAGGCCGGCCGTGATCAGCAGGCCCATGTCGGTCGTGTTGGTGCAAGACGTGATGGCCGCGATCGCAACTGCATCCGCCGGAATAGCCTGCGCGGAACTCGACCGCGGCTCGGGGATCCCTCTAAGCGCCGCTCCAAGCACGCGCGGGGCGTCTGCGGCGTCGAACCGGTCGTGCGGCCGCCGCGGCCCGGCGAGAGAAGGACTGATGCGCTCGAGCGCAATCTCGATGACCTGAGTATAAGTCGGTGTCGCCGCCGCGTCGTACCATAAACCGTTCACGCGCGCGTACGCCTCGATCAGCGCGAGCTTTTCGTCGCCGCGACCGGTGGCGCGAAGATAATCGAGCGTGCGCGTGTCGATCGGAAAGCAACCCGTGCTCGCGCCGTACTCGGGCGCCATGTTGGCAACGACCGCGCGCTCGCTGGCGCTGAGCGCCGCGACGCCCGGGCCGAAGAACTCGACGAACTCCCCCGCGACACCGGCATTGCGCAAGCGCTCGGTCACGACCAGTGCGAGATCCGTGACCGACGTCCCGGGGCGTAGCGCGCCCTCCAAGCGCACGCCGAATACCTCGGGAATGCGTAGCGACACCGGCAGTCCGAACATCACGCCCTCGGCCTCGATACCGCCCACGCCCCACCCGAGCACACCGATCCCGTTCACCATCGGCGTATGGCTGTCGGTACCGACGAGCGTATCGGGCAGCGCCCACGAGACGCCGTCCGACATCCGCGTCGTCACGACGCTCGCCAAGCGCTCCAGATTGAGCGTGTGCATGATACCCGTCCCCGGCGGATAGACGCGAAACCCGCGCAGCGCCTCGCCCGCCCACTTCATGAAGCGGTAGCGCTCGGCATTGCGGCTCAACTCGACTTTCATGTTGTACGCAAGCGCATCGGGCGAGCCGGTTCGGTCCAGCGCCACCGAGTGATCGACCGAGCTGGCTACTGGCACCGCAGGATTGAGTTGGTTCGGATCGCCGCCCGCCTCGGCGAGCGCATCGCGCATCGCCGCGATGTCGACCAGCGCCGGCCCGCAGGTCGTGTCGTGCATGAGGATGCGCAGCGGCACAAAGTCGATTTCCGCCGTAGACCGCGCGCTCGCGGGCCATGCGACCAGCGAATCGCGCGCCGCCGCGACACGCGCCGCATCAGGCTGGCGTAGAACGTTCTCCAGCAGCACGCGGTGACACCACGGCATGCGTGCAAGCGCGGCATCGCCGCCCGCCGCGGCGGCAAGATCGACGATCCGATGCACCCCGAATCGCCCGCGCAATTCCTTCAGCACCAGCATCTGATTCGCTGCCATGAGATTCCCTCCGCCGAGAGCATCGAGTTTATTACGGAGCGAGCAGGGCTATTGGTGCAGTCCCGCCCGCAGGAAGAGGGGAACGTCGAGGGGAAAGGAGGGTTAGCGGCGACGCGTCGCGCCATCGTCACTCGAGGCGGACGCGCCGCTCCGGGTGTCGCGTGCGGTTCACCTGGCGAGTCCGCACGACGGGCGCGCGCCGATCAGCGCGTGAAGCTCAGGCTGCGAAAGCCCTGCTCGTGGGTCTCCAGCTTCTTGCAGGGCTTGCCATCTTCGACGACGCCGCCGTCGTCGCTGAGGAGTTGCCACTGCACGCCGCCGGGCCAGCCGAAGAGCGCCTCGGGGCGCAGCGCGCCGAGCACCGGCTGCGCGAGAACCTGCGGCGTGTCGCTGCCGCCGCGCCAATGGAATAGCGCGAAGCTGCCATCGTCGGCGATCGGACCGCCGACGACAAAGTACCCGTCGGCCGTGCGTGTCATCGAACGTATACCGCGCCTGCCGAGATCCAGCGCAATCGCGTGCCCGAAGCGCGGCGCCTGTCCAGCGACGACTTCGCGCGGGTTCAGCAGCGGCAACACAAGTGCCTTGCCTGCGCGCAGCGGGTTGCGAAAGCCGATCAGCAGCGCGCCGTCATCGGTGTGCGTCAGGCCCTCTATGTTCAGGCCACCCGGTGCCTCGGGCGCTTTGCCGGCCGCCTGCGCGAGTCGCCATTCGCGCCCGGCGTCGCTCGAGACGATCGCATCGCGCAGGTGCACCGGCGCGTTGCCCACCGGGCGCAGCTTCGGCGGCGTGCTGCCGTGATCGATGTCGGTCGCGAAGAAGCGGTCGCGTGCTGGCGCCGGCCGGCCCTTGCCGTCACGGCTCATCGAGCCGATCCAGTAGATGCGCTCGCCGATCCGCGTTCCAGCCTCGAGGTCGGCCTCGTTGCCGTCAGTGCGCAGGAAACCGCCCAGCGCCACCTTGGCGACCGCCTTCGGACGCTCGCGTTCGTAGATGCGCAGCACGTTCTTCTCGTCGCCCGCGACGACGAAATGGCGTGCATCGAGAGCCAAGGCAGCCGAGGCATCGCAGGCGCCCTCGTAGCGTTCGACCGCCTGGCCGAAGGCGGCGACGCTGTACACCAACGGCACGATCGCGAACAGGGGTGACATCGGCTGTCGCAGGCAGTTCAACAGGCGAGAACCCGCGCGACTCGGGGCAACGGGTCCGTCGGGCGGATAGGGCTCTTATGTCGTACCTTGCCCTCAAAAATCCCGTCTGGCAGGCATCCCGCGCGATCCTTACGCCATCCCCGTTTTTCTTTTGAGCAGATCAAAATTCGAAGGCTCCATCCTGATCTCGCCTCGATTGATCTGCCGGTCGATCTCCGCGACCGCGTCGTTGAACGGCGTGGGAATGCCGAACTCCCTAGCTTTGCGCGACACGAGACCGGTGATGAACTCCATCTCGCTCTTGCGGCCCTTGAGGTGGTCCTGGATGGCGGCGGTGCGCGATCGCCCGCCCACGTGGCGGAGCAGCGTCTTCCTGGCCGTTGCCAGGTTCTCATCACTGGATCCCGCGAACTCGTCGGCGCGCAGTCCGAAGATCGGCTCGATGCGGTAGCCGAGTGCAGTGCCGACTGCGAGCGATTCCCTGCCGATTTCCACCGAGATGTCGGCCATTCCGGGCAACTCGATCGCCTCGGCATTCCTGAGCCCCAGCAACCCATGCGGTCCCATCGTCATCGTGTTGGCGATGAGCTTCGTCCACTTCGCCCCGTAGATATTTCCGGTGACATCGCATCGCCCCACGCTGCTCAAGACGGACTGGATCTCTTTCACGCGCGCAGTGTAGTAGCCATCGAGTTCGCCTACCGTGAGCCAGGTGCCCGCATGCGTGGTATTGCGCTGCACCAGGCCGGGCGTGAATATTTCGGCCGACAGCTCGACGACACAACCCATCGTGCGCTCGCGACCGATGATCGAGGCGATCGAATCGTCATTCATGCCGTTCTGGATGGCGACGAACACGCCGTCGCTCCTGAGGTAGGGCTTGATGAATTCCGCCAGCCAGCGATGGTCGTTCGATTTGACCGCCATCAGGACGATATCGAACTCCAGGTGGGACGAGGCGAGATCGCACAGATGTAGCGCCCGCACCGGCACCCTGAGGTCGCCGTCCGTCATCTCGATATGCAGGCCAGAAGCCCGCATCGCCTCCACCTGTGCAGGCCATTGGTCGATGATGGTGACATCGCAACCCGCGTTGATGAGATCGGCGCCGACGCTGCTGCCGATAGCGCCCGCTCCGAGGACCGCAATTCTGCGCTTCATACTCGCTGATTTCCCTGATCACCGGTACATGAGAAGTGTATTCGAGTGCCCGCAGAAACGGGAAAACCGTCACACGCTGCCGATTCCATTCTGTGGCCCTCCACCGGACGGCATTTCCGCCCTACGCGCTAACGACCCGAAGATCGAGGGATGATCCTCGCGGCGCGGCGTCAATGACCGGTGAATTTGTGGGAAATCGACATGTCTGAGCGATGCGAAGAGAGCATCCTTCCGAGGTCATCCTTCTCGTCCTTTCGGTTCTCACCCGACGCGAATGTTCGCCTGCTTCACCACCTTGCGCCACTTTGCGATCTCCTCACGCAGGATCCGCGCAAATTCTTCCGGCGTTGTGCCCGCCGCCTCGACGCCGAGCGTCGTGAAGCGCTGCGCGAGAGTCGGCTCGCGCAGCGCGCTGTTGATGTCGGCGCTGACCTTGCGTACCAGCGCGCGCGGTGTGCCCGCGGGGAAGAGCATCCCGTACCAGACGTCGAACGCGTAGCCCGGAACGCCGCTTTCCGCGACAGTCGGGATTCCGGGCGCAGCAGCGGAGCGCTTCGCGCCGCTCACTGCGAGCGCTTTTATGCGCCCGGACTTGAGGTAGGGTACGACTGAGGAGATGCCGATCAACTGCACCTGGATCTCGCCGCCGAGCATCGCGGTAAGCGCCGGCCCAGTGCCTTTGTAGGGAATGTGCTGCATGTCGATGCCGGCCATCACCTTGAGCAGCTCGGTGCCGAGGTGCGATGAGCCACCCGCGCCCCCCGAGCCGTAGCGAATGCTGCCCGGCGCCGCCTTCGCCAGCGCGATTAGCTCTTTCATCGAGTTCACGCCGAGCGAGGGTACGACGGCGTAGACGAAGGGCTGCTGCGCGACGCGCGACACGGGCGCGAGATCCTTCAGCGGGTCGAACGGCAGGTCGGGGTAGAGCGCCGGCGCGTACGAGACGCCGAGGCTGCACAGTACCAGCGTGTAGCCGTCTGGCGCGGCCTCCGTCGCGAGCTTGGTGCCGATGATGCCGCCGCTGCCGCCGCGATTGTCCACGACCACGGTTTGCCGCCAGTCCTGCCCGAGTTGCTGCCCGACGAGGCGTGCAATGATGTCGGTGCCGCCGCCCGGTGCGAACGGTACGATCAGCCGCACCGGCTTGGCAGGATAAGGCTGCGCGGACGCGAGCGGTTCAAAGAGACAAACGATCAGAAAGGCGGCAAGCTGGCGTACGCTTTTCATTTCCATCTCCTTGGAGCCGATGGTCCCGTCCCGGACTCAGAGCCTGAGAACAATTTGACTTGGCGCTAACGCGCCGTCGCTGTGACCGTAGTCACCGCGAGAGGTGTTGCAGCGCGAAGCGCGAGCCGGAGGGATCGATATCGATCCATTCAGGCTCGT